>NZ_ATXL01000108.1 GCF_000421665.1 Bavariicoccus seileri WCC 4188 | reverse complement strand
TAATCGTGTTCTTAAATCCTGAACCAACGTCCACTTCCTAAACTAATTCCATACTTTTCAAGTATTCCATTAGTTTACTCCAGTGCTTTGGTTCAAACCGGATTTAATCACAACTTATTTCATTTGTGACAATTGTGGTGCGATACGCTTCATATCTGACTCAGATACTAATTGTGATTTGCGTAATTGACGACGTTGTTTTTTAGTCTTGCCATGGAAACGGTGGCTAGTAAATGCACTTGCACGTTTCAATTTACCAGTACCTGTTCTTTTGAACCGTTTTGCTGATCCACGGTGTGTTTTTTGTTTTGGCATTACTGTTTCCTCCTGTAACTAATGATATGAACTGTTATTGTTCAGCTTTAGGTGCAAGCATTAAGAACATGCTACGACCTTCCATTTTCGCTTTAGATTCTACTTGTGCCACATCAGCCAATTCTTCAGCCATACGTTCTAACACGTCACGACCAATGCTTTTATGTGTAATTGCACGTCCTCTAAAACGAATAGAGACTTTGACTTTGTCTCCGTTTTGGATAAACTTACGAGCTTGACGACCTTTTGTATCAAAGTCATGTGTGTCAATCGTTGGACTTAACCGGATTTCTTTCACACTAACAACTTTTTGATTCTTACGAGCCGCACGCTCTTTTCTCTGCATCTCATAGCGGTATTTCCCATAATCCATGATTCTAGCAACTGGCGGTTTCGCATTTGGTGCGACCAGTACTAAATCAAGTTCGCTGTTTGCCGCAATTTCAAGTGCTTCGCGCGTAGATTTAACACCTAATTGTTCCCCTTCAGAATCAATCAGACGAACCTCACGTGCTCTGATACCGTCATTTACCATCATATCTTTTGCTATGATTCCTCACCTCCAAATTATTTGAGAGAAAACGCAGAAAAAGCGGATCGCCTAGAAGACGACCCGCTGCTTAATAATCACAAGTAAGCTACTGTTCACTCTGTCGAGTGAGTAGATTAAGATGATCAGCCCATGGACAATGTCGACATAGGCGAGAAGCGGGTGCTTCTGCTTGTTTTCTCAACTCTAACAGAATATCAAATCAAACTACCGTTGTCAATAGTTACTTACAATCAATTTGTCATGATTCTAGGGTTGTCAAACATATGTTACCTGAACTGATAATAGTGGTGCTTGATGTCTTGTCCACCAAAACGAATTTTT
>NZ_ATXL01000107.1 GCF_000421665.1 Bavariicoccus seileri WCC 4188 | reverse complement strand
AAAAAAAAAGAAAACGCCGAAGCGTTTTCCTTAAGTGATTTAACGGTAACAACACTATTTGACTTAGAACCAAAAAAAGAACCTCTAATGTAAGATACACTCACACTAAAGGTTCTTCGTGATACCGGCGGCCGGGGTCGAACCGGCACGCCCTTAACGGGCACTGGATTTTGAGTCCAGCGCGTCTGCCAATTCCGCCACGCCGGCATGTTAAGGATATAATTAATAATAGCAGAAAGGCGGTAACCGGATTTGAACCGGTGAATGGAGGTTTTGCAGACCTTTGCCTTACCACTTGGCTATACCGCCACCAATTATTAAACTGGGCTAGCTGGATTCGAACCAACGAATGACGGAGTCAAAGTCCGTTGCCTTACCGCTTGGCTATAGCCCAATAAAGAGGGCGAACGATGGGAATCGAACCCACGAGTGCCGGAGCCACAATCCGGTGCGTTAACCACTTCGCCACGATCGCCATAATAAAAAATGTTACACAGGGGTAGCAGGACTCGAACCCACGTTAACGGTTTTGGAGACCGCTGTTCTACCACTGAACTATACCCCTAGGTCAACTTAATAACCTAAAAATAATGGAGGGGGGCAGATTCGAACTGCCGAACCCGAAGGAGCGGATTTACAGTCCGCCGCGTTTAGCCACTTCGCTACCCCTCCAGATGGCTCGGGACAGAATCGAACTGCCGACACCTTGAGCTTCAATCAAGTGCTCTACCAACTGAGCTACCGAGCCTGGAGTCTAAACGGTTCCGACGGGAATCGAACCCGCGATCTTCTGCGTGACAGGCAGACATGTTAACCCCTACACCACGGAACCAGACTAATACTAAATTGTAATGGAGGTTAACGGGATCGAACCGCTGACATCCTGCTTGTAAGGCAGACGCTCTCCCAGCTGAGCTAAACCTCCAAAAATTGATGATGACCCGTACGGGAATCGAACCCGTGTTACCGCCGTGAAAGGGCGGTGTCTTAACCGCTTGACCAACGGGCCATTGTTTTCTAAAACGGAGAGTAAGGGATTCGAACCCTTGAGACAGTTTTACCCGCCTACACGATTTCCAATCGTGCTCCTTCGGCCAGCTCGGACAACTCTCCAAGAATACGAACAACAATCACTCGTATGAATTTTAAAAAACTCCGCAAGTAGGACTCGAACCTACGACATCATGATTAACAGTCATGCGCTACTACCAACTGAGCTATTGCGGA
>NZ_ATXL01000106.1 GCF_000421665.1 Bavariicoccus seileri WCC 4188 | reverse complement strand
CGTCAGTTATTCCTTAGAAAGGAGGTGATCCAGCCGCACCTTCCGATACGGCTACCTTGTTACGACTTCACCCCAATCATCTGTCCCACCTTAGGCGGCTGGCTCCGAATGGTTACCTCACCGACTTTGGGTGTTACAAACTCTCGTGGTGTGACGGGCGGTGTGTACAAGACCCGGGAACGGATTCACCGCGGCGTGCTGATCCGCGATTACTAGCGATTCCGGCTTCATGCAGGCGAGTTGCAGCCTGCAATCCGAACTGAGAATGGCTTTTAGAGATTCGCTGACTCTCGCGAGTTCGCTGCTCGTTGTACCATCCATTGTAGCACGTGTGTAGCCCAAGTCATAAGGGGCATGCTGATTTGACGTCATCCCCACCTTCCTCCGGTTTGTCACCGGCAGTATCACTAGAGTGCCCAACTAAATGCTGGCAACTAATGATAAGGGTTGCGCTCGTTGCGGGACTTAACCCAACATCTCACGACACGAGCTGACGACAACCATGCACCACCTGTCACTTTGCCCCCGAAGGGGAAGCTCTATCTCTAGAGTGGTCAAAGGATGTCAAGACTTGGTAAGGTTCTTCGCGTTGCTTCGAATTAAACCACATGCTCCACCGCTTGTGCGGGTCCCCGTCAATTCCTTTGAGTTTCAACCTTGCGGTCGTACTCCCCAGGCGGAGTGCTTAATGCGTTAACTGCAGCACTGAAGGGCGGAAACCCTCCAACACTTAGCACTCATCGTTTACGGCGTGGACTACCAGGGTATCTAATCCTGTTTGCTACCCACGCTTTCGAGCCTCAGCGTCAGTTACAGACCAGAGAGTCGCCTTCGCCACTGGTGTTCCTCCATATATCTACGCATTTCACCGCTACACATGGAATTCCACTCTCCTCTTCTGCACTCAAGTTTCCCAGTTTCCAATGACCCTCCACGGTTAAGCCGTGGGCTTTCACATCAGACTTAAGAAACCGCCTGCGCTCGCTTTACGCCCAATAAATCCGGACAACGCTTGCCACCTACGTATTACCGCGGCTGCTGGCACGTAGTTAGCCGTGGCTTTCTGGTTAGATACCGTCATTGCCTGAACAGTTACTCTCAGACATGTTCTTCTCTAACAACAGAGTTTTACGATCCGAAAACCTTCTTCACTCACGCGGCGTTGCTCCGTCAGACTTTCGTCCATTGCGGAAGATTCCCTACTGCTGCCTCCCGTAGGAGTTTGGGCCGTGTCTCAGTCCCAATGTGGCCGATC
>NZ_ATXL01000105.1 GCF_000421665.1 Bavariicoccus seileri WCC 4188 | reverse complement strand
TTTCGCGTATGGTCACCCACTACACTACTCGGTCAGGCTCTTACCAGCTTAACTACAGTTGATCGGACGGGAAACGGTGCTTTCTGGTAGATATGGCCGCAACCGATAGTTTAACGGAAACGCAGGTGATATGAGGGCAGGGTCCAGACATGTTCAGTAGGTGGGAGTGAGAGGTGTTATGGGTGGAGGACAATTTTTATTATATTTCATCTAATAGCAATAGGATATGAGAGGTGAAAAAGCAAAAGCAATAGTGCATTGTGATGTGGAGAATAAGGTGCATACGATGAAAAAGGTGATTTGTCATTTACAAGAGGTAGGTCGAAACAGAACATGAAAGTTGGTCGGTAGGTGGCATGCAGAGGTAGTTTCAAGGTGACAGGTTATGAAGATATGGTGCAAAAGACAAATGGATGGTGGCAGGCATAGTAAAATGATGGTGTGGAAGACATAGATGGTATTTGTTTTGCATTTACGGCACCGGATGCGGGCGATAATGACGGGAAGAGATTTAGTATGTGGGACAGAATTTCGGCGGCAGTATTGAGACCATGAGAGTAGCAAACGTAAGTCTAAAGGTTGTTTTATAGTAGTTAGGATGTAGAAAATGTATTCCGATAGGCCATTTTACATTTGGAGGGACGGTTGAAAGTGGACAGAGGAAAAGGTGCGGAAATGGCTGATTTTGATTGTTTATGTTTTGTGTGATAATTTTACATTTTTGCATAGTATTAGGTAGTCAGATGAAAGATGAATAGACATAGGAGTAAGAAAACATAGAATAGTTACCATTATTGGTAGGAGTGTGGTGGGGTGGTATAGTCCGCATTGGGATGTTACTTTCCTGTTATGGCATGGATTTCCCTTTAGGGTCTCTGAAGCGTATTTCCGTCACCGAAAAAGGCAGAAAAAGGGAAACTGAAGGGAGGATAGTAGTAAAGTTTGAATGGTGGTAGTGTAATGTATGATATCCGTTGGTTTTGGTTTCGGTTGTGAAAAGTTTTTTGGTATGATATTTTGCAAGTAGCATATATTTCTTGTGTGAGAAAGGTATATTTTGTATGTTCCCGCGCGTTTCCGTATTTTCCGCTTCCGTATTTTCCGCTTCCGTATTTTCCGCTTCCGTATTTTCCGCTTCCGCTTCCGCTTCCGTATTTTCCGCAGTAAAAAAAAGTGAGGAACTGGGTTACCCGGGGCACCTGTCACTTTGGAAAAAAAAAA
>NZ_ATXL01000104.1 GCF_000421665.1 Bavariicoccus seileri WCC 4188 | reverse complement strand
AACCCCGCATTCTTGATCGAATGTGACACCGTTGGTGTTAAGCCAGCAGTGAGGTAGACGCAGGGAACTGAAACATCTCATTACCTGCAGGAAGAGAAAGAAAAATCGATTCCCTAAGTAGCGGCGAGCGAACGGGGAAGAGCCCAAACCAGAAAGCTTGCTTTCTGGGGTTGTAGGACTATGCATCAGTGATGGTGATTGGTTAGGAGAAGCTGTTGGGAAACAGCGCTAAAGAGGGTGAGAGCCCCGTATCCGACAACTAAGAACCCACGCATAGCACCTGAGTACGGCGGGACACGAGAAATCCCGTCGGAATCTGCCAGGACCATCTGGCAAGGCTAAATACTCCCTAGTGACCGATAGTGAACCAGTACCGTGAGGGAAAGGTGAAAAGCACCCCGGAAGGGGAGTGAAATAGTACCTGAAACCGTGTGCTTACAAGTAGTCAGAGCCCGTTAATGGGTGATGGCGTACCTTTTGTAGAATGGACCGGCGAGTTACGATAACAAGCGAGGTTAAGTTGAGAAGACGGAGCCGTAGCGAAAGCGAGTCTGAAATGGGCGACTCAGTTTGTTGTTGTAGACCCGAAACCAAGTGATCTACCCATGTCCAGGTTGAAGGTGCGGTAAAACGCGCTGGAGGACCGAACCCACGTACGTTGAAAAGTGCGGGGATGAGGTGTGGGTAGCGGAGAAATTCCAATCGAACTTGGAGATAGCTGGTTCTCTCCGAAATAGCTTTAGGGCTAGCCTCGATCAATTGAATCATGGAGGTAGAGCACTGTTTGGACTAGGGGCCCCTCTCGGGTTACCGAATTCAGATAAACTCCGAATGCCATCGATTTTTAGATCGGGAGTCAGACTGCGAGTGATAAGATCCGTAGTCGAAAGGGAAACAGCCCAGACCACCAGCTAAGGTCCCCAAATATCTGTTCAGTGGAAAAGGATGTGGAGTTGCACAGACAACTAGGATGTTGGCTTAGAAGCAGCCATCATTTAAAGAGTGCGTAATAGCTCACTAGTCGAGTGACCCTGCGCCGAAAATGTACCGGGGCTAAACAGATTACCGAAGCTGTGGATTGGACCAATAGGTCCAGTGGTAGGAGAGCGTTCTAAGGACGGCGAAGCCTGATCGTAAGGACAGGTGGAGTGCTTAGAAGTGAGAATGCCGGTATGAGTAGCGAAAGACGGGTTAGAATCCCGTCCACCGAATAACTAAGGTTTCCTGGGGCAGGCTCGTCCGCCCAGGGTTAGTCGGGACCTAAGCCGAGGCCGAAAGGCGTAGGCGATGGATAACAGGTTGATATTCCTGTACTGCTGTCAATTGTTTGACTGATGGAGGGACGCAGGAGGCTAAGAAAAGCACGCGATTGGAAG
>NZ_ATXL01000103.1 GCF_000421665.1 Bavariicoccus seileri WCC 4188 | reverse complement strand
ATTAACGGTAACAGTCCTAAAATTGGTCAATGCGATAGCTTTTTCATACATAGCCTTAATATATCAAGCTTGTGTTGCTACTTCTTGTCCTCTTTCTCTTTCTTCTTTCGCCAATTTGGCATCATAAACTTTAATGAATGGGAAGTAGATGATGAAGGATGCTAAGGCACAGACAAAGGCTAATACAATAGCTTTCCAATCTCCTCCGGTTCCGATGAATCCACCCAAACCAATTGGTGATGGCCAAGGGACTTGGGCTATAACTGGGTTAACAATACCTAGTTTAATTGCCCAGTAACCTAAGGAAGCTGCCGTCATTGGTCCTAAGAAGAATGGAATTGCGATATAAGGATTGTAAACAACTGGCATCCCAAAGATAATCGGTTCATTGATATTGAACAGTGAAGGAACGATTGACGCTTTTCCTAATACCTTCAACTGATCTGATTTTGCAAAGAATGTAATGAAGATTACTAGTCCTAATGTCGCACCAGAACCCCCAACTGTTACGAAGGAGTTGTTGAATTCCCCTGCAAATGGAATGTTTGCGCCTGCTGCATTAGCCGTCATGTTAGCTAAAACGATAGGCGTCAAGAAAGATGTCACAATAGTTGCCCCATGGATACCGACGATCCAAAGTGCATGCATCAAGAAGTAGATCACTAGAATACCTAACCAACTGTTGGTCAAGTTTGTGACAAAGCCAAAAGGTACAGCGATTATATTGAAGATATCTGTTCCTAATGCTATCAAGATACCATTAATGATCAACACTGCAAAAGCAACAACGAAAGCTGGGATCAATGCCGTAAACGACCGAGAGACACCAGTTGGCACTGTATCAGGCATTTTGATGATCCATTTACGTCTAACACAGAGACAGTATAAGTTCACTGCAACGATTGACATGATTATAGCGGTAAAAATACCTGTTGTTCCTAAACGAGAAACAGTGTCGCCCATCCTGAACCCTTTGATGACTGTTTCAGTATCAGTGACTGAATTAATCAAAGTCATCGAACCGTTTTCAAATAACAACTCTGGAATACATAAGAAGAACGCAAACATTGAAAGTAACGCCCCATTCAATGGATTGACGTCAAGATGAGATTCTGTTTGTTCGATCCTCGTTAATTCATAACCAAATACTATTCCAAAATAAAGAGCTAAGATCCCCATTGTACTCGTATTTGCCAACATGTAGAGATCACTGAAACGGTAAAAGGTATTTTCAAAGAAACCTGTTAACGCTGGGAAAGTCAATGGTAAGACGTTAAACACTAAAAACATTGTCTAGGGTTGTCAAACATATGTTACCTGAACTGATAATAGTGGTGCTTGATGTCTTGTCCACCAAAACGAATTTTTTGAGTTTGTTGTCAAG
>NZ_ATXL01000102.1 GCF_000421665.1 Bavariicoccus seileri WCC 4188 | reverse complement strand
GCAAAATTCCGTAATCGCGCCATTCATCTATAGCAAGAATAGGTTTTAAATGCATCCCTTTAATCAAAGATATCATTTTCTATTCAATTATCAAAGATCAATTTAAAAATACACAAACCCTGGAGAAACATTGTTAATTTATCTTTGTAAATAATTCTAACATACTTTCAAAGCTTAATACCGTTGATATCTAAAATCTCAAGTACTTTAAGATATTTTAGTCACATAGTAGTCACTATCAATCAAGTATTGGTCAACCTCTAGGTTTTCCACAGTTTGTTGATCAATTTCTTTAGTTTCTAAAAATAGAACATTGACATTTGAAAGAGAAATGTATTGGCAAAGCTCTTCTAATTCACTTGCAGACAGAAACAAGCAGGCATTAACTAAAACTAACAATTTCTTTTTGGATAAGTACTTAAAAATCTGAATAATTTCAATCAGTTTTTCATATATCGTATCACTGAGAGTTTCTATTTTAATTCCAAGAGCTTTAAAAAGTTCAATAATAGTAATTTCATCAACCTCTAAATCTAGGTCATGTTCCAATAATTCATACCCTATTAACTCAGTAATGGTAGCTGTCAACTTATCTATCATTGATTTAACTTCTGGCTTTTCATTAAGCTGTTGCTCCAGATCTGCATATACTAATTTTAGTACTGTTGATGAATTAACATCAAATCCCAAAAAGTCTGTAATAACCAATAGTTCAGTTGATTTTACTGGTTTATACTTTAAATCATACAGTTTAACATCTTCTTGATCATCATAATGATAAAATGCCCTATTCAATCTAGCAAATAATGGTACATCATTGATAACCAACACAGTAGACTTCACAAGTTCTATCGGATCATCTAAAAGAGGAAAATTAAGTTTGATCATAAGTATCTCCTAGAAAAATAATCCTTTGGTCTGTATTTGCGACGCTCGTATCTCTCTCACCAGAAAGGTAGACCATTTTCGAAAACTGTTTCTCAGTTACAGATAGTAAAGTTATAAGTCCCTTCTTAGGATTATTACGTTTCAGACGAGCAACCATAGATGTATTCGCTGTACCATTTAATAAAATTTTGCTATATACAGAGAATTGATGCATTATAAAACCCTCGTTAATTAAGAATTTTCTGAACTTACGATACGCTTTTCTTTCTTCTGCAGTAATTGTCGGCATATCAAACATTAATAGCAGTCTCATATATCTATAGCTCATATCCTAAATATAGGAACTCCTTCCTCGGGAGTGTCAATAATTTTGTGTAAATGGCGATTCCCTTTGACAGTTTGCTTATAAACTTTCCAAAGTATCTTCTAATATGCCTTGAACTATTTTG
>NZ_ATXL01000101.1 GCF_000421665.1 Bavariicoccus seileri WCC 4188 | reverse complement strand
AAAACTGAATCTAACAATAACTTCCTTGCTCTAAACCCATCTACCCAAAACTGAATCTTCTTGAAGCCAAAATTGGATAAGTCCTCGATCGATTAGTACTGGTCCGCTCCATTTATCACTAAATGTCCACTTCCAGCCTATCTACCTGATCGTCTCTCAGGGATCTTACTCTTTTAAAAAGATGGGAAATCTCATCTTGAGGGGGGCTTCACGCTTAGATGCTTTCAGCGCTTATCCCAACCATACATAGCTACCCAGCTGTGCCGTTGGCACGACAACTGGTACACCAGAGGTATGTCCATCCCGGTCCTCTCGTACTAAGGACAGCTCCTCTCAAATTTCCAACGCCCGCGACGGATAGGGACCGAACTGTCTCACGACGTTCTGAACCCAGCTCGCGTACCGCTTTAATGGGCGAACAGCCCAACCCTTGGGACCGACTACAGCCCCAGGATGCGATGAGCCGACATCGAGGTGCCAAACCTCCCCGTCGATGTGAACTCTTGGGGGAGATAAGCCTGTTATCCCCAGGGTAGCTTTTATCCGTTGAGCGATGGCCCTTCCATGCGGAACCACCGGATCACTAAGCCCGACTTTCGTCCCTGCTCGACTTGTCTGTCTCGCAGTCAAGCTCCCTTCTGCCTTTACACTCTGCGAATGATTTCCAACCATTCTGAGGGAACCTTTGGGCGCCTCCGTTACTCTTTAGGAGGCGACCGCCCCAGTCAAACTGCCCGTCTGACACTGTCTCCCATCTCGATCAGAGATGCGGGTTAGAGTGGTCATGTTACAAGGGTAGTATCCCACCACT
The DNA here is from genome assembly GCF_000421665.1 of Bavariicoccus seileri WCC 4188. GTDB lineage: Bacteria > Bacillota > Bacilli > Lactobacillales > Aerococcaceae > Bavariicoccus > Bavariicoccus seileri. The sequence goes on along the minus strand of NZ_ATXL01000101.1, from coordinate 662 downwards.
GCCTCCACCGAAACTGGCGTTCCGGTTTCCTAGGCTCCTACCTATCCTGTACGTGTCACACAAACACTCAATATCAAACTGCAGTAAAGCTCCATGGGGTCTTTCCGTCCTGTCGCGGGTAACCTGCATCTTCACAGGTACTATAATTTCACCGAGTCTCTCGTTGAGACAGTGCCCAAATCGTTACGCCTTTCGTGCGGGTCGGAACTTACCCGACAAGGAATTTCGCTACCTTAGGACCGTTATAGTTACGGCCGCCGTTTACTGGGGCTTCAATTCAAAGCGTTGCCTAATGGCTAACCTCTCCTCTTAACCTTCCAGCACCGGGCAGGCGTCAGCCCCTATACGTCATCTTTCGATTTTGCAGAGACCTGTGTTTTTGATAAACAGTCGCTTGGGCCTATTCACTGCGGCTGACCATACGGTCAGCACCCCTTCTCCCGAAGTTACGGGGTCATTTTGCCGAGTTCCTTAACGAGAGTTCGCTCGCTCACCTGAGGATTCTCTCCTCAACTACCTGTGTCGGTTTGCGGTACGGGTGCTGTCTTTTTCCCTAGAAGCTTTTCTTGGCAGTGTGACATCAGAAACTTCGGTACTTAAATTTCCCTCCCCATCACAACTTGTCCCTAACGGTTGGCCGCCTTTAACGTCCTACCAGACTT
>NZ_ATXL01000100.1 GCF_000421665.1 Bavariicoccus seileri WCC 4188 | reverse complement strand
CTATCTTTTTCTATTATTCTACCTTATTTGATAGTAGATTTAAAGCTTTGCAACAGAACCCAATTTATTATAAGTAATCCAATCTATGCAAATGAGCCTAATAACAATCTAATCGCTAACCCTGTAATTATTACTGCTGAAACAAAACACGTGTCAGTTCGTTTTACTAATACTCCTCTTAAAGACTTAAAGGATTATATCTGGTATTCAAACAACGGATATTCTGGTTATCTTGCATTAGGAGACTGGGAATTAGGCAAAAATAACATATGTAGTGGTTATTATGAGGGCGTGGTTCGAAAGGGGCCATATGCGCCAAACAGTATTAAAACCGAATAACTGTATTTTTTATATCTATTAGGAGAGGAAACTATGAAAAAGCTTTGGACTATCATCTTTACGTTATTTTTTATTTTAACTCTTGCTGCTTGTCAAAATAAAAATTCTGATGAATCACTTGTTCTCAACCAAACCAATAGTAACGGATTTCCACAGATCTCTGGGAGCTTTGTAGTTAATAACGATGAGCTTACAATCAAAAAAAACTATGGAAATGAATTAAAAACTAATGATACTCCAGAGTCGACAACTAATCTAACAGATGAACAACAAGATAATATAAATATGGATGGCAAAAAAAACTCCTTTTCAACTAAAGATGTAGAGGCTGGAAGGGAATACACTTCAACTTTTAAAAAGGTGGAAATTAAGAAGACTGATTCTGAATTATTAATATCTAGTGAAGATAATACATGGAAATTTGAAAAGATTGGAGATCGTATATTTACTGATCAAAATGGGGTGACTTACGAATTAAGTGAATAAGTTCATAATAATCATATGTATTAAATTAACGTTCAAGGATCACCTTTAAATTTTTTAAAAAGTATGAAGAACCCACTCAAATTGAGTGGGTTCTTTTGGCATGAGCAAAGCGAATTCTTAATTCTTCTTTGAAAAATTTCACATATTTTTTTAGAAAAACACATCATTTTTGAAATGATGTGTAAGTGCGCCCTTACTACTAACGCTTAAAAATGGGAAACCTTTTTACGAGACACCTAATCACTATTTATGAATTTTTACTGTCCCTTGTATGAAATAAATTTCTTTAAATTATCAGTAGGTCTTAAATATCTATTACGTTTAAAAGCACACTGAAATCTAAACATTCAGCGTGCTTTTATTTACATTATTTTTTATTTTAAAATCAAGTTATTTTAAGTTTATTAAGGGAAAAGCTTTTAAGTACGAAAAGGAATACCGTTAATAAAGCGACTATGATATTTAAATAAAATCCCAAGAAGCTAGGAAGCATATAAACTACCATTGAGATGATAAAAATGTTGAAAATATCAAGTAAGAGATACTTTATATTTCGGTATTTTAAATTGCTAATTAATAACAATAATCCTCCTGTTAATCCAATACTAAACCAAATTATATATGGAACTTGAGAATATTGAACTGTTCCAATAAAAGTTGATACGCCAAAAATATATGCTAA
>NZ_ATXL01000099.1 GCF_000421665.1 Bavariicoccus seileri WCC 4188 | reverse complement strand
CCACCGGTCGTTATGATGACGGCTTTGCTTGAAATCAGTTGTGGCTCTTCACCTTGAACTGTAACAGTGACCCCATCGACTACACCATCTTTTTCATTGATCTCAGTGACATTTGAATTGACGAATAGTGGTATTTCACGCTCATGAACGTTATGTAATAACCCGTCAACCAGGTAACCACCTATGGCAGAACCATCTGTTGGACGATGTGTTCTCTTTTCACTCATTCCACCAGTAATCGTCAGGTTGTCAAGCGTGATGCCATTACTATCTAACCAATCGATAGCATCTGCTGAATGAACAACGAAGAAACGTAAGAGCTCTTTGTCATTTGTGTCATGACTACCTTTTAGCGTTTCGTCATAAAAAGCATCATTGGAATCTTCGATACCTTCTTCTTTTTGGAATTTAGTTTCTGAGGCATTCATTCCGCTAGATGATTTCGATGTATTACCACCAGCAACAGGCATTTTTTCAAAAATAACTGGATTAAGTCCCTTGTCCTTTGCTTCAATAGCAGCAGTCATTCCTGCACCACCAGCCCCAACGATGATGACATCATAACTATCTTTCAACTCGCTTGGGTCAGTATACTGTTGCTCAGAAGCCCCAGAATCAGCCTCAGTTTTGTCTGAGGACGATGTGTCCTTATCAGAATCTGCGCCGTTATTGCTACAACCCACTAGTAATAGTGCTGAGAGAGCCATCCCAGCTTTTAACAATTTATTCACGATAATAATCCCCTTAAAAATAGATATTTTACAAGAATATATTACCAAAAAAACATTATTGTGTTAAAAGTCACATAATAAATCGTGGAAATGAGAATTGCATGACAAAAAGAACTGCGTCTTCTTCACACAGCTCGTGTTTTAGTGCTTTTTTGATCATTCTTGTCGTGAAACAGATGGCTCTCTGGACGACTTATGATGATGACGAAGAGGATGAAGAGGCTGCTTGATCTGCTTTGACACGATCGATTGCAACAACTAACGAGACAATCAAATCCCTTTTATCATCATCGAAAACAGTTATTTGATAAGTATCTCCCCATGAAAACCACTTTTTACTGATCTGGGCGATAGGAGAGCCTGCTGCACTAACTTCAAAATCCATATCCCACCAATCACCAGTGACAGAAATATCGCCTGAATCAATCGTATAGCGTGGTTTAAAAAGAGTGAACTCCTTTATAATCGTAATTGTCGGTTGTCCTTCAATATTCACGAAGAATTTAGGGAGGAGGCTAAAAACTTTTTTGGTGATTGTACAAACATTGTCACCATCCTGATCGTAAATTCGGAAAGTCTTAGGAATTTGCATAAAGCTCCCTGCAACAGTGTAAATCGGATTTTCTCGATCATCAGTGACCGTAAACTTTTCGCCTATTGAAAAAACTTTTTGTTTCATATACAACTGTTGCATCGCTTGACCTCCTATAAATTAAGTTTTAATTAGTTTAGAGTAAAGTGTCATAGAATCTGGTATTAGAATATAGTAGTTAGACATCATCTAGAACCTAATCTTATTTTTGATGATCGTTCGATAAAGAGATTTCCTTCCTGAACTTTTTTAACCTCTTATTACTTTCTGTAACATTTTTCTTTCTATAGCTTTCTTTCCTTAATAGTGACTGAAATTTAAATTCTTTGCAACAGTTTAGAGGAATGTTGTCAAATGAACCTAAGGATTTTGGTCGCGACAAAAGCGAACTTACGTTTGATAAAAGCTGTGAAATTTGGTACAATAAGCTAGTAACACTTTTAAGGGAGCGTTACGGATTCGACAGGCATAGGTCG
>NZ_ATXL01000098.1 GCF_000421665.1 Bavariicoccus seileri WCC 4188 | reverse complement strand
GTCACGTATCCTGCAAGATCAGGACGGTATTTATCGATTAATTCTTTACTAGCTCCAAAACCACCGGTCGTTATGATGACGGCTTTGCTTGAAATTGATTGTGGCTCTTCACCTTGAACTGTAACAGTGACGCCATCGACTACACCATCTTTTTCATTAATCTCAGTGACATCTGAATTGACGAATAGTGGTATTTCACGCTCATGAACGTTACGTAATAACCCGTCAACTAGGTAACCACCTATGGCAGAACCATCTGTTGGACGATGTGTTCTCTTTTCACTCATTCCACCAGTAATCGTCAGGTTATCAAGCGTGATGCCATTACTATCTAACCAATCGATAGCATCTGCTGAATGGTCAACAAAAAAGCGTAAGAGCTCTTTGTCATTTGTGTTATGCCCACCCTTTAATGTTTCTTCATAAAAAGCATCATTTGAGTCTTCGATACCTTCTTCTTTTTGGAATTTAGTTTCTGAAGCATTCATACCACTGGATGATTTAGACGTATTGCCCCCAGCAACTGGCATTTTTTCGAAAATGACTGGATTAAGTCCCTTGTTCTTTGCTTCAATAGCAGCAGTCATTCCTGCACCACCAGCCCCAACGATGATGACATCATAACTATCTTTCAACTCACTTGGGTCAGTATACTGTTGCTCAGAAGCCCCAGAATCAGCCTCAGTTTTGTCTGAGGACGATGTGTCCTTATCACTATCAGCCCCATTATTACTACAACCTACTAAAAGCACTGCAGAGAGGGCCATCCCGACTTTTAACAATTTATTCACGATAATAATCCCCCTAAATATTGATGTTTTACAAGAATATATTATCAAAAAAACGAACACATGTGTCAAAAATCACAATAAACCACTACTTAAATGAGAATTGCATGAAAAAGAGCTGTGAGATGACAACACAGCTCGCGTTTTAGTTATTTTTGAACACTTTAGTCGTGAAACAGAGGGATATTAGATGATTTATGACGATGACGATGAAGATGCTGCTTGATCTGCTTTGACCCGATCGATGGCAACAACTAATGAGACAATAAGATCTCTCTTATCATCATCGAACACAGTTATCTCATAAGTATCTCCCCAAGAAAACCACTTTTTGTTGATTTGGGCGATAGACGAACCAGCCTCACTCACCTCAAAATCCATATCCCACCAATCACCAGTGACGGAAATGTCACCAGAATCGATCGTATAACGTGGTTTAAAAAGAGTGAACTCCTTTATAATCGTAATTGTCGGTTGTCCTTCAATATCCACGAAGAATTTAGGGAGGAGACTAAAAACTTTCTTTGTAATCGTACAGACGTTGTCTCCATTTTGATCATAAATCTCGAAAGTTTTAGGAATTTGCATGAAACTTCCTTCAACGTAGTAGATAGGGTTTTCTTGATCATCCGTGACAGTAAACTTTTCACCAATTGAAAAAACTTTTTGTTTCATATATAACTGTTGCATCACATGACCTCCTATAGTTTGGCTAACATATACTTTAAGCTACGGTGTCCTAAAAAAAGCATAATTACATAGCGCTAGATAGTGCATTAGAACATTGTGATGATAGATAAATCATTAGAATTTTTTGATAGATATTTTTGGTAGATATTATTTTTGATAAATATTACAGTAGAACATATACCTTTCTTTAATAGTGACTGAAATTCAACTTTTTTGCAACAAATCCGAGGGATCTTAGTTAGAGAAGAACAACAGTGTAGACGAACTAAAGCGAACTTACGTTTGATAAAAGCTGTGAAATTTGGTACAATAAGCTAGTAACACTTTTAAGGGAGCGTTACGGATTCGACAGGCATAGGTCG
>NZ_ATXL01000097.1 GCF_000421665.1 Bavariicoccus seileri WCC 4188 | reverse complement strand
TTAGCGATTTAATTATAGGACAACCAAATGTCTTTTTGTATCAAAAATTGGTGTCGCTACTTTTTGAGTAACAACACCAAATATTATAGAACCCTCTTTAAAAGCCATTATGTGGCTTCTTTTTTTGCACTAAAAACATTTAAAGATGACGCGACTAAATAGAGTTAGCAGTGTTCTAGAAAGTGTAAATAAAACAGTAAGCGGGAAGTAAACGGGTATATGACAAATAGGCAATCGTTGAGCTACACTTGATGTAGCCGACGGTTGCCTTTTTCCTGACTTTAACACTTTATATGGTTAAAACCTCTCAAAGCCCTTGATGTTAAAGGACTTTTGAGAGGTTTCTTTTTTTGTAGTTGTATATCTACCACTTGATTTGTGTGACACGACCTACCATAGGTAGCTCTGCTAATTTGAGAGCTGAAAGGATGGCCTTAAAATCAGAGTTTGGCTCATTCCTGATGTAATAATCTGACCCAGTTTTCTGCTCTATGAGTGAGACGACTGCGGAGTTGATTGCTTTTTGAATGCGCTCTGTTGAGAGCGACAACCCTTGCAGCTTTAGTTGGTATTCAAGGACTCGTTGGAGGGTAAGAGCTAATTAACAAATCACAAAATGGCCTTGGATTGACTCTGGGGTCCATACAAATAGAGGTCTAGCTTCTAAATTGCTTTTTAATACTCTGAAACTCTCCTCTATTTTCCATAGACCTTGATAGATATCAATGATTTCACTCGCTTCCAACGTACGATCTGAGCAGACAATCCCATAGTAGCCGTCAAATCGTTCATCATCTTCAATTTTGGGTTGGTCAACTTCTAAATCAACGTTATCTAACGCCAATTGCACATACTTCTTACCACCTTTTTTCAACTCTGATTTCATTTTTGCAGGAGATTGACTGAGAGTAATAGCTTTTTCGATTAATCGTTGTCGGCCTTTTCGATCTTTTTGGGCTCTTTTTTTCGAATAAGTTAGCACAAAAGTATCCGTCAACTCATAAGTTTGACCTTCCAGTCTGACTTGTTGAGATAGCGTAGTTGCTTTGACCTTTAAATCTTTTGACAATTGTCGATAGCCAGAATCGTCTAACACCAAAGATTTAACTTCTTTAGAGGCGGTTCGAATTTTATAGGCTAACACATAATCAAAGCCCAGGCGCCTTATCTTAGCTAGATTTGCTTTAGAGTTTAAGCCACGATCTGCCGTAATAATCAGTTTCTGAATGCCATACTGGTCCTTCAATTGTTTCAAAACGGGTTCAAGTGTGCCAAATTCATTGGTATTACCTGGATAGAGATTATAACCAATTGGAATACCATATGAATCAATTAATAGTCCCATCACGACTTGAACTTGATTCACTTTATTATCTTTTGAAAAACCAAATCGCTTAAGGTCGTCTGCTTGTTGTGATTCAAAATAATAAGTTGTGACGTCAAAAAAGCAAACTGAGATATCATGATCAACCATTTCAGCGATTTGTTTATTTAAGTGTTGCTCTAACGCTTCTTTTTGTTGACCAAAAAAACTGAGAGAGCGATTGATCTGATGCAAATCAATCGTTCCCGATGGGAAATGGAGAAGCCAATCTTTGTGCTCAAATGTTCTTTTTTTGGACGCTGGATGCATCAATCTCATGTAAGTGAGGAGAGCGGCACTAGTTTTATAGGGAATTGTAGCCTTCGTGCTCTTCTTTTGACGATAGTTAAAAAAGTAGTCTAACTTCAACTGCTTCCATTGGTATAGGCTTCGGCTTGCTTGTTAAGTGCGTCAATTTGAGCTAACAAAACTTCATTTTGTTTCATCAATTGCTTTTCTGTTTCCGTCACAAGATCCACCTCTTTTCACTTTGT
>NZ_ATXL01000096.1 GCF_000421665.1 Bavariicoccus seileri WCC 4188 | reverse complement strand
TTTGTACTCTTATTTCTTAAACTATCCCATGTCCCATCATAGTTGTCTCTCCAACGTTTGACTTGCATCCGATTTGTGTGATATTTGCGTGCAGCCTTGGCATTATTATCATGTTTAACCGCATAATCAACGACTTTCTTTCTGTATCGCATTTCTTCTGTTATAATATTCTTCATAGGGGAAGCTTTCCTTTCTGTGGTGTGGTAATTACAGTATAGCAGAAGCTTCCTCTATTTTTTTATTTTCATGTAACACATGTATTGTAACCTTACAGCGATGGCTGATTCAAACTGGCTTACTTATCTCTAACATAATGTATGAAAGCACAAAAAAAGTGTGACCATCACAACTCCGTCACACTCTTGTTTAAGTTTATAGTCTGATTTTTACCTAATAGCTAATAGGTCGTAACAATAACCCAATGCAAAAATACTACATCGCACCTTCGTCGCTTTTAAAGATAACGCCAATCGTTTGGAAGATAATTCTTATATCTGTCCCAATCGTCCAATTCTTAATATAATCTGTATCCATTTGAACGACTTTTTCAAAATCAGTAATATTACTCCGACCACTCACTTGCCAAATACCTGTAATCCCAGGCTTCGTCGACAACCGAGCCCGATGATGTTGGTCATAAAGCTTCCACTCATCCATCGTAGGTGGTCTCGTTCCAACCAAACTCATTTCGCCTTTCAAAACATTAAAAAACTGTGGTAATTCATCAATCGATGTTTTCCGGATAAAGTGTCCAATGCCTTTACCCTTACCATCCTTGCCACTGCCGATGATTCTGGGGTCGTCTTCCATCTTGAACATCAAACCGTCTTTAATCCGATTTTTAGCCATCAACTGTTTCTTACGTTTCTCAGCATCCATGTACATACTGCGAAGCTTATACATCTTGAATGGCTTACCATTCCGCCCCACCCGTTCTTGAGAGAAGAAAATCGGACCAGGCGATTGGATATAAATTAATGGTGCAACGAAGATAGTGGCTACTACCGTTATCAACACACCAACGAGTCCGCCGACAATATCCATTGTTCTTTTATACAACAACTGCTTCTCGCCAATAATATTCATAGAAGTTGTCAGTACAGTGTAATCTAAAACTTTTTCAACAGTTTGTTTCTTTCCCTTTTGACTCAACACTTTAGCCAACTTGAAGTGAACCGTAACACCCATATCGATGAAACAATCCATCAAATCATTGACATACTGATTGTTTTCGGGAAGGTCGATAAAAACTTCATCGACCCAATTATGGTTAACGAAATCCACCGCCTCATCTAGAGTGACCACTGGCCAATCTTTCTTGAGCTTTGCTTTAACAGCAGGTACATTCGTCGTTCCGACACCAACTAATCGATACTGTCTCATAGATAATGATTTGAGGCCATCCTCAAATAATTTCTCGACACTCTCTGGGGTAGTTATAATGAACAAAGTCTTTCTCGTCCAACGAGAGCTTGGGTGTTTCTTAAGAAAAGCCTTGAGGAAATACCTCACCCCTAAACTCATAAAGAAGTAAATCACACACGTATAGAAAACCAACAGCCTGGAATAATTGATCCCCTCTTGGGTCACGAACAAGAATATCGAGGTCATCGCAAACACCATAAAGACTGTTTTTACGGTATTAGTAAACTCATAATAATAGCCTCTTCTCAGCACACCCTTAAAAGTGTCATTAAAGAAGAAAATGGCAATCTGGATAAACAATAAAATCAATGCCAACCTTGAGAATCGCCCTTCATAATAAGGAAAAGCAAGACCCACTCTGATGAAATAAGCGATCACAAAAGCGAATTGCAAGGCGAGGACATCTAATAACATAAAGTCCCAGTGCTTTAACCAACCCTTTGCTGCCTTTTGATACATGACTTAATCTCCGTTCTGAAATAAAATCAAAATTCATAATATTATTTTAAGGAATTACCATAGAACCTGAATAATTCATAGCTCTATAATTTAAGCTGGTTTCTTGAATAAATTAATCGTTCTTGGAAAAATTGGGAATTTTTCTACAAAATAGTGCGTTCTCGAAGTAGATTTTAACTAAATGAACCTTCTTACGATTCTCTTGTTTGTTTGAAGGCATACTTCTCCCTTGTAGACGATTGATTCAAAAAATTAACGTGATGACTGATTTAAATCCATTGACTGGATCGCCGTAGGCGCTCGAAGAC
>NZ_ATXL01000094.1 GCF_000421665.1 Bavariicoccus seileri WCC 4188 | reverse complement strand
TATTTCTTATAACTGTTGTTATTTCTTATAACTGTTGTTATTTCTTACTCATTGACAGGCTCCGCTTGAAAATAAAGAACAGCCCCCCAAGGCTCTGCTTTAACGATTTGCTTGGCAAGCTTAGCCCCTTTTGCTGCGTCTACACCTGTTACATCAAAATAAAGGTTCAGACCTTTCTTTTCTTTAAATGTAAATGTAGCATTTTCAGCAGTTGAAGCTTCCAACAACGCAATGATTTGGTCTTGTTGAATAGGTGCTTTTAAGACGATCATTTTCAAATTCCTCCTTGATTCTAATATTTTGAAATTGGTTAAACGAACCAACAGTGAAAGCCAGTCAGTATAACCCCTAAAAGTTATACTTCCTGGCTTTATTTTAACATAATCTATCGTGCTAAAGCTTGTATTCTCTAGTGAGTGAAACACTCCCAACACTGTTTTTAACACAGCTTCGAGGAATATGGTTAACATTACTTTAACAGTTATTTAGAAAAACTTACTCTGCATCAGTTGGTTTCACTTTATTAGCTGCAATAACAAATGGTGCCCAGATAAAGAATGTTACCACGACACAGACTAAAGTAACGATTGGTGCACGCCAGTCACCGCCTGTTGCCAAGAATGAGAGTAAGAATGGCGGTGTTACCCAGACGACTTGTTGACTGACTGGATTGACCCATCCAAAGTAAGTTGCCCAATAACCAATGGAAACTGACACAACTGGTGCTAAAATAAATGGAATCAACATTAAAGCGTTCAACACAATAGGTAAACCAAACATGATAGGCTCATTGATGTTGAAGATACCAGGTCCTAATGATAATTTACCAACTGCTTTATAATCAGCCCGTTTAGAGAACCATAAAATAGCAATTATTAATACAATCGTACCACCTGATCCACCAAACCAAGCGAAGGCATCAAAGGATCCACGTACCCACTTGTAGCCGTTTTCGATGACATTTTCCACGCCACCTTCTTGGAATAAGTTAACATTCCTTAATTGAGCAACTCCAAATACACCTTCGAGGATTGGCGCCAAAACATTTGGTCCATGAATTCCAAAGAACCAGAAAATTTGAACAAATAATGTGACGAGAATGACAGCAAAGTAGCCTTGTGACAAGCCTAATAATGGAAGAGCAATCGTTTTTTGAATCCATTGTAAGAACGTAAGATCAGGAACCATTAAACTGAATACCCAGTAGAATATAGCGGCAACATATAACGCAACAGTTGCAGGAATAATAGCTGCAAAGGCTTTTGATACTGCTGGTGGAACTGAATCCGGCATTTTAATTGTAATATCTCTAAGCATCAATTTGCTGAATATAACGACTGAAACAAATCCCATAATCATAGCAGTGAAGAAAAAGTTTGCATCAAGATTATTCAGTGGTAACCAACCCCAAGCACCCGCATTTAAAGTATCTGCTGTAGCAGACCAACCCGATTGCGCAGTTGTTTGATTGATAGCATCAACCACATCTGATGGCAATGTCCCAATATCTGTAATACTAGAAGAGAAGGCAAACGTAATCCCCATGATTGAAGCAGATAGTGATACTATACCTCCTGCTAAATCATTGACGCCATAAGCCTTGGCCAAATTATAGCCCCAAGAAAAAGCAAAGATAATCCCGGCAATCGCCAACGTTCCATTCCAAACATAACCGTTGACAGTAATGATTTGACTGATAACCGGTATTTCACCCCCAACATAACTTGGTCCAATAAATTGAGGTGGTAAATCTCGAATAATAGCGTTGATCATGACGGCGATCGAACCGGCCATAGTAGCTGGCATAGTCCCAATAAAAGCATCCCGCAATGCTACTAAATGTTTTTGCGCACCAATTTTTGCGGCAACTGGTACGATGTATTTTTCTAGCCATTGAATAAAACCATTCATCCTGATGACCTCCTAAAAAGTAGTTGTAGTACTCACCAACTGTGGTAAATACAAATTGTGATAATGACTGACCGTATTAATTGCGATAGAACTGATACAGTAGTTGTAAATGGTAAACGATAGATAAACGATATAAGAGCCAACTAATATCATAGTTCCACAAAGATTTTTAAATCTACTGCTATTTTTAAATCTACTGATAACAATTAACTAACAAGCAACTAATAAGCAACTAATAAGCAACTAATAAGCAATTAACAAGTAATTAGCAAGTAATTAGCAAGTAATTAGCAAGTAATTA
>NZ_ATXL01000093.1 GCF_000421665.1 Bavariicoccus seileri WCC 4188 | reverse complement strand
TTTCCTTTAAAATGATTCATCGTCATTCCTCCTACTATCTTTTTCTATTATTCTACCTTATTTGATAGTAGATTTAAAGCTTTGCAACAGAACCCTTTTGTCTAACTACTGAAAGAGGGAATTAAATAAAAAATCATTCTTGTCATTTTCCAATGACAAGAATGATTTTTATCGATAAATTTCTCTTCGGTGACCAATATGAACAATAATAATCTTGATTTCATCGTCATTAATATCAGCTAATAAGCGGTAATTTCCAACACGATAGCGCCAATAATCTTTCAATTCGCCCTTTAGTGCTTTGCCATGTCTTCTAGGGTCATCTGTCTCTACTAAGTTCTTTTCTATCCAAGCCGCAATCATACGCTGTTGCCCTTTATCTAATTTTTTTAAACTTTTTACAGCCTTTTTTTCATAAACGAGGTCATATTTCATTTTATAAATCCAACATTTTCATTACTTCATCGTGGTTATAAGTTTCGCTTTTTCCATCTTTTAAATCGGCTTCATATTCTTTAATTCGTTTCAGATCCATTTCATCTTCCATTTTTTCCTCTAAGGTTTTTTTCAATAGAGTAGATAAAGGCAGGTCATGTAATTTTGCGTACTCATTAAAAGATTTTTGTTCTTCATCATTCAATCGTACAGTAATTGTTGTCAATTTGATCACTCCTTAGTTAGATTGTAACACATTGTGTTACAAAAATAAAGAAGTTCTCTATAAATTTAGACTGCCATATAGATCATTAATATCATCTTGTTGAATGCCTAAATAACGTTTTGTGACGGTGAGATTACTATGATTTAAAGTCTCCATAATAATGGCTGGATTGAATCCTTTTTTCCATGCGTGATAGCCCTAAGTTTTTCTCAGACTATGCGTGCCGACATTATCTTTGATCCCGACCGCTTTGGCCGCATCTTTCAAAATATTCAAAGCTTGTTGGCGAGAGAGGGGTTTTTGCGCGCCTTCTCGCGACTGGAAGAGGTAATCGTCGAAGGAATACCCGTCTAAGCTCCCCAGAAGCGCCTCTAGCGCACGCTGACTGGGCTTGTTTAACTGAATTCGTCGTTCTTTCTTCGTTTTGCCTTCTAACAGCCGAATTTCTTTAAATATCCCTTTTTCATCGAGAATATCGCCCCATTTTAAGGCTAATAAATCGGTAATGCGTAAAGCTACATTGATGCCCACCACAAATAAGGCATAATCGCGTACATTTTTTCCCTTGAGATAACTTTTCATCGTTTGAATTTTTTGTTCATCGCGAATCGGATCCACACTAATCATTCAATTTCCTCTTTTCTTTGACTACTGCCACGCATTTGTACCACTAATGCCAACTTTCTTACCACTGTTTGCCACAGAATGTACCACCCTTTGCCAACTCGATGTACCATTTAAGAAATATCCCATAACCACTGGGATTTAAGTTGGTTATGGGATACATTGACATAATCCATAGGATTACATTATTTTTCATAGTAATGGTTTAGAAATTACTAGATAAACCTAATCGTTCACGCATTGATGTTTCTCCATCGATAGTGATGGTGTAAGAATTATGGACGATTCGATCAATAACGGCTTCTCCTGTTGGGCCGCCTCCTAATTTAGAATGCCATCCGGCTGTATTGAACTGCGTACAGAATATCGTAGATGTCGTCTTTTCTCGTTTTTCAATAATCTCCATGGTCAAGTAAAGTTCTTCTTCGGTTAAATCATGAAGGAGCCATTCGTCAATAATGAGTAGTTCTTTCTTCGTGTACTTACGCATTAATTTCTTATAACTGTCATCTGGTTGATTTTTTGCTATTTTAAACTCATCTAGGAGTTCAGGTAGGCGAACATACTGTACTTTATAAAATTGACGACAAGCAGCTATACCAAAGGCACAGGCTAAGTAAGTTTTCCCAGCTCCAGTTGCTCCCATCAGAATGATGTTATTCTTATTTTCTAAGTACAACCCAGAAGCTAAGCGTAAGATCTCTTCTTTTAGTAATCGTCGGTCTTCGAAATATTGAATCTCTTCAATTGATGCTGAAGGCACTTCGAATGCGGCTTGCCTTATTAAGCGTTGAAGCTTATTACTTTTCCGACGAGAATGTTCGCTGTCTACTAAAAGCTTAAAGCGATCTTCGAAGCCCAGGTCGTTATATTGCTTGTTTTTGTAACTGTCAAGGACAATTGTGCACTTTTTGCTAGATAACTTTGTGCACTTTTTTATTCAAAAATTGTTTCTCGATGTTTCATTCGATGACTCT
>NZ_ATXL01000092.1 GCF_000421665.1 Bavariicoccus seileri WCC 4188 | reverse complement strand
TGTAACTGTCAAGGACAATTGTGCACTTTTTGCTAGATAACTTTGTGCACTTTTTTATTCAAAAATTGTTTCTCGATGTTTCATTCGATGACTCTCGCCATCCATATGAATGACTTCACATCTATGAAGAAGCCGATCAAGAATCGCTGTTGCGATTCCTTGATCTCCAAGCATCTTACCCCAGCTGTCAGGGCCTTTATTAGATGTTAAAATGATTGAACTCTTCTCGTATAAATCGCTAATCAACTGGAAAAAGAGATTCGCTTCGTTTGTCTCCATAGCCATGAACATCATATCATCAAGAATGACTAAGTCAGCTTGTCTCACACGTTTGAGGCGAATTGCCGACTTTCGAACATAACCTTCGGTTTTGAGCAAAGAAATCAACTCACCCATTGATACAAAAGCGACTTGTTTACCTCGCTCAATGGCTTCCAACCCTAAACCAATGGCTATATGTGTTTTTCCCACTCCAGGTGGACCTAAGAGAACGAGATTGAAAAGTTGGTCTAACCAATCGCATTCTCGAAGTTGATCGATTTGTCGTTTACTGAGTGACATTGATTCGATAGTATCGAAGTCCTCCAAGGACTTTTCAAAAGGAAACTGTGCCCATTTTAAATACTTCTGTCGTGTCTTTTCTTCTCGACGATGTTCTTCGTGATTACATAGTGCCACAAGTAGCTCTTGATAAGTCCAAGATTGCTGTTCTGCTTCACGCAGAAAACCTGGCAGAGCCTGAGCCGTTTCTGTCATGCGGAACTGCTTGAATTGAGATTGAAGACTTTCTGTAGTACCTATGATTCTTTTCCTCCTAACACTTGTAGATATGACTCAACAGAACGTTCTACAGCGGTAATCGATTGATACCTTTCGGACAAACCATCACTCTCTATATCGTGGAGATTTGTCTGAAGTTGCCGACGAGCTAATTCGCTAGCCACATCTCTTAAGACATTTGCACTGAATAAATTTAATATGATACATTCATTCAACGCCTTGTCTAGTACGTTATTATTTTGTTCTATGACGGTTTCTATAACACGTAACTGATCTCTCATATGCCTTGGATACCTAATTTTGAGCTGGTTGATAAAAATGGTCGCTTCCTCTTTATTATGGAAATGACTAAGTACCTTACTAATATGCTGCTCAAGTTTCTGTTTTCTTTCTGCTTCTCGTCCATGATCAGGGTCTTTAGTCAGCTTGCCTTTCCCTTTAGCCAGGGGATGATCGGCGAGTTGATGACTGCTTTTCAGTTCGAACACAGACAAACGATTATTGCTTATTACTACACGGACTTTAGTTGTTTTTCTTGGCCGATAGGTTCCGATTGGAACCGAGTAATAATTAGACTTAAATTGAATCGTATTGTCTTTCAGAACGGTCTTTGTTATACTTTCATTATTCGAGAGAATAGGTTTATCAGAGATCGAGATGAGGTGTGACTTTTCCAGAGTGAACACGTCTATCGGTCTCTTTTTTATTTTTTCATGTTTTTTATAATTGCCTCTGCGAGTTAACCAGGACTCACATTGCTCCTGCCATGACTCAATGGAATAGAAGCGACGACCACGGGCGAAGTTGTACTTTACGAATTTAATGACGGCTTCGACTTTTCCTTTAGATTCTGGATCAGCGGCACGACAGACATGAACAATAAACTGTCTTTCCAGTACATAAGCCTGAAACTGTTTAGTAAATAAAATATCTCCATGATTTTCACTGACAATCATCAGCTTATCCTGATCATACACGATTTCTTCTGTTCGTCCTCCGAAGTAGTCAAAAGCATTCTCATGTGCCCTAATCACGTCGTTTGTCGTAAAGGGCTTCTCTTGCCACTCAGCGTATTTATAACGGGAGTGGGAAAGAACAAAGCCAATACAATAAAGCTTTACTCGACTATCAGTTAAGCCTCGTTTTACTGTTATTTCCCCAAAGTCCACCTGTATTTGCTTGCCGGGTGGTAATTCAGGCACCGCTTCGTAATTTCGATAGGTCAAAACCTTTGGAATACCGTAGGTTTCCCTGAGCTCTTTTACGTATGAACGGATCGTGCTTGGAGCTGCTTCGGTGTAACCGAACTGTTCATCTAACCAATCTTCGACTTGAGCCGATGAAAGCTCCGGCTCATAATTTAGCCAATTTAAAATTGTCTCTTTAAAGGGATCAAGCTTTTTTGACCGAATATTAAGGTTTTCCACCCAAGCGATTGCTTCATCTGGTCTTTTTTCTAAATCACTCCTAACGGTATTTCGATGTATACCAAGCATTCGACTTATTTTTGCATTTGAAAATCCTTTCTTTTTGTAATGATGTACTTTTGCAATTCTATTCACTTTTTTAAAATCCACCTTTTTCTTCTCCTTCCATTTGAAAAACTAACTCTTCTAGTTTATCAAATAGAACGAAAGTATGGGATAAAAGTGCACATTATTATCTAGCAGTAACTGCATAATACAGTTTAGCAGTCACA
>NZ_ATXL01000091.1 GCF_000421665.1 Bavariicoccus seileri WCC 4188 | reverse complement strand
GGAAGCTTTCCTTTCTGTGGTGTGGTAATTACAGTATAGCAGAAGCTTCCTCTATTTTTTTATTTTCATGTAACACATGTATTGTAACCTTACAACGCCCGTAGGTTATCTTATTAATAGAAAAAAATAATACACATATACAGAATGTGAAACAGAAAGGGTGATGAAGCTATAATTAGCTTTTTTTCAGAAACAGTCACAATTAAGTGGAACTATTCATGTGAAATGTTGAACTAAAGGTCAAGGGTGACAAGGATTATCGAAAAAGAACAACCAGAGATTGTGATATTTTCAGAAAATTAAGCGGTTTTATGAAAATGGTTTACTTGACTCTAGTTTGCTTGCATTGTCTGATTTTTCGTGATAAATTTATACCGTAAACCAGTGGTTATGTAACAGTTCCGTTTTACTGTTCTACACTAGGATTAAAATAAGAGAGGAACGTGTTTTGAATATGGCAAGAAAGAAATCAGTAACCATCGAGTCGTTACTAACGCCTGACAATAACAATTTCGACATGGTTCAAATCTTGGATGAAGAAGGTAAGGTAGTTAATCCAGATATTTTACCTGATTTAACAGATGACGAGTTAGTGGACTTAATGTCAGATATGGTTTGGTCACGTATTTTACACCAACGTTCGACTGCATTGAATCGTCAAGGACGTTTAGGTTTCTATGCTCCAACATGGGGACAAGAAGCAAGTCAATTAGGAAGTATCAAGGCCATCGAAAAAGATGATGTCTTGTTACCAGGTTACCGTGATGTACCACAATTGATCAAGCATGGGTTACCTTTATACCAAGCTTTCTTATGGTCTCGTGGTCATGTTGAAGGAAACAAGTATCCAGAAGAATTACAAGCATTGCCACCACAAATTATTATTGGTGCGCAATACGTCCAAGCAGCCGGGGTTGCTTTAGGACTTAAAAAACGTAATAAGGAGAACGTTGTCATCACTTATACTGGTGATGGTGGTACGTCCCAAGGTGACTTCTATGAAGGAATTAACTTTGCAGGGTCTTACCATGCTAATGCCATATTTGTCGTTCAAAATAATGGTTGGGCAATTTCTACACCACGTTCATTACAAACAGCTGCTAAAACATTAGCACAAAAAGCTGTTGCTGCCGGCATCCCAGGTATCCAAGTGGATGGTATGGATCCATTGGCAGTTTATGCAGTGACTAAAAAGGCAAGAGAATATGTTGTTGCTGGTAATGGTCCTGTCTTGATTGAAACAATTTGTTACCGTTATGGGCCACATACATTATCTGGTGATGACCCTAAACGTTATCAACCAGAAGGTTCGATGGAACCTTGGCTCAAAAAAGATCCTTTAATCCGTATGCGCAATTACTTAACAGAAAAGGGCTTATGGTCTGAGGAAAAAGAGCAAGAAGTTGAAGAAAAGGCTAAGGAAGATGTGAAGGCAGCGATTAAAGAAGCAGATGCTGTTCCTAAACAAAAAGTCTCAACATTCTTGAAGAATATGTTCGAAGTTGCTCCAGCATCGATCCAAGAACAAATCGATGCCTATGAAGCAAAGGAGGCTAAATAATCATGGCACAAAAAACATTGATACAAGCCGTAACTGATGCCTTACATGCCGAATTGAAGAACGATGAAAATGTATTGATCTTTGGTGAAGATGTTGGTAAAAATGGTGGTGTTTTCAGAGCGACTCAAGGACTACAAGATGAATTTGGTGAAGACAGAGTTTTCAACACACCATTAGCAGAATCAGGTATTGGTGGTTTATCGATTGGTCTAGCTCTTGAAGGATTTCGTCCTGTAGCTGAGATTCAATTCTTTGGATTCGTTTTTGAAACAATGGATTCTATCGTTGGTCAAGCAGCTCGTACCCGCTATCGGATGGGTGGCACACGTCATCTTCCAATCGTTATTCGTTCACCTTTTGGTGGTGGTGTTCATACACCAGAACTTCACTCAGATAACCTAGAAGGGTTGATTGCGCAATCTCCTGGTATCAAGGTCGTTATTCCAAGTAACCCATACGATGCTAAGGGATTATTAATCTCAGCTATTAGAGACAATGACCCAGTTGTTTTTCTTGAACATATGAAACTTTATCGGTCATTCCGTGAGGAAGTTCCTGATGAAGATTACACTGTTCCATTGTGCAAAGCAGCAGTGACACGTGAAGGTACTGACGTTTCAGTTATTACTTATGGTGCTATGGTTCGTGAAGCTATCAAAGCAGCAGATAATCTTGAAAAAGAAGGCATCTCTGTTGAAATCATAGATCTTAGAACAGTATCACCGTTAGATGTTGAAACAATCGTTAAAAGTGTCGAAAAAACTAATCGTGCTGTCATTGTGCAAGAGGCACAACGTCAAGCGGGTGTTGGTGCGGCTGTTATGGCTGAGTTGAGCGAACGTGCCATCCTTTCTTTAGAAGCACCTATTGGGCGTGTTGCAGCCCCTGATACTGTGTTCCCATTTGGTCAAGCTGAAAATGATTGGCTACCAAATGCTAAGGATATAGAGGCTAAAGTCAAAGAAACAGTTAATTTCTAATTGTAGAGTAAGCAGATGAGTAAATAGATGGCATCTATTTACTCTTTGCCTGTTCAAATGGTTTTATTCCTGTTCAAGGGTTTTATTAAAGAAAGGATGTCAAATTTATGGCTTTTCAATTCAAATTGCCAGATATCGGTGAAGGTATCGCAGAAGGCGAAATCGTTAAGATCGATGTAAAAGTTGGCGATACGATTAAAGAAGACGATAC
>NZ_ATXL01000090.1 GCF_000421665.1 Bavariicoccus seileri WCC 4188 | reverse complement strand
TAATTTATTAAACTGAATTTTTTCGAGGAACTCACGAACCAAAATCAATCCGCCATGGGAAGATAGCTTTTCACTTTTTGAGGAAATTTGAACATTTTTATTGAAACTTAGTCGATTATCGCGTAAATTTGACATATAGAACACCTCTGTTTTGTATTTTCGTCAAATCTACATTAACAGAAAGGTGTTCTTTTTTCACGCACCAAATGGGTGAAAAAAGAAACTCTTTACAAATGTTGAAGAAATACGGTTTTAGAGCGCAAACTCATAAAACTATGAATTATCTAGGAGGTGTATAATTCATGAAGGATCTTAAAGTTATTTTGGGCACTTTTTTAACTGTATTAATTTTGAACTGGGCTTTATCTAATCTGTTAGATAGACCATTCAGATGGTGGATAACCGTAGGTCTATTCGTAGGTTTTTCAGTTGTCTATTTTATTAGCTTAAAAAAAGAGAAAACTGGCCGTAAATAGCAGTAAGAACCGAGCTATTGATTATAACAAGTTATTTATTTCCATAGTTAACATAATCTCGATTAACACAAGACGCCCGTCAATCAAGCGATTGACGGGCGTTCTTTGTGATTTTACATTGGTCTAGCTAGGTTTGATCACTAAAATGCTGGTAAATCAAGCTTTTTCTCTTTGCCTCGTTTGTGAAGAAACCGGGGGGCGAGTAAAGACGGTGTTATGTTCCACGCTGGATTCTTCGCAAGATAAGCAAAATGTTGCTTTTCTAACAAGCGTAAAATGCAGCGGACTTGATCCGCTGTTTTGTCAGACGCAATGGCCAGGCATTCCACAAAGTCAGCGGGCAAGGAGGAAACGGAACGATTCGCTGTCTGCCAGCCGCTGACGATCGTGGGATCAAATTCATACCGCCGACAAAAATCACCTACCGATAAACCAAGGTGCCCTACGATATACGCAGTCACAGGATAGCTGTTAACATAAGTTGAAAACGGCATACACAATCCATCCTTTCAACACTATCTTAGGGT
This sequence comes from Bavariicoccus seileri WCC 4188, assembly GCF_000421665.1. Taxonomy (GTDB): domain Bacteria; phylum Bacillota; class Bacilli; order Lactobacillales; family Aerococcaceae; genus Bavariicoccus; species Bavariicoccus seileri. The sequence continues at coordinate 1,849 of NZ_ATXL01000090.1, read as the reverse complement.
TCACGGAAAAAGTGCCACCATTTCTTCTGTCTTTCTTGTTTCGGTCGCACGACTTTATTTTCAGGAGTAAGTTTCTCCTTATGCTCTGAGGGGCTCTCATAAGTGTTCTGAGACGTTTTGAAATTTTTGGTATCATAATTCGATTCTTTGTTTAAATCTCCTGAGAAGCGTTCCTGTGACGTTAGAAGCAGTGTTTGTTTATTCGCTTGCAAAGTTAGTTGTTGTTGCTGATCAAGAAGTTTTTGTTGTTGGGCTAATAACGACTGCAGCTGTTCAATTTGTGCGTCCTTTTGTTGCAACTGTGCAAACAACTTCGTTTCTATACTGTCAGAGCTTGCTGTGTCAGGAATTTCGAACGCTTCAAGCAACTCGGGACGTCCTAGCTTGTCAGCAAGGTGCAACACCCCCGACCATAGCACTGTCTTGTATCCTTGGCTATTTTTGGCAAGGAACGTTGGCTCTAGGTTGTCAACATGTTTCCTCATGGCTTGTCTGCTGATACCAAAAAATTCTGCAAGTTCTTTTACTGTCAACATTTCTTTTGGTTGTCTATCCGTTGTCAAAAGGTTGTCACCTCAGTTGCTTTTTTCTTTTAGTATACATGAATTTGATTTGATTATCGATTTCTTTTAAGGCGTCTTAAAAGTGGTCATGTAAAGCCCTAACACCCTAAATTAAACGTGGGACAAACTTTTTGTGCCAAGGGCGTTCCATACAGGTTCTGAGTGCTATATTAAAATATGCAAGGATCAAAATAGTCGATAGGGCGGGTATGCTATACTCATTCATGGCGACTTGCCCCGAAAAGGGGGTGTTGTTGTGTTTTACCAAATCTTATCGTTAATCGTTGCGCCAATACTAGTTGGCATAGTCACTGAACTATTTTCTCATTGGTTAGAAGAGAAGGACAAAGACAACGATTAAAAGCAAGTTGCTCACTAACCCACAGCGCTAGCCGTCGCAACTAGTGAAAAAAAAGCCCAACCTATGTCCGTAGGTTGGGCTTTTGTGTTGTTGTGTAACAACAAATCTTATCGTTTCGCACATTCATTATAGCACGATTCAAAAAAAGAGCCAAATTTTCTATTTTATAATTATCAGCAATACAGATTAAAATCAATTTAAACACTATTTTTAGCCTGATACAGGCTTTTTAAAAGTAAAACGATATGAATATACCCAAAAAGGTAAAAACACCTTAGAACGCATTTTATAAGCTTTAAAAAATAATTTTGTTTTTATTCGCACGTTTACTTTTGATTAAACTAGCGAAGTCTATCCTGATTTTCGCACTTAGTTAATGATCGTTCTTTTAAGTTTATTTAAAAACAAAATTGAAAAAAGATAAGGCAATTGTTTGAATATATATTTTTCTTTTGATATGGTCATGTTGTATACAATTTAATTATATGTGTGCCATATTTTTCCATAAGTCAATTTGTTGTCACTGTGGTCTAGATCGGAACCCTGTCTTCAGCAGCAATGATTGGACCAGCTGCTGTATATGCAACTATAGTTGGCAGGGAGCAATATCACTTGGGCCAGTTGGAGCGGCAATAGCAAGCGCAGTTGGTATTTTAGGATTTCCAAGTTTGGCTGGATTTACATATTCTATCTTACAGGCTGTGAGTAATAAACAAGGTGTATATTTAGGGGTAGAAATGAACGGGGTATTCCCTAATATTGTCTCAGGTACTTACTAATTTTCATGCAAGGAATGGTTATAGATGGATAAATACTACAACTGGAATGCATTAGCATATATTTTTGGCGTATCAACTTTTATTGGAACAGTTCAATATTCTCAAGTTCCATATATAATTTGGTTTAGTATTGGATTAACAGGAGG
>NZ_ATXL01000089.1 GCF_000421665.1 Bavariicoccus seileri WCC 4188 | reverse complement strand
TGCACATTAATTATACAGAAGTTAATAAGTGGTAAACAGGTTGGCAATGACTGGTACATTTCATGGCAAAGGGTGGTACAAAACTTGGCAACGTTGGTACATTTCGCTGGCGGTAGTCACATGACATCTGATTTAAGTATCTGAACCAAATCTTCTTGGTTATAGTTCAATCTTTTTGTGGTAAGTGGGTGCGAACGAATCTGTTCTCCGTTATAATAAATGTGCACGTGCTCTTCGTTTTCGGAAAGATCCAAGTCAACTTCTTTTCCGATATAACGAGGGTCTACAGAGTACCTACATTTGCGGAAAATGACCATTGCTTCCTTTGTGACTTTACGGCGAATAGAGTCTTCAAAATAAGGATTTAACAAGTCATCTTTTAGCTTATGGAGGTGCTCTTTTTCATTAATTTTCCAAAGTATATCAGGAATCTCGTCCGTTGCTTGAGACACTTCCGAATTTAATTCATCACAAAGTTCGTCAACGATTCGAATGAGGTCTGTCGAATCATAAAATTCATGATTGTAAACCCGTAACCGGTCCATTGTTCTAGCGAGAGCTTCTACGCTGCCTTTTGTTTGGGGGCGAAAAGGACGACAGACCATTGTTCTGAACCCTGCATCTTTACTAAAAGAATAGAAGCGATCGTTTAAATGAACCTGAGAGAATTGAGTTCGTGACCGGTCGACGACAGTTTTCATATTATCGAACCATATTTCTTCTGGAACACCACCGGTGTGATAAAAGGCATCATTCATGCACTCAAACAATGTATCTTGTTTACGATCAAAGGTAAGCGTAATAAATTTCTTCTTTGAGTAGGGCAATATATAAAGGAAAATATTAAAGCGGAAGACTTCTCCCTGACTGCTTATCAGTCGCATTTCTTCTTTCCAATCGATTTGTGCTGAAAGACCAGGCGTATATTCGACGCGTACCGTTGCTTTCTGTATCCGTTCTTTTTTCACTCCACGGCAATAGTCTCTAACAAGACTGTAACTCCCATCGAACCCTTTCTTTTGTATGAATTTGAAGATACTTTTAGCGGTACATTGATCTTCTAACTTAGTATCTATGATTTGTTTGAATGAATCTAATTTACTCGGATATGTCCTCCTTGTTTTAGGTTTATTACCTTGTAACGCTTCTTCATACGCTGCTTTAACCGTACGATAGTCACATCCGTATTGCTCCGCTAACGCAGTATAATTGGGCTTTATGCCATCAATCATGTGTTTTTTCACTCCTTCTCTGATATCTCTTCTCATTCCTATTCCACTCCAATTCTATAGGGGATAAGAAGAGTATATAAAAAATGTAGGAAAACCAACAATTTTACATTGTCATTTTCCTACATTTTATAACTGTTCTTTACAGGGAAAAGATACTCGGAAAAAGAGCGAAAAACTTTTCTGTTATCAGCAAAACAATTCTTTCAAAATTTGGACTATGCTGTTGATATAACTAAGGCTAGTTTTGAACCGTTGAAGGGTGCTAATCACAGCGTTTATAATATGTACGTAGGTGATATAAAAGAGAGTGATGTCGTAGTCGTCACCGATTATACAACGTCGATTAAGACTTTCAATCTGTTTAAACAGTATGCCTTTAGTGATAAGGCAAAACATAAAATGATGATTTTAAATCTGCTGTTCTTGTTCCTTTTCATAGCTATCGTAATCTGTTTCTTTATCATTTGGTTATCTCCACGCATTCAAGATGATAGCGCGTCAAAATGGTTAATATCCTCAGCAATCATAACAACTCTTGTTACTTTATATCTTATAAAGTGCTATCGAAAAGGCGTTCCTAATCGCTTAAATTTAGTAAAGAATACATCTAGTTTACTCATGATCTTTGAATTGGCAGCTGTGCTTAAAGAACGATCTCCTAAAATTTCATTTGCATTAATTGATATGAGTTTAAACCAAAAAACTTGTCTTGAAATGTTAAACGACTATTTGAAATTAAACAGGATGAAAAAACCAAAAATAGTTTTCCTCGATTCGGTTGGAAATGAGGGAATGCTGCAACTATTTACCAATCATAAAAAAGTCGCATGGAAAGAGAAATATCTACACGAAATTTCGAGTACACGAGAGATGTTTGGAGACTATCTTATTACTGCTGGAGAGACTACTAGCAATGGTGTTTTAATTAAGAATGCAAATACACGTAAGGATTCTGATTTAATTGAAGCAGATTTGGATGATAAATGCGACAAAATGGTTGAATTTATTAAAGAAATTGGGAACTATTGATGATATTAAAGCACTGAATTATTAATTACAGTCCACTTAGTATCTGCTTCTTACTATGAGTATAGATTGTTTACCTATCCTTAAATTTAACAATTTAAGGATAGGACAAGCGAATGCTTTTTCGTGAAAAAAAGATGTTAGTTCGCTTTCGAGAGATAAAAGCGAGTTTTAAAGAGCCAAATTGCCTTTTAAACTATTTAATCAGCTTTAAGAATTTAAATTAGCCTCAGTAAGACAATGTAAAAGCATTTTGACACGCAAATCCCCTCTATGTCACCTTAATTTGGTAGAAAAGTAACCGTCTCTGATGATACACTTAGAGTAAATCATCAAAAGAGTTGTAAAAAATGACTATTGGAAAACAACTAAAAAAAGCGCGTTTAGACGCTAACTTAACACAAGAATCATTATCAAAAAGAATTAATGTTAGCCGACAAACTATTTCTAACTGGGAAAATGAGCGCAGTTATCCTGATATTTCAAGCATTATTTTGTTGAGCGACATTTACGGCTTATCATTAGACCTGAATGATTCATAACTTTTTTTATAAGGATAATTTCCTACTTTTAACCGTTTTTAGCTGTATACTATTTATTTTTAAGCCTATTGGCTTTAGTTTTTATCCTTTTTA
>NZ_ATXL01000088.1 GCF_000421665.1 Bavariicoccus seileri WCC 4188 | reverse complement strand
TAACGAAGATAGTAGCCCACGGCTACAATAATCACATCCTGCTGAAATTGCTTTCCTTTAAAATGATTCATCGTCATTCCTCCTGCTATCTTTTTCTATTATTCTACCTTATTTGATAGTAGATTTAAAACTTTGCAACAGAACCACAAAAGGTTTCGATTTTAATTCGTTCAGAATAGGTTATACTAGACAAAAGATCAGCTCCTAAAAGATGTGTTTGTGGTAAACACCATTTTAAGGGAAGCTGATCTTTTTTGTCCGAACAGCGTCGGATTAATTTTACAATCTACCTATTAACCAAAATATCAAAAAAAGTGTATCATTGAAAGCGTAATGATTAAAACGTTTTTTACAAACGTTATAGAGGGGAGAAGTTAATATGGACTTAGTCGAAGAACTAGTCAATGTTGTTGGTAAAAAAAATGTTATTACTAACAAAGCAAAATCTTTACGTTTTAGGAAAGGGTACCGCTCAGGTAAGGGAGATGCAGTTGCAGTCGTATTTCCAACCACTTTAATGGCAATGTGGCGTGTGCTTAATGTTTTGCATGATAACAATATTATCATTATTATGCAAGCAGCCAACACTAGTTTGACTGAGGGATCCGTACCTGCCCCAGGTTATGACCGTTCTGCAGTTGTTGTGAACGGCATGAAAATTAAAGATTTACAGTTAATCAATAATGGGGAACAAGTACTAGCATTCCCCGGTACGACACTGTTTCACTTAGAAAATGAATTGCGACCACTTAAACGTGAACCACATTCAGTCATTGGCTCATCTAATTTGGGTGCATCGGTCATTGGTGGTATTAACAACAATTCTGGTGGTGCTTTGATCAGAAGAGGTCCAGCTTATACAGAGCTATCATTGTATGTTTGGATTGATGAACATGACGAAATGCACTTAGTTAACCATTTAGGCATTGATTTGGGCAAAACACCCGAAGAGATTATTACTAATTTGCAGAACCGCAATTTTGATTTGAATCAAGTACCAGCTACTGAACATCATGGTTCAATGTTCCATTATGAACAGGTTGTGCGTGACGTTGAATCTGATAAGCCTATTCGATACAATGCAAATCCTAAAGAATTGTATGAAGTATCTGGATCGTCCGGTCACGTTGCGGCATTGGCTGTCCGCTTAGATACATTCCCAATGGATAAAAAAACACAAATGTTTTACATTGGAACGAATAATCCCGATGAGTTGGAAGATATTCGTTGCCATATTATGACGACATTCAAAGAATTGCCTGTTTCTGGTGAATATATGCATAAAAATGCTTATAAATTGGCCAAGAAATATGGTAAAGACTCACTAATTGTGATTGAAAAAATTGGTACGGGTCATTTGCCCCAAATGTTTGCGCTAAAAGCATGGGGCGAACGCTTTTTGAAGCACATTCCGTTTTTCAAACCTTATTTCCCAGATCGTTTGCTTCAAACATTAAGTAATTTATTTCCTAATCAAATGCCAAAGCGGTTAGATGATTATTACGAAAAGTACGACCATTACCTACAATTGAAAATGGCTGGTAATGGTATTGAAGAAGCGCGAGAGTATCTCAAATCTTATTTTGACAAAGCCAGTGGCGACTACTTTGAAGCCGATGCCAATGAGACTAGTAAAGCGGCAACTCACCGCTATGTAACAGCTGGGGTTGCGATTCGATATCAAGAATTAAAACAGGATAGTATTGACATTTTGCCACTAGATATCGCGTTGGCAAGTAATGATTATAAGTGGTTCGAGCATTTGCCTAAAGAGATTGAAGACAAAATAGAACACAAAATTTATTATGGTCACTTACTTGATCACGTTATGCACCAGGATTATATTCTAAAACCTGGCGTCGATGCGCATGAACTTAAAAAAGAAATGCTTAAAATTTTGGATAAGCGTCACGCTGTTTATCCAGCCGAACACAATGTTGGGCATCTATATTTGGCAGCACCGGCCTTAATCAAGCACTATAAGAAAAATGATCCAACTAATAGTTTCAACCCTGGCGTTGGTAAACAAACAATGTCTAAATATTGGGGCGAATACTAAAATAAAAAGTTTGTTAAAAAATAACCGTTATCGTCATTTGTCGATTCTGTAGTGACCCCCAAAATATAGACTTTTCAAATCTATATTTTGGGGGTCACATCAATTATTGGAAGTCAATTTATTAAACCAATTAAAGCTTGCAAAACGTGTAAATCTTTTTGATTATTCTTTAGAAGAATTACAAGCCGTTCATGAGTATTGGCGGTCAATGAATCGCTATTCAAAACAAGTTTTGAATAAAGAGAAAGTGGCTTAATATGGCAAATATAGTCAATTTACTGACAAACAATTTGAAAATCGCTTAAATGATAATTTAGAAGAATTGGTTCAAGGAAAAAAAGCGGTTGAATCGCCAACCGCTTTTTTATTTGGTGGGCAACCAGGATCAGGAAAAACCAGTTTGCGATCAGCAATTCTTGAAGAAACACAAGGGAATGTTATTGTCATTGATAATGATACCTTTAAATAATAGAGTATCGCAATTTGATTGCGGAAGCCTAGTAAATCAAGGTTTTAGAATTGCTTAGAGCGATAAAAAATCGGTATAATATGTATATATATATATATCGCTAAGGGTACCCTTAGTCTATTGCTTACACAATAGACTAATACTATCAGCTCTTATATAAATCTGTTTAGGAGTCTATTTGGTTCTGTTGCAAAGTTTTAAATCTACTATCAAATAAGGTAGAATAATAGAAAAAGATAGCAGGAGGAATGACGATGAATCATTTTAAAGGAAAGCAATTTCAGCAGGATGTGATTATTGTAGCCGTGGGCTACTATCTTCGTTATAACCTTAGCTATCGTGAAGTTCAAGAAATCTTATATGATCGTGGCATTAACGTTTCTCATACGACGATTTATCGTTGGGTGCAAGAATATGGCAAACTACTCTATCAAATTTGGAAAAAGAAAAATAAAAAATCCTTTTATTCATGGAAAATGGATGAAACGTACATCAAAATT
>NZ_ATXL01000087.1 GCF_000421665.1 Bavariicoccus seileri WCC 4188 | reverse complement strand
AAGTGCCTTTAAGAAACTAAAAGAATACGGCTTTTATCAAGGGACAGAACATCGTACCATTAAATACCTGAATAATTTGATTGAACAAGACCATCGTCCAGTAAAGAGACGCAATAAATTCTATCGAAGTTTACGCACTGCCTCTACCACGATTAAAGGCATGGAAGCCATTCGAGGATCATATAAGAAAACCCGAAAAGAAGGCACTCTCTTCGGGTTTTCGGTCTGTACTGAAATCAAGGTATTATTGGGAATCCCAGCTTAAATCATAGATACCGTAAGGGATTTTATTCTTTATTTAAAACTTTGCAACAGAACCGATAAGATTATATAAATTAATGCGTGAAGCTAATAAAGACAAGGGGAAAACATGCCCTACTTTACAAGCTACACCAGAAGAATTAGCAAGAATGATGGGGGCTCCTAAAAGCTACACCTTCGGACAATTCAATCAAAAAGTTTTACAACCAGCGATGGACGAAATCAATCTTAAAATCGACGATATGGACTTAGATATGCATAAAGGAACTCGTGGTCGTAAGGTCGTTCATCTCGAAATCTATAACCGTTTTTACCCTCGAAAACCTAATCTGCATGACGAAGATTTTGAGCCAGTTCCAATGGTCGACTGGATGAAAGATTTTAAATAATAAAAGAAGTGAGTTTGTCACAATAAGATGGAGTAAAACTCGTCCAATACTAAATAGGAGGCTAAATAATGACATTAATTATGAAAAGTATTTTTAGAGGCGGAATACCCTTCATTATCATGCAAAGCATTGCCTTATTGCTCTATTATCAAGGACAATATAAAGATGCTAAGAGTACTTTCTTTAGCGGATTAGTTGCATTTATTGTTGGTGCAGCAACAGTTATTTATAATATTGATCAATGGAGTTTAACAAAACAGAGTATTGTTCATTTCTTAATCATGCTGGCAACTATTTATCCTATTCTTTTATTTAGTGGTTGGTTTTCAGTTTCGACATTTGTAGATGCCTTGAAGGTTTTTGGAGTTTTTGTTTTAACTGGTCTAGTTCTATGGTCGATTATGTTTACTCTTACTAAAATTTTTAAATGGTAAAAATTTAGGATTTTTAATATTTCCTAGTTTGTCTTAATAAGAATTGAGTGAAACTTAAGAAAATAGATATAATAGCTAAAATAAACTGGAAGAAGGAAACCAATATGCAATTTTTACCAGAGTTTATCGTTGCAATAATAATAGCTGCAGTACATCTATTAATTTCTTTTAATCTTAAATTACCAGATAAACACAAAAATAAATTTCGACTTTATTCAATCGTTATCAGCCTAGCATTTATCATCTTTTTAGGAGCTTTCTCTTTTAGCTCTTTAATCTCGAGTGATCAAGGAGTTAATATTTATTTTAACGGACTATCTGCTTTGTATTTTGGATTAGTCGTACCCCTTGCAATAGCTCTCGTATGGCGTTTTTACATATGGATAGTGCAGGCTGATATCCAGCCAACTGCTCTTAAATATATAATAATGATTATGTTTTTCTCTATATTAGTAGGATTACTCTATGTAGGATATTCTTTATATATCTTATTCTTTTACGGTTTTGCTCCTTAGTTTGCCTTAAATCTAATTGAGTAAAATTGATAAATAATATAACAAAAAAGTAGGTTGCCATTGTATATTTAAATAGTGACCTACTTTTTTTAGTTTTTTCTTAAAAATTAGTCACCGCATATCTCCTTTAAATAACCTCTTGTCTGATTTTTATAGATAGTATTCTTGTTTTATTATAAAGTTAAATTATCTCATAGAGAGTAGGAGGTTTAAAATGAAATTAGAAATCAACATAGACCCAAATATAAAAGAAACTATAATTAAAGTATTTGCAGAATCAATGAATAATGACGTAAAACTAGTTCAAAGTATTTTAGAACTTTCATCAGTTAATCGGATTGTAGGATTGAAAAATGAGGAGATTTTATTACTTGAACCAAATGATATTATTCGTTTCTTTACAAATGATAAAAAAGTATTCGCACAAACTATGAGGGATGAATATTTAGTTCGTTTAAGAATGTATGATTTAGAAGAAAGATTTAGATCAACTACATTTATTCGAATTTCGCAAGGTGAATTGATAAATTTAGACTATGTTAAAAGACTCGATTTAAGTTATAAAGGCACTATTGCTTTAGAGTTTAAAACTGGAGATATTTCCTATGTATCTAGAAGAAGTCTTAAAAACTTCAAGAAAGTATTAGGAATATAAAGGAGGAACTATCGTGAAATATCTAAAAAAAATTATAAGTGGAGCATTTATAGGTGTAGGAATAGGTTTTACATTAAACCTGATATTCTCTTTTCTAAATGGTGAGTATTATCCAGGAATTCCTAGCTTTTTAAATCAGTATGATTCAATGTTAATAGCAATTACTGTTCAAACATTGATTTATATGTCGCTAGGTATAATTCAATCTTTTTCAACTGATATAATGAATAACCAAAAAAGATCACTTTTATCAAATACAATTATTCACTTTTCTATAATCTTTTTACCATTGCTAATAGTAGCATATATATTACACTGGGGTAGAGATTTGTTAGGATTATTAGTAATAGGATTTAGTATTTTGGTAGTGTATTTTATTATTTGGGTTGTATCTTATCTTAGTATAAAATCTCAAATTGATAAAATAAATCAAACTATTTCAAAAAAAGATAAATAAAAAATGGAGATATTTTCCTGAATTTGTCTTAAATGCAAGTATGACAAACTCAGTTTTTCACCAAAAAGATTGGTACCACAAGGCTAACCGCACTTTTTCCGGTTAGTCTTTTTTGATGGTAACTTTTCAGTTAGTCTTAGTGTCTGTTATGATACCGTTATGTAAAACTGAAAGAAATGACTACTGCCAGCGAAATGTACCAGCGTTGCCAAGTTTTGTACCACCCTTTGCCATGAAATGTACCAGTCATTGCCAAACTGTTTACCACTTATTAACTTCTGTATAATTAATGTGCATGCCTACTGCATGACATTTATTATATGGAGGTTTTTTTATGTTCCAATATAGGAAAGTATTGGAGATGAGGTCTGATGGCTTTTCGCTTCGAAGTATTCGTGCAGCTACTGGTCACTCAAGACAAAAAATAACGGAAGTCATTCGACTTGCGGAAAAAAAGGAGGTGACACTGCCTTTAACAGATGAGATGACAGATAAATGGCTAGAAGAGTTTTTGTATCCTGAAAAGACGATGGAAGGATCAGGTTACCGACCGATTGACTTTGAATACATTCACAAAGAGTTGGGAAAGAAGAA
>NZ_ATXL01000086.1 GCF_000421665.1 Bavariicoccus seileri WCC 4188 | reverse complement strand
GGTTTTATGGTAAACGAGAGTTTGAATCCGTAGAGGATATGTTAAAGCAACATCGGCGATATATGAGTCGACACAATAATATTGCACGAAAAGTATTGGGATTCTTAAGCCCAAATCAAATGGTTGAAAAGTATTACGAAAATAAGTATAACGAAGCTGCTTGATGTGTCCACTGATTTTATATTTTTATCGTTTGTTGTCAAGGATCGTTTCACTTTCCTCCTTGACAACAAAGTCTAAAAATTCGTTTTGGTGGACAAGACATCAAGCACCACTATTATCAGTTCAGGTAACATATGTTTGACAACCCTAGACAAGGATTAGAGTCGTCAGAAATGCTTATTGCAAGTTTATCTCAATATTTTTATACTTAAGAGTAATGACTTATGACGTAAGACTTAAACCTATGACTGATGGTTTATTGAAGACTTTAGGTGTTAAGTGTTAAGTGTTGAGTATAAAGAGTTAAAAGCAAAATACTAAGAGCTAGAGTACAGAGCTAGAGTGCAGAGTTAGAGTACTATGAGTGAAAATACTAAGAGTATGGTAGCTAGGATGATCAGGAAGGGGGAATGGCCGATATGAAAAGAACCTTCAGCAGAGCGCTTAGTCGTTTTCAAAAAATATCGTTGCGAACAATGACCTTTTCACTGGTGTTGATCACAGTCTTTTTCTCGTTATTGGGCTCTACCATGTTGATGCGAAATTATGTCATTGATAGAGAAAGCCGTTTGGTGAGGCAAAAAATATCGGAGACGGCCCGGATAGTAGCAGATGATCCACGGGTGATCAAGGCAGTAAGTGAAGAAGATTATAGTGGAGTCGTTCAAGAGTATGCAACCTTCATGATGAATCAAACCAATGTTGATTTTATTGTAGTGATGAATAGAGACTTGATTCGCTTCTCTCACCCAATCGAAACTATTATTAAATTGCCATTCTCCAATTTAGACGATGCCAGACAAGCGTTGAGTGGTGAGGAACACTACTCTAGACAACAAGGAGTATTAGGAGATGGGACACGTTTTTTTACTCCTATCTATGACGACGAAAGCAATCTAATTGGGGTTGTTTGTGTTGGTTATACCCAACAAACAGTCAATCAACAGTTAGGGAAAGTCCAACAACGGTTATTTTTTGGTCTTGGTATCGGACTTTTTATCGGCCTGATTGGAAGTTTTATATTGGCCCGTCAAATCAAAAAAGAATTGTTAGGATTAGAGCCAGTGGAGATTGCGGCTCAAGTTCAGGAAAGAGAAATTGTGAATGATGCTGTCAATGAAGGCATTATCGCGGTTCGAGCTGATAAAACGGTCCTACTGACAAATAAAAATGCCACTCGAATATTTGAAAAGGCGCAACTAAAAGACGGTGCTATAGATGGCGAGCAACTAAATGATTATGTTTATGACCTTCTTTTCCGCCAAGTTTTTGAGGACAATATTCCAATCGTTAATAAAGCCTACGTGATGAATCAACTGCAATTGGTAGTCAGTGTCACCCCAATCTTTATCAATCATACAGTTTATGGTGCAGTAGCAACCTTGCAAAATCGTACGGAAGTGGAGAAATTGATCAGGGAGCTAGCCAATATTGAACAGTATGTGGATTCATTAAGAGCACAGCGGCATAATTTTATGAACCAATTGCATGTTATCACTGGATTGATTGAGTTAGAGAAATATGATGATGTTACCCATTTTGTGAAAGTACTGAATCGGGATTTTCATGAGCAAATTGGATTTCTATCAGATAAGATCAAATCGTCGGCCATGGTTGGATTCTTTTTAGGAAAATTCAATGAGGCAAAAGAAGAAGGCGTTACATTATCAATGGATCTAGACTCTTATTTTCCAAACGTTGAAATCACCCAGTTCATCCATAGTTTATTGATCAGCATTGGTGTCATGCTTGATAATGCCTATGAAGCAGTTCAACTATCAGAGACTAAGGAAGTATCATTCTATATCCACTATAATAGTGATGAGAAAGTCGTAGCACTGCGCGTTAGTGACAGTGGCTCAGGAATGTCTGATACTGTGAAACAAAAAGTCTTCGACAGAGGGTTCTCAACGAAAGGACCAAAAAGAGGGTATGGATTAGATACTTTACAATCAATTGTTCATGATTATAACGGCATGATTGAGTTACAATCACAAGTGGGCAAAGGAACAACTTTTTACGTTGAGGTTTATAACGATTTACAAATGTGAGCAGAGAGTTTGTAGCATGAATAAGTTTAGAGGTTGAGAAGAATTTTTAGAGTAAAAAATTTTTCAAGAGCAAAAGTATCATAAGAGAGCCTAACGTAAAACGAGAGAAGATAGGACAAGACAGAAATAGGAGGATGAAAGCTATGTTGAGAGTTTTGATCGTTGAAGATGACCCTATGGTTGCACAAATCAATCAAGAGTTTTGCGAGCGGATCGATCATCTACAAGTTGTGGCCCATATGACTAGCGTGGTGCAAGCAGAAGAGTTTCTGGACAATAATACTTGTGATCTGATTTTGCTTGACGTCTATCTCCCTGGAAAGTCTGGTCTTGAATTATTAGTTGATCTAAGAAAAAAAGGTAGTTTTATCCCAACCGTTTTGATCACTGCTTCTGACGAATTCGATACGCTAGAAAAAGCATACGCTTATGGTGTGATAGATTATCTAATCAAGCCATTTTCATTTGATCGTTTCAAAGTAGCTATGGAGAAAGTTATTCAATTTTATGATGCATCTCAAAAAAGAGGACGAACAGACCAATCGCTATTAGACCATCTTTTTCAAAGTCAAAGCGAATCAACACAAACAAGACAGCTCAATAACCACCAACAAATTGCCTTGGACGAATACCAACAAGTAGAATTGCCAAAAGGACTTTCAAAATTGACACTTCGTAAAGTATACCAAGCTGTTGTCCAAGCAGAAGAGTGGTTTTCAACAGAAGATATTGCAGATAAAATAGATATCTCTAGAATCTCGACCAAGAAATATATCCAGTTTATGGTAGATATTAACTTTTTAATAGAACGAATGGATTATAGACGAGTTGGAAGACCAGTAACGCTGTATAAAATAAAGCAAGATGACCACCGGGAGAACATAATGGAACAATTGATTAATTAATCAATTGAGAACAACAGTTGAGAGTAATTCCAGGAGAATGGCTTTATGAGAGTGACTTTATGCCAATGAATTTATGACATTCCACTCCATAGGATGAAAATAAGAGAACAAAAACAAGGGACTCTGACATTGCTAAACCATGTCAAAGTCCCTTGTTTTTGTTACATCATTTATTTCAATAAATTTTAACTAAACTATCTCATTTTATGCCATAAAGCTGAGCGCTTGTATTACAACCTCTTTGTCGGTGTTCTACAAGCAACTTCTTCATCCATAAGTCACTCTATCTCGAAAAATTAAGTGCTTATTTTCGGATA
>NZ_ATXL01000085.1 GCF_000421665.1 Bavariicoccus seileri WCC 4188 | reverse complement strand
CGTCGAGTTCAAATCCAATTCAGTTGTGCAAATGTGTATGACAAAGAGTTTGAAACGATTCTTCAGAATTTAACTTACCTATGATTCGAGTGTTAAATCGATAATTTTAAAAATTATTCAAAAAAACAAGGGGAAAGTGCGCTCTTTTTTAGTAGAAATGAACTTTTCTTTTCTTCCGTTAGGAAGGAATCTAATCGATTTGTAAAAAAGAAAGAAACATTTCAGTTTCGCCTAATTTTTTGATAAAAATGTCCCTGTATAAAAATCTATGAATGATTCAGGTTTAGATTATAAAAATTAAGCACCGAATGTTAAGACGCGTTCATCAACTGGCATGAAATCTTTTTCGCCAGCTTCTGCATCAATACCACCAAAGATTAATTGCGATCTCAATAACCAGTCAGAAGGGATGTTCCATTTTTCAGCAACTCTACCATCGATAAGTGGGTTATAATGTTGCAAGTTAGCCCCTACACCTTCTACTGAAAGATCAGTCCAAACCGCATATGTTACCATACCATCAGTTTGCTCCGACCAAACTGGAAAGTTATCTGCATATAAACTAAAACGTTCTTGTAAGGATTTTACAATACTTTGATCTTCGAAAAATAAGACGGTTCCAGCTCCAGCAGCAAAACCATCAATTTTTGCTTGAGTTGGTGCGAAGTCACCAGGAGCAACTTTCTTAACTTCTTCTGCTGTTAGTTCCCATAAAGCTTTATGATCATCACCGAATAAAACCACCGCTCTAGTCGTTTGACTATTGAAAGATGATGGTGTATATTTTATTGAATGTTCAACAATTTTAATGATATCGTCTTTAGAAATAGGCGTTTTATCATTTAATTGGTAGATAGAACGTCTTGATTCAGTTGCTTTGAACAATGAATGAGTCTCTGAAGATAGTGTCAAATGTATAACCTCTTTCTTTTTGTAAGTTTATTAATGTTATATAAACACTATATATTTGTTAGTTAGCGCTGTCAAGAGTTTTTACTTACTTTAATTCAGTATTTTGTTTTTTCATGATATAATGGAGTTATAGATTGAGAGAGGGGAATTCTTATGTCGGATGAACACAATCCTACGCTCTGTCCGAAAGTAGAGAAAGCACTTAGTATTTTTAGTCGAAAATGGGTTGGCCAAATTGTTTTGGTCTTATTGAATGAGCCTAAACGTTTTTGTGAATTAGCACAGCCAATCGATGGTATTAGCGAAAAAATGCTGTCGCAAAGACTGAAGGAACTAGAAAAAGAGGATATTATTAAGAAAGTTATTGAGACAAAATCACCACTAAAAATTACATATCATCTTACTGAAAAGGGCAAAAAAATGGCACCAATTCTAAATGAAATTGAAAATTGGTCAGAAGAGTATGTCACTATTTAATGACTGCATCTAATGGTTTTATATCATGATGGCCTGAAAATGATTGGCTTAATTAGTTGCCATTTATAATGGTTGGATATAGTTGTCTAAAACTGGATATATTTGTCGTATTTGAGCAATAATACCTGTCGTTTATAATCAGAACTGAAGTTAAGACTAGCTCTTATCTTTTTTAATATAATTTTGTAATTTGAAAATGATGGAAGTACGATTATTAAATTAACATATATGATGATAAACTATTGGAATATTTTAAATCAAATGTATTATAATTAATTTTGATTAATGAATCAAATAGTGAGCCAAAGTACAATAACTATTTTATTATATTTATAGGTTACATTTCGGTTACATTTATGATAGATATAATTATAATTGATGCTACATAATTGGTGCTACATAATTGGTGCTACAAATGGATATTGCTAATGAAGGGTAGGGGAGATAATGATAGTGATAAAACAATTTGATGAGTTGACCACGAGAGAACTTCATGACATCTATAGACTTAGAATCGCGGTATTTGTAGTTGAGCAAAAATGTTATTATCAAGATGTTGATGAAATAGACCCCATTTCTTACCATCTGCAAATCATTGATAAGGGTCAACTAGCAGCATATTGTAGAATTTATACTGTTAGACAAGATGATCATTCGAGACAAACTGTCAAAATAGGTAGAGTATGTGTCGCTAGAGCGTATAGACATATAGGATTAGGTAAACAGTTGTTAAGGTCCGCAATCAGTTTCATTGAAGAAAAATATCCAAATGCTAGGATAGAAATACAAGCTCAGAACTATTTGACTAAATTTTATGAATCGTTTGGATTTACTGCAATATCGGAAATTTATCTAGAAGATGAGATTCCGCATATCGACATGGAGCTTGTATGAGCAACATTTAACAAATAATTATGTTGTTTCCTATTAACATATAATTTTAATTACGCTATCATAAACATTATAGAGTGATAATGATAGCGTAATGGTCACAATAATACTCACATTAATTCTCACAGCAATACTTAAAGTAGTTAAAATTATAAGAGCGAATATATTTGGCCACGAAATTTATTGAACTAGAAAACCTTCTGGAGGTAATCAATTATGAAAAGATCGAAATGGCTATTGATGCTAACTATGAGTAGTTCACTGTTATTATATGGTTGCCAAGCTCAAGCAGACAATAGTGCCGATAATACTGGAGATACGACCAAAGTGGTCGAAAACCAAAATAAAGATTATGAAGAAGGTTCCGATGCAAATGACTCTGATCAAACAGATTCTAGTAGTTCAGATGACTCATCAAATGCTTCTGGCACAAGTGATGATACGAGCGAAAATGGTAACGGCAATGATTCATCAGATACAACAGAAGATACAACAGATAGTTCTGAAACAAAAAGTAGCAGTGATTTAAGTGAAAGTAAAATTGAAGAATGGATTGTTGATTATATTAACAGCAAACCAAATCAACCCACTACATTTACGGCAGATGATTTTAAATTTAATTTTTCTGACGTAGATGCGGATGGAAATAAAGGAATTGAAGTTAGAGAAAATCACGATTCAGAAACGAATAAAGAATTGGGAGCTGATCCTACAACATCTCCATTAGCTGGAATGTTCCGAGTTACTAAAGATGGTGCACTGCAATATATGGATACTGCTAAAGGACCAGATTATATCACTGTAGGTAGTGAATTCCCGACTATAGATTAAGATTAGTTTTTACCTTTTTAAAAATGGCTGTAATGACTGTAATGTATTTGAATATATTTGAATCTATTTGGCTACCATGTATTTGATAATCTGATTAAGGCTAGCAATTAGAAAAAGTAAAAAACAACTATAGAAACAGCTATAGAAGGAAAGGATGTTATTATCTTTGGTAATAGAGGTAATAACATCCTTTTTGAGACTATATATGTTAGACATTTATATTAAACATGTCTTTAATATCCTAGTTTGACTACCGCCAGCGAAATGTACAAACGTTGCCAAGTTTTGTACCACCCTTTGCCATGAAATGTACCAGTCATTGCCAACCTGTTTACCACTTATTAACTTCTGTATAATTAATGTGCATGCCTACGGCATTTAAGCCTAAAGCATGACATTTATTATATGGAGGTTTTTTTATGTTCCAATATAGGAAAGTATTGGAGATGAGGTCTGATGGCTTTTCGCTTCGAAGTATTCGTGCAGCTACTGGTCACTCAAGACAAAAAATAACGGAAGTCATTCGACTTGCGGAAAAAAAGGAGGTGACACTGCCGTTAACAGATG
>NZ_ATXL01000084.1 GCF_000421665.1 Bavariicoccus seileri WCC 4188 | reverse complement strand
GTTTGAATCCGTAGAGGATATGTTAAAGCAACATCGGCGATATATGAGTCGACACAATAATATTGCACGAAAAGTATTGGGATTCTTAAGCCCAAATCAAATGGTTGAAAAGTATTACGAAAATAAGTATAACGAAGCTGCTTGATGTGTCCACTGATTTTATATTTTTATCGTTTGTTGTCAAGGATCGTTTCACTTTCCTCCTTGACAACAAACTCAAAAAATTCGTTTTGGTGGACAAGACATCAAGCACCACTATTATCAGTTCAGGTAACATATGTTTGACAACCCTAGATTAGTGCTCCAGTAACGACTTGATCACTCTTGACATAGCTTAACAGATTAAAGCTATGCAAGGGTAAGACGGCTCCCAGTAAGATAATCCCAAATGACAGAATCCAGATCTGTAATTCATTTTTGATGAACACACCTGCTAAGGTGAGACACTCGACTTAAGCGAGAATAGTATTATTTGCTTCCTAGCTAGTTTTAATTCTCAAGTGGGTGATTACAAGTACAAGCAACCAAAAATAGAACGTAGAAAATAGTAGAGAAAACTATTAAACTGGCTCACCTGGTCTGGCTAAGAAAACTGTTCTTTTTAATTACACCCTTTACTTCACACTCTAAAAACGCCAGCTTGGGAAAATAATAGCATCAGTACTATCCACTATACTTTTCGCCTTATCTCATGGTGTAGTAGTGGAAGGAAATGTGGTATTGCTTTTTCAATTTATTCTTTTTGGTGGTATTTCTGCAATTATCTTTAACCTATCTAACAACATTTTTTACTGTATCACATATCATGCTAGTTACAATCTGCTGATTATGATACTAGCAACAATTTTATGATGAGAACTCAAGGCCGTGTATACGAACCTATTCCCCTCCAGAGTTTTATTGTTTATCAATATATATTTACTGTTTCTTATTGTTTAATTATTGTTTTGGAATGTTTTCATAGATGCATTCATGCTAGAATAGTTAGTGTTCATCACTTAGATACGTCACAAGTCAATTCTAGAGAGGACAATGCTTCAAGAAAGTATGCTACTTCTAGAAAGGACACTAACTTTATAAATGAAAGAGGTCATCTGTTATGAAAACAAAAGCCACAGTTCTGAAAGGGACATTAATCGTTATTAGCTTGATGCTCTTATTGTTCTTTAGCCTCATCCTGATTCAGTTATTAACGGGGAGTGGTATTGAATGGACGTTTTCTTTTGGGCTATTTATACTTGCTTTGTTATTAACACTTTTTGGCTGTTTCGGAGTACTTTTTTTCTTGTACCAAGTTGTAGATCTTGTCGCCAAGAACAACGCTTTCTCAAATCGCACCTTACAACTCGTCGCGCGGGTCAAGTACATGATTTTGACAACCGCAGTCGTCTTTCTAGGTATCCTGCCTTATATTTATGAGGCAGCACAGGAAAATGATTCCCCTGGTATTCTATTTTTTTGTATAGTATTAGTTTCAGTGCCCTTTATTGCTTTTGTTTTCTCTTTAATCGTGGAGGAACTTTTCAAAAGTGCGATTATACTGAAAACTGAACATGACTTAACTGTCTAGAGTGAATGGAGGGTAAATATATGCCAATTGTAGTGAATTTAGATGTCATGTTAGCTAAGCGAAAAATGTCAGTCACTGAACTGTCAAATCGTGTCGGGATTACCATGGCCAATATCTCAATCTTAAAAAATGGCAAAGCTAGAGCCATTCGATTTGAAACATTAGATGCTATCTGTAAAGCATTAGACTGCCAACCAGGTGATCTTTTGGAATATCGACAAGATTAAATTTATTAGTGAGTATTACTTCATACCTCTGATATGTCTTCTTGTTAAAGACAACATCCTCTTTATAACTTTATGACAAGTTTTGTTCTCTGTCTAAATAATCTGCTAGAAGAATTTTAATACTTTACTCTGGTTCTTCCATAAAGTATGACGTCCACAATCGACAGAGTTGGTTTATTTTCCGAGTTGTTACCAAAAAGCGCTTCGTCTTCATTGGATCTGCAATATCTAATTGCTTTTTTGATCCTGTGATCTCACCAAAAAGATAGATATTATCCTGAAAATCTTTGGCGTACTTTATACGGAGTTTTTGTTCAATCGAGCGATCCATCGCAAAGATATAACTATACTCCGCTAAATTTTTGTGCGTGATAAAGGTCGCATGATGACGGTGGGCATCACAGCCATACCATTTCAACCACTTTGCTATCTTCGGATGAATGACTCGTCCGTCTGTTTGCTTCAACAAACCTGCTGACTCAATCGTGATTGTTTCTAGTTTTTCTTCTCTTAGCATTTTTCGTAAGAGATACTCAGCAGAAGGAGAACGGCAAATATTTCCCTGGCAGATCATCAGAATTTTCATTACTCACGCTTCCTTCCTCACATTTTATACTGATGACATTACCGTAGCACAATCCCTAATCGTGTACTGATTGGTCATAAACTAGCTCTAAGTGAGTAATACAACTCATCTAGTTCAGCTGGTCTACGTATCACAATTGTTTTATTCGGGTATTGTTGCTGAATAGCTAAATAGTGCTTTCTTATTTTGGGAGTTCTTCCTTTATGGAGAATCCACCAGAGAAATTCCCAGTCTAATTTTTCTGGACAACCTTCAGCCATATCCGGACGCGACTTTCCGCGATAGGTCCAATAGCGTTTTACTATCCTTTTCAGAGTGACTAGACGAGGAAATAATAGAATAACGATTTGATCTGCTCGAGCTAACCGCTCAGCTTGATAGTAGCGCCTGTAGTTCCCATCAATCACCCAACTATCTTGAGCTATAGCCTCTTTGACAATCTCCTTAGCCTCATCGTCAGGACGAGTTTGCCAACCACTGATAAACTGGACCGTATCAAGATGTAAACTTGGTATCTGATAATAGTCTGCATAACGACGAGCCAGCGTTGACTTGCCACTACCTGAAAACCCTAAAATAGCTATTTTCATTTATCAAACTCCTTTTATCTTCCGTGACATGACACCCTCAGCATCTTTATTTTATTGAATGCCTTGACACATTACAAAGACAAACCCACATTAGCATAATGTTTTAGTGATATGGTAGACTCTTAATAATAAGGTACTTAGTGGGATAATGTCCATCCATTAAATACCCTGACAATGCCACATATTTTTATAAAAAGAGCGCGTTTATGATTAAACGACTGATTAGTTTTATAACAATATTCTTTCTTCTCCTACTTTTAACTGCCTGTAACAACGCAGTCAATGACCCAAAAGTAGATGGTGTGGTCGTTTTACAAGTAACAGATGCTGGCAAAACGGAGTCCTTTCGAACACTTTCAGCTAATGATGATGCCGATGCAGTCAGTGAGATTCGAAAGTTCATCCAGAAATTTGACTTTGACGATCACACTGGTGATGATGTCACGCCCATGTATCACTTTTATCTAACCTATGATGAGGATGCAGGTGCAATTCCAAAAGCTGTAGTTTATTCTCTCGGAAAAACAACTGATGGGGAGCACGTTGTTATTGGAGAAGAAGATAATTTTGACAATGTCGATGTCTTAGATGAAGAAGATTCTAAGGAAATTTATCAATTGCTTATTGGGGAGAAGTTGGATTAGAAATTCTAGTTAAATTTTCGTGCTTATACCCTTTCCTAGATAATTCATAGTTTTATGAGTTTGCGCTCTAAAACCGTATTTCTTCAACATTTGTAAAGAGTTTCTTTTTTCACCCATTTGGTGCGTGAAAAAAGAACACCTTTCTGTTAATGTAAATTTGACGAAAATACAAAACAGAGGTGTTCTATATGTCAAATTTACGCGATAATCGACTAAGTTTCAATAAAAATGTTCAAATTTCCTCAAAAAGTGAAAAGCTATCTTCCCATGGCGGATTGATTTTGGTTCGTGAGTTCCTCGAAAAAATTCAGTTTAATAAATTAGTGAAG
>NZ_ATXL01000083.1 GCF_000421665.1 Bavariicoccus seileri WCC 4188 | reverse complement strand
CCAACTGTCTTTAAACGAATGGCGATTGACCTCAGGGCAGCCACAATGCTCGCAATGAGATGGCTTATAAGTTAATTTTCCGGTAAAAACAGTAGACAATCGGCCTTTTACTCTTTCTTTTGACACGGCATTTTTGGGAAAAGAAATATTAGAATCTTTGATGTTAAGGATTTTTTTAATCATGCTATCTATGTTTTCATCTTTTGTTTTGATAAAATTGGTGTGGGACATTTGGCTGATCCTCCTATGATTTTGTTTAGCGATTTAATTATAGGACAACCAAATGTCTTTTTGTATCAAAAATTGGTGTCGCTACTTTTTGAGTAACAACACCAAATATTATAGAACCTTTTTTATTATGTGGGAACTTATCTAAAACTAGCAAAGTGTAGGGTTGATTGGTTAGATTTACTTTAGGGCTCGTGAGTTGACAAAATAGCTGTCAAAAATGTAGTGAGTGGATAGAATTAGTGTCAAAAGAATAGAAAACATTTACATTGGTTATTGACCCAGTCAATAAAATGAATTATAATAAATATTAGATTGGAACGTTGCCCTGCACCAGGAGGTGAGAACTTGATTGGATTAGAGTACATTTTAAACCTCTTTAATCTTCAGCATATAGAACTTGCAGAAAAACTTGGCATTAGAAAACAAAATATAAACATGTGGGTGAAAGGGCGACAGAACATTCCAAAGAAATATCTACCAGTTTTAGAAGAACTCTTTGGTATCGATCAGTCCTATTTTAAACGTGAGCTTACAGAAATTGATCAGTTAGAGATCCAGAAGGAAAAGCTGAAAAGAGAGCTTAAGCCTGTAATCAAGAAGCATGAACAGCAGTTTTCTTTGGGTGAGATTAATGATCTTGTTGAAGTTCCCATCTACGACAAAGAAGAAATGAATGCCATAGAACGAGATATTGAGAAAGCGAAATTGGTATCAAGATTTAAGGCCGCAATGGATATAGTAGATAATAATCCATATTTAGAGACCTACAAGCTCATCGTAGAACTGCTTGAAAAAGTACAGCATGAATCCGTTCTACACAAAACGATTGAAGCGCTAGCTCATTATTATGAAGTCTTGCCTGATTCGGTAAACAGCGAACCTGAACAAGAAGGCTTTGAAGGTGAAATATTCGAAGTCTTTGATGATCATAACTATTAAACATTTGGAGGTAAAATAAATGACTGAGAACACAGGAAACATTGGATTTGAAGAGACACTTTGGAAAGCTGCAGATAAGCTGAGGGGCAGTATGGATGCCAGTGAATACAAACACGTGGTACTGGGGCTTATCTTCTTGAAGTACATATCCGATAAATTCGAAACAAAATTTGACGCACTTATTGAAGAAGGTGCAGGCTTTGAAGAAGACCGAGATGAATACGAAGCAGAGAACATCTTCTGGGTTCCAAAGGAAGCAAGATGGTCTTTTATCAAGGATAATGCAAAAGATCCCAAAATCGGTCAGTTTATTGATGATGCCATGATCCTTATTGAAAAAGAGAATACATCCCTAAAGGGTGTACTGGATAAGCGTTATGCAAGACCCGAAATTGATAAAAGAAGACTGGGAGAACTGATTGACTTAATTTCAACGATAAAGCTTCATCAAAATGGAGAAAAGGACTTACTAGGAAGAGTGTATGAATACTTCCTTGGACAGTTTGCCAGCGTTGAAGGAAAAGGCGGTGGAGAATTCTATACGCCTACTAGCGTTGTTAAGACCTTAGTTGACATGATTGAACCCTACCAAGGCAGAGTTTATGACCCTTGTTGTGGATCAGGTGGAATGTTTGTACAGAGTGAGAAGTTTGTAGAGGACCATCAAGGAAGAGTCGATAATCTATCCATCTATGGTCAGGAAATGAACTCAACTACATGGAAGCTTTGCAAGATGAACCTAGCTATCAGAGGCCTTGATGCCAATCTAGGACCACATCATGATGATACTTTCCATCACGATCTTCATAAGACATTAAAAGCAGACTATATCCTTGCCAATCCACCATTTAATATTAGTGACTGGGGTGGCAATCAACTTACGGATGATGTGAGATGGAAATTCGGTATTCCACCTGCAGGAAATGCCAACTATGCATGGCTACAGCATATGGTTTACCATCTAGCACCTAATGGAAGCGCTGGTATTGTCCTTGCTAATGGCTCACTAAGTACAAACACTTCAAACGAAGGTGAAATTAGAAAGAATTTATTAGAGGAGGATATGGTCGATGCCATTGTCGCTCTTCCCGATAAACTGTTCTATTCAACAGGTATTCCCGTATCGCTATGGATACTTAACAGAAACAAGAAGGATAATTCGAAGTACAGATCCAGAGAACACAAAGTCCTCTTTATTGACGCGCGACAATTGGGAGAAATGATAGATAGAAGACACAGAGAGCTAACAGAGGAAGATATTAGTAAGATTTCTGAAACCTATCATGAATGGCGAAATATCGATGGGGAGTATGAAGATATCAAGGGTTTCTGTAAGTCAGCTACAATTGAAGATATCAGAGAGAATGAATATGTACTAACCCCTGGAAGATATGTTGGTATAGAAGATATTGAGGATGATGGTATCCCATTCGATGAAAAAATGGAAAATATGACAGCCGAACTGGCTGAACTCTTTGCTAAATCCCGACACCTAGAAGAAGAGATTAGGAAGAATCTAGGGGGTATTGGGTATGAATTTTAAAGTAACAGAAATTGGAGAACTTCCACTTGAGTGGGACGTTGACACTATGGAAAATGCATTGGATGAAATCATTGATTATAGAGGAAAAACACCTGCAAAGTCTGAAGCGGGAATAGAGACATTAAGTGCTAAGTCTGTAAAAAATGGTTATATTGACTACTCAAAAGCATATTTCATTTCTGAAATGACATATCAAAAGTTTATGGTTAGAGGCTTTCCACGAAAAGGGGATATCCTGTTAACTACTGAAGCACCTTTAGGTTTAGTAGCAAAGTTGGATAGAGAAAAGGTGGGAATAGCACAGAGATTATTAACATTACGAGGAAAAAAAGATTATTTACTAAATGATTACCTATTATATTATTTGATGTCTAATGAAGGACAACATCAATTGACATCAAGACAATCGGGAACTACAGTAACGGGAATTAAACAAAAAGAGTTCCGAAAATGTTTAATATCAATACCACCATTTGAAGAACAAAAAGCCATCGCCCATATCCTCTCAACTCTGGACGATAAAATCGAAGTCAACAACCAAATCAACAAAACCCTGGAAAATATGGCACAGGCAATTTTCAAGCAGTGGTTCGTGGATTTCGAATTTCCCAATGAAGATGGAGAACCATATAAGTCCAGTGGTGGAGAGATGATTGCAAGTGAGCTTGGGATGATTCCTAAGGGGTGGGAAGTCATATCTTTAGATAAAATTGTAGATGTGAAAAGTGGTTACTCATACAAAGGAACTGATTTAAGTGAATCCAATAATGCAATGGTTACAATAAAAAACTTTAATAGAAATGGTGGCTATAAAAAAGATGGACTAAAAGAAATTATTATTTCAGACAGAGTTAAAAAACACCATTATATCGAAATAAATGACGTTGTAGTAGCGCATACAGATCTAACACAAGGTGCTGAAATAATCGGTAATCCAGTAATGGTGCTTTCAAAAGGTAAATATGAGAAGTTAATTATGTCTATGGATGTAGTAAAAGTTATCTCGAAAGATAATGACATAGACAACGCATTTATATCCTAGATAATTCATAGTTTTATGAGTTTGCGCTCTAAAACCGTATTTCTTCAACATTTGTAAAGAGTTTCTTTTTTCACCCATTTGGTGCGTGAAAAAAGAACACCTTTCTGTTAATGTAAATTTGACGAAAATACAAAACAGAGGTGTTCTATATGTCAAATTTACGCGATAATCGACTAAGTTTCAATAAAAATGTTCAAATTTCCTCAAAAAGTGAAAAGCTATCTTCCCATGGCGGATTGATTTTGGTTCGTGAGTTCCTCGAAAAAATTCAGTTTAATAAATTAGTGAAGAAAAATGTGCATTTTGAAGACAAGCGGAAATTCTTTACCCATTCAAAGAACAC
>NZ_ATXL01000082.1 GCF_000421665.1 Bavariicoccus seileri WCC 4188 | reverse complement strand
TTGTTCATACATTAGGAATATTGTTTCTCGCTCATTCATGGTAAGATGTGTGTATGGATTCATAGCTTTCTCCTTCTAATAGTTGGTTGGTACATCTATTTTATAGGAAAACTATGGATCTTTTTTTTATTTTATTATTGTTGTTGCACTTAAATTGTAAATTCGTCACTTAAAAAGAAAAAAGGGTTAAAAGTGGTGTGAATCAGCCATTTTTAACCTTTTTTTCCTTGAACGATGACATAAAAGAATCTTTATTTCTTAAATGATTGTCATAATAGACCTTATAAAAGCTCGTGACCAAGGTTTTTCCGTAGTACTAAGGAAAAAGTTCCGTTGGATATGAAATCTGTTTCACTATATAGTGTAAGTGTGAAGGAAGAGTCAGTCATTCACATAATCGAAAGTTATATAAGTGAAAGGATGGAGCGTTATGACGAAAAAAGCATTGATCATTTGTGCAGCAGGGATGTCTTCTTCTATGATGGCCAAGAAAACAACAGATTATTTCAAAGAGAAAAATGAAGATGTCATCTTGGATGCTGTTCCGGCAACTGAGGGGGAGGGTAAAATCAGAAATAGTGATTTTGATCTTTTCTTGATTAGCCCACAAACGTCCATGTATTTAGATAAATTCAAACGAATCGGGGCCGAGGTCGGAAAGCCAGTGATTAGTATTCCATTTCAAGCATATGTTCCGATTCCAACTGGCATCGCCAAACTGGCGGAAGTCGTCTCTGAAAATATATAATCAACTTAGGAAGAAAACTAGTTAGTAATATAGTTAGGTGTCAGGATTAATGTGGCACTTAGTTGCTAGCTGACTATTGAGGTTATAGGGGGACTTGCCATGAAGCAAAAAGAACGTGACTTATTACACCAAATATTTGCACAAAGAGATGAGTTTGTGACAAGTCAGGTTCTAGCGAGTCATCTATCCTTATCTGATCGGACGGTTAGGACTTACCTCAATCATTTAGCAGAGTTAGTAGCTGAAAATGGTGCTAGTATTGTGTCAAAACCTGGCTATGGCTATAAGTTGACAGTCAATCAACCTTTGGCTTTTGATATTTTCATGAATCAAAGTGGCATCATTACCAAAAGTCCAGCGCCAGAATCGGGAATTAGTGATACAAAAGAGCGGCAAAGTTTTATTTTAAATAAGCTGTTACTAGAGGAAGAGTATTTACTGTTGGATGACTTGTCAGAGCGGCTGTATGTCAGTCGTTCGACACTGACAAACGATATGTCAGAGATCAAAGAAATGTTGAAGCCTTACAGGTTGACGGTCAAAAGTAGACCTAATTCTGGCTTATCGATTGTTGGTAAGGAACGAGATAAGCGTCATTTCATCATGACTTATTTTTTCTCAAACTCCTTGTCTAATTCGATTCAACGCTACATGGGGAATGCTGATTATTTTAAGGATATGAGTTTTGAGGCGATGACAATCATTGTCCTTGATGAATGTCGAGAGGCTCATTTGAAGGTATCGGATTTTGTTATCCAAAATCTGGTGTTACATTTAGCGTTAAGTTTAAAACGAATCAGTGCTGGCTTTGAAGTACAGGAAATCGGGGAAGAAATAGCTATTTCCCATCGTCTAGAACACCAGGTGGCTCAACGTATTTTAAAGCGTATCGAAGCGAGTTCACATGTTACTTTCCCAGAAGCTGAAGTCGGCTACTTGACGATCCACTTGATGGCTAAATCAAATAAAAAGAGTGATACGAGGCATAAGGACTTAACCTTAAAACGAGAACTAGAACAGAGTCTTCAGGTCTTAGCTAAAGATACTAGCATTCCATTTGATGAGGATCAAGCATTAATCAACGGCTTAATGGATCATCTCTTGCCAATGATGGTCAGATTGGAAAATGGCATTCGTTTAGAAAATCCGCTTTTAACAGAAATCACCGAAAAGTACCAGATTGCATTTGCGACTAGTAAGGAATATTTGAACCTCATACCGAGTTTACAGCGTCAGGAGGTCAGCGATGATGAGTGGGCCTATCTAGCTTTACACTTGATGGCGGCCTATGAAAAGTATAAGGATGTCCATAAGCTCCAAGTGTTAGTGATTTGTGCGACAGGTTACGGAAGTGCGCAACTGTTAAAGAATCGCCTTAATAAGGAGTTTGGCAAGCATTTAACAGTTGTTGATGTCAAAGGCTACTATGAGATAACAGAGGATAGCTTGACCAATATTGACGTGATCATCTCCTCCATCGATATGTCGACTCTTATTTTTAAGGTTCCAGTCATATCTGTCAGTGTCTTTTTGTCCCAACAGGATATTGAAAAGATTCGTCACTTTATTGACCAAACCGATGTAATGAGTGATAGGATCATGCCAAGAGAACAGCCTCATTATTATAAAGAAAAAGTACTATCGAGTTATCTGAAAGATTCCTTTATCTATTGTTTTGATCAAGCTGTATCGAAAGACCAAGTGCTTGCCAAGTTAGCAAGGCTTTTGAGTGATCATGAGTCTGCCGATTTTACCGAGAAACTTTTGGATCAGATCAACCAAAGGGGAGCAATGAACCCCATTGTTTTTAGTGAGTCGATCGCAGTTCCACATCCTGCTATGCCAGTCGGTGTGACGGGTAAAATTGCGGTAGGCATCGTTCCCACGGGTTTAGAATGGGATAGCAACTATCAACAGATTAAATTAGTGTTTTTGCTGTCACCTTCGTATCACGAAAACGAAAATCTACCACAAGTGACTAAGGCAATCATTGAATTGATCGATGATGAGAAAGCCCAAGAAGAAATTATCACTCATCCAGAATACACCACGATAACAAACGTGTTATTAAGAGTCATGTGAGGAAGGAGATGACATAACATGGAAAAACAAATGCCTAGTGAAGAATTACAGCAAGTGGCTTTTGAGATCATTTTACATAGTGGCTCAGCTCGCACGAAGGTCCACGAAGCTTTTGGCGCTATGCGTCAAGGTGAAACGACCAAAGCAGACGAACTTTTAGAAGACGCTAATCAAGAGCTACTCCTAGCTCATAAAAGTCAAACGACTTTGCTACAAGAATATGCCGGTGGCGAAAAAATCGACATGGAGATCATTATGGTCCATGCGCAAGACCACTTAATGACGACCATGACCCTAAGAGAAGTTGCTATTGAAATGAATTATCTTTATCAACGGTCCGCTTAAGGAAAAGTAGAAAGGAGGTAGACAGTGATGTCCAATAAACAAGCAAAGGCAACTATGGAAAAAAAGCGGCAAGAAGTTGGCCTCAGGAATATGTATTTTAATCGCTATCTTTTGATTCGCTACATCACAGCAGTATTTTTCTTTTCTAATCTCTACTGGTTTGTATTCCTCGCTGGCACGAAAAGTATCTTTTTAGGGTTACCACTTGTGTTGCTAGTTGGGATGGTAGTTGTCGTTTGGGAGCAGATCAAGACCTATCGTGATCATCGTTCTGAAATCCCTAGCACGCGCTTATATTATAGGGTGCAGTTAGCTTTGAATGCTGTCTTATGTTTCAGCGTTTATACCCCTTTGTTTACGTCTCTATTTCCATTCGTCAAAAATAGTTCAGAAGGCAAGAGTGTTGTCTTATTGATGCTAGTGTTGGGTGCTTTGCTATGTGTCGTTGTAGAGCGCAAGTTGCAGTTAATCAGTCGTCACAAGGATCGTCATTATGGTCGAATCATGGCTTACAAGAAAGCGATTACACATTAGTAAGGGATAACAGAAGAGAAAGGAATTAATAAAATGGATAAAATATTTGGTTTTTTAGAAAAATATTTAATGGGTCCAATGGGTAAGGTATCACAGTTTAAAATCGTACGTGCTGTAATGGCAGCTGGGATGGCAAGTATTCCATTTACTATCGTTGGCTCAATGTTTTTAGTGTTTAACGTCTTTGTAAGGTTACAATACATGTGTTACATGAAAATAAAAAAATAGAGGAAGCTTCTGCTATACTGTAATTACCACACCACAGAAAGGAAAGCTTCCCCTATGAAGAATATTATAACAGAAGAAATGCGATACAGAAAGAAAGTCGTTGATTATGCGGTTAGACATGATAATAATGCCAAGGCTGCACGCAAATATCACACAAATCGGATGCAAGTCAAACGTTGGAGAGACAACTATGATGGGACATGGGATAGTTTAAGAAATAAGAGTACAAAGCCCCACTCACATCCCAATCAACACACTGAAGAAGAGTTAAATATCATGAAAAAGACCTACCAAC
>NZ_ATXL01000081.1 GCF_000421665.1 Bavariicoccus seileri WCC 4188 | reverse complement strand
AGTCCTTAAAATGAAGGAGTTGACTTGCTAATGTTGAAAAATGAATGTGTTCCATAAACAATTTAAGCACTACTAATCCCGAATCGGTAAATAAAGTATCCCCATTATTTGAAATTGTTAATGAGGGATTGAAATTTGTTGGTATTTCGACTAATCTATTCATTGAGGACCTCTTTCTGTGGGTAGTTTTTTGTCGAATTAACCTTAACAGATTGAGGTTCTTTTTGCACCCTATGGGTGCTGAATGAATAGACTAAAAAAGTTTCTGGAACACTAATATACGTACATTGGTAATAAACTATGAATCATTCAGGAGTAAATACAATCAGTATGGATTGTTATTACTGACTAAAATATCACGTCTCATTAACTCATACGTTTATCAATTTATACATATCTTGATTGACTGAACAAAATTTTGTCTTATACTTAATAATGATAGCGTTTTAGGAGGTGCTAATTCTGGCAGTAGTTTATGAAAACATCCAAAAATATTACAAAGATTTGACCTACAGCGAACAATTGGCTATTGATTTTATTCTGGATTATCCTGATTTAAAAGAGCTAAAATTAAAGGTTATTGAGAAAGAGTTATTTATTTCAGCACCAACAGTTATCCGTGCCATTAAAAAATTGCAATTTCCTTCTTTCACTGCTTTTAAATATGCGGTTATAAACAGTAAGGAAGAAACAGTTGAAAAATCAAATGCCACTACACAAAATACTTTTTCTAATATAATGGATACAATTCGAAACGATTTTCTGATGACACTTAATATGGTAGAAGAGGCGAGTGTCAATAAAATCGTGGATGCGATTGTGAATAGTCGAAGAGTATTTTGTGTTGGGATAGGGTCTAGTGCGAGTGTCGCAAATTCATTTACCCAAAAGTTAAAAAACTATGGTATTTGGGCTAATGATTACTCAGACAGTTTTCCCATTAGAGATATTCCAGAATTAGCTAAACCTAGAGATTGTATTATCGTTTTTTCACTTAGTGGTGCTGAAGAGCCCATTATAAAACTACTAGCACAGAGTAAAGTGTCGGGAGCAACTATAATCTCAGTGACAGGATTTGGTGTTAACCCAGTATCTGAATTAAGTGATATCACATTTATGACCCATCAGTCTGTGCCAAAGAGAAATAGATTAAGATCACGGTTAATGTTATTTGTCGCCAGTGAAATCATCTTTGAAACACTTATCGCTAGAAATGAGTTACAGAAAGGACAGTAGCACGAATGGTGTTACTGTATTTTTTTACTCAAAATCTAAAAAATTACTATTAAATTATTTCGGTAACGGTTCCCACACAAGGAAGCGCTTTAATGTTATCTTTAGTGTGTCAAGTAGGAAATAAAAGGAGTGAATTAACTTGGAAAAAGTTTCAAAGGGAAAGCGATTAATGAATGTATTTGAAATATTCGGTCGTTCCTTTTTACTACCAGTTTCAGTCTTACCAGCTGCTGGGATATTAAAAGGAATTGGGTCGGCTTTTACAAATGCAGGTACAGTGGCGTTGCATCCATGGATGGCGAATACTATTTTTCAATTCATCATGAGTTTTATGAACATGCTGGGAAATGTAGCTTTTGCAAATTTACCAGTTATCTTTGCTGTTGGTGTTGCGGTAGGTCTAGCCAAACATGAAAAAGGATCGGCAGCGGTCTCTGGCCTATTAGGATTCTTAGTGATGCATACGACGCTTAATTTTTTGCTATCACAAAGTGGACGGTTAGTCGATTCTAGTTTGGAAAATGCTGCAGAGTTAATGGCCAACAGCATGCAGACGAGTGTTTTAGGGATCCAAACAATGGATCTAAATGTTTTCGGTGGTATTATTACCGGTATTGTTGTTTATTTTGTTCACCGAAAAGCGATTACGATTCAAGTGCCTCAAGTGATAGGATTTTTTAGTGGCCCACGTCTCGTGCCAATATTAATTATGCCAGCAATGGCTGCAGTAGCAATTGTATTGTTCTTCTTATGGCCATTTGTCCAACAAATGATCAATATGATGTCAGTGGCAATTCTTAAATCTGGCTACATTGGCACGTTTGGCTACGGTGTTATCGAACGACTTTTATTACCATTCGGTCTTCATCATGGGGTTAACTGGCCAATAAGAACTACTCCTTTAGGTGGTGTTTTCACTATTGGAGGTCAAGAGTATACGGGGACTATTAATGCTTATATGGCTGCTTTAGCTCAAGGTGGTCCGATTGATCCAATGATTACACGCTTCTCATCTGGTAAATTTGTCTTTAATATGTTTGGCTTACCAGGTGGAGCATTAGCGATGTATTACACGGCTAAGCCGGAAAAGAAAAAATTCGTGGCGTCATTACTTTTTGCAGCAGCAGCTACTTCTTTCTTGACAGGTATTACGGAGCCGATTGAGTTTACGTTCTTATTTGTTGCACCTGCCCTTTATGCTATACATGCGGTGCTAGCTGGATTAACGATGTTGATCACGACTTTAGCAGGTGCGGCTTTTCTAACACCAACTGGTCATGGCTTAATTAACTTCATTATCTATGGGGTCTTACAAGGACCAGAGACCAAATGGTATTTATTACCGTTCTTAGGTATTGGATGCTTCATCATGTACTTCCTTGTATTTACGTTTGTTATTAAAAAGTTTGACTTTAAAACACCTGGTAGAGAAGCAAATGACGTCCAGGTTGCTTTACATACCAAAGATGAAACTCGTCAAAAAATGGGAATTAAAACATTAAAAGACAAAGAAAAAGGAGAGTCTAATAAAACAGCTAAAAAAGGAAAATTAGCTTTACATGATCAAGCATTAGCTCTAATAGATGCTCATGGTGGACCAGATAATATTGTATCCGTAGATGCGTGCATTACACGACTCCGAATTAATGTCAAAGACGATTCAATAGTAGATTCCGATTTCATTAAAAGTGATTTAGAAGCAATGGGATTTGCTAGGTCAGGCATGCAGATGCAATCGATTTATGGTGGTAAAGCCAATCAAATTAAAATCGAAATTCAAAAGATTTTAGGCTTGGTGGAATAAGTATGGCTAACAAAAATAAAGTACTCGTAACGGATTTAGATGGTACCCTAGTCAAAGACTCTCAAAGCGTTAGCGTGAAGGATAAAGAAGCCTTAAAACAGTTGAATAAAGAGTATATCTTGGGAATCGCAACCGGGAGATCTTTAAAAGAGATTCATTATATTGAAGAAATGCTGGGCTTCGATGTCCCGTTAAAGATTGCATTTAATGGGGCTTTTGTGAGTTATAATAATCACATTATTCACGAGAACCCTATTGACCCGGCTAGTTTGAAGAAGGTGCTGAAGTTTATTGAAAGTAATGATATTATTTTTGATGCTTTGGACGGAGAAGACCGAATAGGGACGCATAAAGAACCTAATAGATCGCGTTTGTGGAATATGACTTTAATTGAGCCAAAGCATTTGTATGATTATATCAACGAACGAAAAATCTATAAAATCAACATCCGACCAGATGATGATCAAGCAGATGAATTATTAGAGCAATTGAAGGAAGCTTTCCCTAAGCTAAGTATTTGTAAAAGTGGTCCCAAGAGAATTGAAGTTACTGCACCACATGTATCTAAGGGATTTGCTTTAGCACAACTTAGAAAGAATGGTCATTTTGAAGTTGTTGCAGTAGGAGACTCTGAGAACGATATTTCAATGTTTGAGGAGGCAGATCTTGCTATTTCAATGTCACGCGCAGACGATTCTGTAAAAAAGGTTTCAGATAGTATTATTGACAACTTTTATGAGTCTATCACGCAACTCAATCATTAACTTTTTATAGTAGTCTATAGACTTTAAAAAAATTCAAAGGTTAACTTTAAAAAGGGCTCAAGGATTAGAACGAATTGTTCTGTCTTTGAGGCCCTTTTTTGTAATGATAGAATGCTAAGCATCTGTTTTATAACCTAACGATTAGCTTTCTTAATGGCTGATATTCAATGTAGTTGGCTTTCCTGATAGTTTTTTTGATAATGTCCAGGAGTGATACCTTCACTTTTTTTGAAAACTCGAATAAAGGAATTAGCGTTTTGAAACCCCAATGTTTCTGCAACTTGATTAATCTGACAACTACTAGCCACTAACAGTTTTTTGGCTTCTTCAATTTTTAGATTATTTAAGTAGTTTTTAAAGGTAATGCCAATTCGTTCTTTGATGATTCGACTGATATAGGATTCACTCACATGAAAGTCTTTCCCGCACACGCGGGGGTGATTCCACGACATAAGCGATAAAAAAATTGAGTCGTTGCGTCTTTCCTGTATACGCAAGTTAACTATATTAAATCATTTGAATATGTGGTTTATAGTATTCTGATGCTAATTGAAATGACGTGTGTTAATGGAGGCTGAGGGTTCTTATTATAGAAGATACATATAATCTTTACTATGGAGACAATGTTATTCAACTATTTTCAGTCGCAGAAGACTAATTTTTTAGTAGTCAGAAGTCTTAAGACCCAACTTCAAATAGTCCTGAATAATTCATAGCTCTATAATTTAAGCTGGTTTCTTGAATAAATTAATCGTTCTTGGAAAAATTGGGAATTTTTCTACAAAATAGTGCGTTCTCGAAGTAGATTTTAACTAAATGAACCTTCTTACGATTCTCTTGTTTGTTTGAAGGCATACTTCTCCCTTGTAGACGATTGATTCAAAAAATTAACGTGATGACTGATTTAAATCCATTGACTGGATCGCCGTAGGCGCTCGAAGAC
>NZ_ATXL01000080.1 GCF_000421665.1 Bavariicoccus seileri WCC 4188 | reverse complement strand
TTTTCCGGTAAAAACAGTAGACAATCGGCCTTTTACTCTTTCTTTTGACACGGCATTTTTGGGAAAAGAAATATTAGAATCTTTGATGTTAAGGATTTTTTTAATCATGCTATCTATGTTTTCATCTTTTGTTTTGATAAAATTGGTGTGGGACATTTGGCTGATCCTCCTATGATTTTGTTTAGCGATTTAATTATAGGACAACCAAATGTCTTTTTGTATCAAAAATTGGTGTCGCTACTTTTTGAGTAACAACACCAAATATTATAGAACCGTTTTTTGTGGGTCTATGTCAACTGTAGTGGGTGACGAAAAGCTAATATCTGTCTAGTTAATTGTAGCCTATCCAATTTAAATGATAAAAATAATTGACAATCAGAAACTCAAATTACATTACAAAGAGGGATTTGGATCATGGACTTATCACCTTAGACTACCAGGAACAGCTGATAATAAAGGGAGATGGGGACATTTAAAAGTATCTGGTACAATTGACGATTTTGAAGTGAAAAACATTTATTTGGCTCCAAGGAAAGATGAAGATAAGATCATCTCAATCAATAAGGAAATTAGAGACGCGATAGGGAAAAGCGGTGGCGATATAGTAACGGTAATGTTATATTTGCATGATTAATTTACTCAATAAATCCAATCTTCTCTTTTTAGATATGAAACTTACGCTATGATGGGCTTAAAGATTTGGGTAAGTTCTATATTTGATAGAATTTATTTTTATATCGCACACGATGTTTTCCGGAATCTCTTATATAAATTAGTTTATACGATTTTATAGACACTCTTTTATTTCTTCAACAAGTACTAAAATAGAGTTATTAATTGGTACATAAACGTCTAGTGAGGGCATGATATTCACCTCTTATCTGTTATAAGTAATAATGAATAGGAGGTGAATAGTGTAAAATGACTCCTATAGAGTGGACTCTGAAAAATAGATCTCTATAAGGTCCATTTTATTTTGTCCCAGCCTCTTTTGTGGTTAAATTTAAGTTAAATCATTTCAAGTAAATCATTCATGGATTCACTCATTGTAGGGTGAGTATAAATACCGTCTCGTAAACTCTTATATGAAATATTTTCATTAATTGCTAATGCAATTAAGTTGATCATTTCGTGAGCTTCGTAGCTGAAGAAGCTTGCGCCTAATATAAGGTCAGTCTCTGGATCAACTAATATTTTCAAAAAGCCGCTTGTTTCACGCAATACTTGAGCTTTAGGAACAGCAGCAACGGGCATCTTAGCAACTTTATAATTTTTACCAGCTTCAGTTGCTTCTTTTTCATTAAAGCCTACCCGTGCAAATGTTGGATCCACAAATGTTGCTGTAGGATAAACACGACGCGTTTCTAAATTATAGTTGGATTCTTCTCCTAGCAATTGAGGCAAAACAATACGGTAGTCATCCAAAGAAATATAAGTGAATTGTGGTCCACCTTTAACGTCGCCCACTGCCCAAATGTGTTCAACAGAAGATTGCAAGTGCTTGTTTACCTTGATTTCTCCACGAGCGCCGAGCGCCACGCCAGCCTTTTCAATATCTAATTTATTCGTGTTAGGAATACGGCCAGTAGCAACTAAAATTTCATTTAATTCAGCAGATTTTTCTTCGCCGTTTTGTTCAAATGTTAAACGTACACCATTATCCGTATCTTGAACACGTTTAGCTTGAGCGTTAAATTCAATAGTTACCCCTAATTCTTCTAATCTTTCCAAAATAGCTGCTGCGTCATCCTTATCTTCACGTGGCAATAATGAGTCATTGAATTGATAAACGGTTACTTCAGAACCAAATTCAGCAAAATAAGAAGCGAATTCTAATCCAATTGGACCAGCTCCGATAATACCTAGTTTTTTTGGCAGATTTGTTAGCTCTAAAATTTCTTCACTTGTGTGGATGTGTGGACTGTTTTGCTTGTTTTCAAAATCTGGAATAACAGCCGTAGATCCAGTTCCAATAATGATATTAGCAGCCGTAACTTGTAGCGTTTCTGTATCTGTATCCACTAACAAAGTATGGTCATCTTTGAAGTGAGCAAAACCGTCTAAGACTGTTACGTTATCTAAATCAGCAATTTTATGGTAGTTTTTTTTATTTAATTTGGTTACTAATTCAGTTTTATAGTCCATGGCTTGTTTGAAAAACTGGTTGTTAATCTCAGGATTTCGCTCAATGCCAAATTCTGATAATTGATCAATAATTTTTGCACTATGTGTCAACGATTTAGTCGGTAAGCATCCCACATTAATACAAGTTCCACCATACATTTTAGCTGATTTTTCAATCACAGTGACGGTTTTTCCTTTTTTAGCTAAAGCACCTGCTAATGTTTTTCCTGCTTTACCAAATCCAATAATGGCTACGTCTGTAGTGTACTTATTCATATTTTAGTGCCCCTCTCATTTTGTATTGCATATAATTTTACTTCCATATCTTTTAATGTAATAGTTGCTAGTTTTGCTACTGCATCTTTATTCAGCTCATCATAAAGATCATCCATAGCTTCTGACATACCAGACGAAATCATACATTGTTCATTGATATAACCTGAATGCCAAGTATTTTGGATAATTGGGATCTTTATCGCCTCATAAACATTTTTTAAAGTGATAGCTTCTAAATTATCGGTTAGAAAGTATCCGCCATGCACACCTTTTTTTGTTTGAACTAATCCTTTTTTTCGGCATTTTGCCAGAACTCTGCGAACACGAACTGGATTCGTACAAATGTTCTCAGCTAATGCTTCACTGGTAAAAATTGAATTGTTATGACCTAAATAGACCAACCCATGTACTGCAATCGTAAATTCACTCAAAATTATTCACCTTCTTTAAAAAGTAACTTTTAAAGTTGCTTTATCTAAATTAAGTATACACCTAAAAGTTATCCAAATCTACAAAATCTGTTACTTTTAAGCAATTATTTTAATATCTCCTTAGACGAATTGATTAAAGGAGATGACGATAAGATGAAAAGAGAAGTAACTATTGCTAAGATGAATCAATTAATGTTGGTTATTATAGGATCATTTGTTTTAACCCTCATTACTGCATCCTTATTTAAATACTGGGGCGATTTTTCTTTGATTTTGCCAGTTACTTTTATAGTAATCATGGTCAATGCTGCTATTAAACTTCAAAAGATCCAAGATAAAGAAAATCTAAAAACCTATAAAAAAATCTTAGATTATATGGACAATAGAGAAGTAAGAAATGATCCGAAAACACAAAACAGGAAGAGAATGAACTTAGAAAAATCTAGCTTGGCGATAGTAGGAGCTCTTATTGAGTTTTTCTTAATGTATGGCGTACTGTCGGTTTTCTAAATCATCTTAATACATGAAATTGTATAAAAACGTGTATCGGGAATCCTATTCTAATAGGGTTCTTTTTTTATAACGTCCTCTAATACACGATTATGTGGTATACTAAACAAAATCATGTATCACTTTTGTGAGAGGAGAGGGCTTTTAAATGAGTTACAACGTCCAGCCGCTAAGGACTCAGCAAGAAATAAACGACTTTTTATTTTGTTTAAGAAGAAACAAAAACGCAGATCGGGATGTTTTTCTCTTTTTGATTGGCATTAATAGCGGATTACGCATGTCAGATATCGTAAAATTGAAGAAACAAGACCTTATTTCTTCAAAAAATCCCCGAATCGTCGAGAAAAAAACAGGGAAAACCCGTATTTTGTATTTAAGTAGTTTGCAGGACTTGATCCAAGAGTATACGAAAGACCTAGAACCAGAGGATTATTTGTTTCCTAGCACCAAAGGTGGCCATGTGGAAGTGAATACGGTCTATCAGATGTTTCA
This sequence comes from Bavariicoccus seileri WCC 4188, assembly GCF_000421665.1. Lineage (GTDB taxonomy): Bacteria > Bacillota > Bacilli > Lactobacillales > Aerococcaceae > Bavariicoccus > Bavariicoccus seileri. The sequence continues at coordinate 998 of NZ_ATXL01000080.1, read as the reverse complement.
AAAGGTCGCTAAGCTGTTAGGAAGAGACGATATTGGGACGCACACGCTGCGGAAGACGTTTGGCTACCATTACTATAAGAAAACCAAAGACGTGGCCATACTAATGGAAATTTTCGGTCACAGCAGCGAGAAGATTACGAAACGGTATATCGGGATCAATGCAGATGAAATCAGTGAGACTTTATTAAATTTTAGACTCGGTTTTTAAATCTATATTTATTAAGAAGACAGTATTTAAAGTCAGAAGTTATTGTGGGTGTTCCCTAATTGAAAATTTATCTGCTAATGAATAATTTTATTGTTCATTAGCGTTAGTCCCAATTGATTAGTCGTGATATAATCAATTGAAAAAATGGAGGTGTTTTTATGTCAACTATTTATACTACAAACGAATGGAATGGATATGGGAAACAAAATTATTATTGGAATGAATATCGACTAGAAGGTAATTCGATAGTTAAATATAAATGTAATAGACATAAGTTTTTTGATGGAAACGAGAATAATTGGGAAGAAAGTGAAACAGAAGTAGAAAGTTGGAATATCAATGATTCTAATTTACCTAATTGGTTAAGAGAATACATATGAAAGTTCAAATAAATAGTTAATTAATGATCAGGTAACTTAAATTCTTAGGTGTCATAATCGCGGTTAATCCAAGGGTTCTGTTGCAAAGTTTTAAATAAAGAATAAAATCCCTTACAGTATCTATGATTAAAGCTGGGATTCCCAATAATACCTTGATTTCAGTACAGACCGAAAACCCGAAGAGAGTGCCTTCTTTTCGGGTTTTCTTATATAATCCTCGAATGGCTTCCATGCCTTTAATCGTGGTAGAGGCAGTGCGTAAACTTCGATAGAATTTATTGCGTCTCTTTACTGGACGATGGTCTTGTTCAATCAAATTATTCAGGTATTTAATGGTACGATGTTCTGTCCCTTGATAAAAGCCGTATTCTTTTAGTTTCTTAAAGGCACTTGTAATAGAGGGGGCTTTA
>NZ_ATXL01000079.1 GCF_000421665.1 Bavariicoccus seileri WCC 4188 | reverse complement strand
CCTTTAAGAAACTAAAAGAATACGGCTTTTATCAAGGGACAGAACATCGTACCATTAAATACCTGAATAATTTGATTGAACAAGACCATCGTCCAGTAAAGAGACGCAATAAATTCTATCGAAGTTTACGCACTGCCTCTACCACGATTAAAGGCATGGAAGCCATTCGAGGATTATATAAGAAAACCCGAAAAGAAGGCACTCTCTTCGGGTTTTCGGTCTGTACTGAAATCAAGGTATTATTGGGAATCCCAGCTTAAATCATAGATACCGTAAGGGATTTTATTCTTTATTTAAAACCTTGCAACAGAACCTACTAAGATCTCGGTATTTGGTTTGGAATTGATTTCGCCGGTACAAAATGAAAATAATAATGGTCAATCCTAACGCTAAGAAAATAATACCGAACTTGATATAATCATTGATATTACTTTGTTGACTGATGTAATTAAGATCATAAAAGTTCATGACGGTCCTCCGTTAAACTATCTTTATGCATTTTTATCATTATTGTAGCACGATGACGGCTGAACGACCATTGATCATTCAGGCCATAGTGGTAGGATATCAGCGCTTGTGACAGGAATGTGACAGGTTAGTAGTGGATGTAACATAAATGTGTCATCATAAGTGAGTTAAGTGTGGTAAGTTTAAAGTGGCAAACAAAAGTGATGCGTAAAGTGTGATAGGACTATAAAGGGGAACAAGCATGACGACTAAGAAGTGGTGTTATATTTTATTACTAGGGTCGGTATTACTAACGATGATATTATTGAAATCTTGGAATTATTTTTGGGTTGCCTTCAGCCAACCTTCAGTCCCGGCAATTAGTTGGTTTAGTCTTTTAATCCTGACATTTGTGGGAATCAATGGTGTTTTTCTAGTCCGTATTGTGCATACGAGAGAATTCTTTGCGTTGATTGTCAATGTAGTCAATATGGCATTTTTTGCTTTATGTGTCATCTTGATTATTAGTGGGATTTTTCTGTTTTGAGTAGTCTACTAGCAGTTCGGTAACATATGCTTGAAAACTCTAGAGATAATTATTAAGATTAGCATATGAGGATGTGGAAATAATGAGTGATAGAGATCAAGAGAGAAAGAGAAACCAACAAGATACTTCTTCTCGTACATTAAACCAACATAGTACTGTACATACCCAGCAAGTCTGGAATAATTCTACTGTAGTGGGTAGTCGAAGCTATCCGCCAAATTCATTTGAAGACGAGCCACAACAAGATGAACCTTTTTGGTACTCAAAGATTGTTTATAGTATTGGTTGTTATATCGTGAGCGCTGTTGTATTCTTTCTGATTTTTCAGTCACAATTGCTTGATACTGGTTCAGAAGAAGAACTCAAGTACTTAGCAATCTACATTGCAACAACAATTGCAGTAGGCTATTTAGCCTCATATATCGTGAGTAAAATCGTGACTAAAAAGAGAATGGCCAAGCTTTTAGCTAGTGAAAATAGCAAGAATAAAATGACAACTGATCAAAAAAAATAATAGTAGACAGAGAAGAGCCCATCAATCAGTGATGGGCTCTTCTTTTTTAACGCGATAAAATTGGGAGATGTGTTTGATGATGTCTAGGCTAACAAATTCTAAATGAATATCTTTAGGATGGTTTCCGACTTTCAGACATAACTCAAAATGTCCGATACCTTTACGGTAAAGCCAAGGCGTGGTTCTTTTAGTAAACGATTGGATTTTATTGCGAGTAGTATAAGTCTGTGTCAGCGTTAAAAAGGTAAAGTGTTGGGTACATAAAACCTTTTGTCGCATCAGTGCATATCCTTGATAGCGACAATCCAACCACCTCGACAGCATCAAAATCAAAACGATAACCACTACAATAATTGCAATCCATTTGTAGTAGTAGGCGACTACCCCAATGACAGGTATAGTCAAGAGGTACCACCTCAAAAAGTACCACAAATGATATCGTGAGGTATAAGTGATCTCTGAGCCAACAAGATCCCATTCAGGTAGAAGGGATGCTAGGACATTTTGCAGTTGTTTTTCTGGAATGATGGGTAAGAGATAAAAGGTAGCATCGTCTCCTTCAGCATTTTCTTTAGCTTGGCTACCAGCAATCAATAATTCAACCGAAGCTAAGCCAAGAAGTTTGTGTAACAATTGTTGTTCCACAGTAATCCCTTGTATTTTTGAGACTGGAATCGTTTGAGTACTACGCTCGAATAATCCCTTCTCAATGACGAGATAATCACCAGCTCTGGAGCTCTTAAAGTTATAGTAACGGAAAAAGTTCCGTGCAATCGATATGAGCGATAGTATGAGTAGAGCGATGATTCCTAGTCCGAGTACTATCCAAATGCCATGTGTCAATAATTCATTGGTGTAATCCGTTAAAGAAGAGAACCAACTTTCCGGGATAAAATCATCTACGAAGGCAAAAAAAGCCAGCAGAAGAGCAATGATACCAAGATCTGTCAGACTGAACCATACGATTTGACTATCGCTTATCATATGAGAGTAGCTTATTTCTTGCGAGATGACTTCAGGCGCAGCGGCTGAACTGTCATCGCTACTTTCACTGATAGAATCTGTGAGAGTTGAGTCCGTAGTTTCAGCAATAGAGTCTACAGGTGTAATGCTATTAGCAGTTTTATAGCGATGGGCTTCAATCGTGTTTAAGACATCTTCCTTCACCGCAGGAAAGTTGCCTTCAGCTTTACCATCCTGACCGCCAGCAGTCTCAATCAGAAGTTGAATCAACCCGAACGGTTTGAAGAAAAACCACTGCCGTTTCTTGATCGTTTGGATGCGGTCATAAGGGATATTGATTTCCTTACGGTTCAGGATACCTGTGTAAAGAATGATCTGATCATCAGTAATTTGATAGGTCTGGGTAAAATACTTTACGACAGCAATGATAGCCGTGAATGCTAAAATAGCGGAAATGATTGCTAGCATTATCCACAGCTCATTACTGAAGACGCCATAAAGGAAAAGGATTGTAGAATTCTTGATGCCATTAAAAAAGGAAACTAGAATACAAGCAGGATGGAAACGAACACGTTCAGACATCTTCCTTCGCCACCTTCACAAAATCAACGATTTGTTGCCTTAATGCCTGAGCGTCATTGATGTCTAATCCAGAAATATGATGACTAGTTGCAGCAGTGGTTACAACAATTTCCATCAAGTGAGCACGACGTAAAAATGGTCCTTGTTCTGTTTCGATATGTTGAATGCGATTAATAGGTACGAAGGTAATCTTACGGAAGATATAGCCTTCCTGGAATGCAAGTTCAGTAGCATTGATTTCGAAACGATTGAATTTATAACGATAAGGGACTAGAAGAAGAGAGAACACTGTTAATACGATGATGATGGAGAAATAAATGACTGCTATCCAATACCAAATAGTATTGAACCAGTTGAAGTAGGTCAATGCTATAATAACAATGCCACCTAGTAATAAGGCAATAAGACTAGAGACGATATCAGTCAAACGCCAGACACCTTTGATTCGTTCGGGCATTTGATTTGCTAATAGTGGATAATTCAAACAATCTTCCTCCTTAATGTACAACATGAGTAGTCAATGACATTATTTTAGAAGATATTGAGGTAAAAAGCTATCCTATTAGGACAAGGTGTAAAGAATTGAGAATCTTTGTATTTTGTATTAGATCTTCTTTTCGACTATTGTTCTGGTATTGTTATTTTTAAAGTCAAGTTCCTGAAGTCATAGTCGCAAGAAAAACATACCCTATAGTGATAAAAATACTATGTTATGGAGGAATAGACATGAAGAAACTATCATTTGGAAAGTTTGGTAAAACTGCGAAAGGTAAGGATAAAAAAATAGAGGCAGAAGTGACAGCAGGAGTAGCATCAATAGAAGAAAAAAAGGAACTATCAGACGAGGAAACAAGAAAAATAGAAGGTGTTATAGCGACTCATAGTGAAGCTGGTAAAGATGAGTCAGAATTTGAATCGTTCTTTGGGGATGTCTTGAAACGATTGCCTTCAAAAACGACTGATATTATTCTCAGTACTTATGGTAAGACTAAAGGAATGGCTGAGAAAATTTTGGCGAAGAGTAAGACTCAGTTTGATGCAGTCTTTGATGAATTCTTGGTTGGAGTGGATGAAGAGACTAGGAAAAAAAGTCATCAAACCATACATACGGCTGCTCTATCGGCAGCAATTATAGGATGTTCACCGATTCCGTTCTCAGATGCGGTGTTATTGGTGCCGGTTCAGTTGACGATGATGTCGCGATTGCACAGGATATTTGGAAAATCTTGGTCTGAAAGCTTAGGAAAGAGTTTGTCTAGAGAGTTAATTGTAGTTGGATTTGGTAAAAGTGCTGTTGGGAATGTTATGAAGTTGATCCCTGGCGTTGGAACAGTGGCAGGTGCCACGGTCAATGCGACAGTTGCGAGCGCCATTACAGAGTCTTTGGGTTGGGTGACTGTAAAGATGTTAAATGATGGTGTGGATATCTTTGATCAAGTGATGTCTTTTAAGGGACAATTTAAATTGCTTTTTAATGCGCTACAAGGAAGCCACCATTCGAAGAAGTGAGAAGGTGTTGTGAATGGTGCATATAACGCTATGACGTGATAAAAGACAATAAACGAAAGACAACTTCTCTTAGACCGTTAAGAGAAGTTGTCTTTTATTTTAAATTTAATTTACATTGGTAGTTGTTGAAATCAGATTAATTATGATTGTGGTTAATACTCAAACGATTTTTTAAAAGCTACAAGATAATGATAAATTGAAGGCAATAACCTGAATCATTCATAGATTTTTATACAGGGACATTTTTATCAAAAAATTAGGCGAAACTGAAATGTTTCTTTCTTTTTTACAAATCGATTAGATTCCTTCCTAACGGAAGAAAAGAAAAGTTCATTTCTACTAAAAAAGAGCGCACTTTCCCCTTGTTTTTTTGAATAATTTTTAAAATTATCGATTTAACACTCGAATCATAGGTAAGTTAAATTCTGAAGAATCGTTTCAAACTCTTTGTCATACACATTTGCACAACTGAATTGGATTTGAACTCGACG
>NZ_ATXL01000078.1 GCF_000421665.1 Bavariicoccus seileri WCC 4188 | reverse complement strand
CAATCAGTTGCATAATGAGCTGTTCTAATATCGCTAAATTATCATGCGTGTAGTAAGCACGGTTATCTTTAATGTCCAGAAGTGATTTTGCCAAATCAGAAAACTTGAAGGTATCCATTACTTCTTTAACTAAGACTAAACCCGAATCACTCGATAAACGACCACCTGTATGCGAAATGATGATGTTTGAATTGAATTTTACCTGGTTTTTGTGTAAGCTATTCATGAAGAGAACTCCTTTCTTATGGTTGGTTTAGACACCTTTACCATATCAGAATGGGGTTCTTTTTTCATCACTTAACAGGTGAAAATGAAAAAGTAAATTTAAGCTGCCGTTAGGCAGTTGGTACATGTTTCAACGAAAAGTATGAATTGTTCAGGAATAGTAAAAATTACTCAAGTTTCTTGGGTTATATCCAGTCAATTCAGTGATACGGTTCAAGCGATATTGAACCGTATTTTTGTGTACAAATAATTCTTTCGCCATCTGCTTAATGCTACCATTACAGCGCTCATAGCTATCAAGTAGTTCTACAATCATTTGGTAGTCTTCAGGGGAAATATTCTGAAAGAGTGCTGTATGATACTGCTTTTTAGCTGTTGGATTGGCTGTAGCGAGGAGGTATTCATCTTTTAAATGACGATAAGAAAATCTGCTGCTGTCTTTTAAGTCACTTACGATAAACTCAGCCATTTTATAAGAGGCAATCAAATCACCATGAGCTTCTATAGGCAGACCAATCCCCATAACAAAGTCAGAAAGATAGGATGATTTCCAAATTTCTTTCAATCTCTGTTCACTAACGGTCGTTGAAATGATCAAAATAATTTCGTCTGTTGAGACCGAAATCACGTGGGGCTCAAATTGTAGCATTCGCTTGAGATAAGGGAATAGATCAACCATCTCGAATTTATGGGCAACATCAATAGGACTTTTCCACACGACGACAGCTGTTGGTTTTTGCGTTAACTGCACCAGTCTTTTTTCTTCATCTGGAGTCAACTGGATATTGGACGAAAATAACAAGTGCTCAACTAGAAGACGTTCGCGTTCAACGAGGTAATGGCGTTCGTTATCTGACAAATAGTTCTTGATCAGTAATTCCGACATCGATTTTATAATCGGACCAAAGAGTTTAACTGCAGCTACTTTTCCGGTAATGCCAATAGTCCCGATAATTTCTTGGTCGACTTCTACGGGTAAGTCAATGCCTTCTCTGGAGTGTTTATAGGTCATTTCTGCGGTAGTGATAAATTCTCTTTTAGTACGCAGAACAATAACCGAAACTTCATGGATGTCTCCAATTCTATCAGGGTCGGAACTGGCGATTATAATGCCATTTTTGTCCATGAAATTAATGTGATATCCAATGTTTGCTTCAATGGTTTTAACGATATTTTGTGCTAGATTTACAGGTATATCCATCATAGCCCTCCATTTTGGTAGATGTAGCCGCTTTTTATTGGTCTGTAGACTATAAAAAGTGTAGCGAAGAGTCATTATAATAACAAGTAATAACAGATATAAAATCAGAGTGTTTGTCAACTATCGATCATTGTTGACTCAATCTTTCATCAACTGTTGCATCAATCATTTCAGCTAATGCCATCTGGCAGGTGGTAAAAGTTTAAATGCAATCATTTAGGATCAGGAGGGGTAAGGATGTTAGATATACCAAGAAGTCTGTATAGAGAGCCAAAAACATTAGAAGACATCAAGGCTTTGAAAAGAACCTTGTGGGTCAATCCAGATCAAGAAAGTGTCAAAAATGTTTGGGAGTCATATCCATTTACCATGTCGGATATTGATGACGCTGAAAAACGGTTAGAGCGCTTTGCCCCCCTCTTGATGCAATATTTTGAAGAAGTTAGAAAAACGAATGGCATCATTGAGTCGCCACTTAAAAAGATTCCAGCGATGGAAGAGCGCATGAAAGAACGGCATTTGATCAAAGGTCAGTTATACGTTAAATTGGACTCTCATCTGGCTATCGCGGGTTCGATTAAAGCCCGTGGAGGCATCTATGAAGTTTTAAAGCGAGCAGAGGATTTGGCATTGGCTGCTGGTATTCTTAAAGTAACGGATGACTATAGTAAACTGGCCGAACCGAAGTATCGGGATTTCTTTTCGCAATACGATATCCAAGTCGGGTCAACCGGAAATCTAGGGCTATCCATTGGTATTATCTCGGCAACACTTGGGTTTGATGTTACGGTCCATATGTCGGCAGATGCTAAGTCGTGGAAGAAAGACTTGTTACGGCAAAAAGGGGCTAGGGTAATCGAGTATGACAGTGATTATACGGAGGCAGTTCGCAATGGCCGTCTAGCTGCTGAAGTGAATGACCGGTCGTACTTTATTGATGATGAAAACTCGTCGACCTTATTTATGGGCTATGCCGTCGCAGCGAAACGGTTGATCAAGCAACTAGAGGAAGAACACATTACGGTTGATGCAGACCATCCCTTATTCGTCTATCTGCCTTGTGGCGTTGGCGGTGCCGCTGGCGGTATCACGTTTGGCTTGAAGAAATTATTTGGTGAACATGTTCATTCATTTTTTGTTGAACCAGCACGGATACCTAGTGTGTTGATTGGGATGGCAACTGGATTGAATGAAAAAATATCGGTGAAAGACTACGGGTTAGATGGTGTAACAGAGGCAGATGGATTAGCCTGCCCATCGCCATCAGCATTAGTCGGCAAAGTGATGAAACCTTTGCTCAGTGGTATCTTTACAGTGAAAGAACATGAATTATTTAATTATCTACGGGAACTAGCTCATTCAGAAGGACTATACATCGAACCATCATCTTGTTCAGCCTTTGAAGGCGTCGCGCGATTATATGATTATCCAGCAGGCAGAGACTACCTCGCTGAATGGGGACTGGATGAGGATAAAATGACCCATGCCACTCACATTGCCTGGGCAACCGGTGGCAGACTCGTACCAAAAGATGTCATGGACCACTATTTAGAAACGTATATCGATTCGAGCCGGTGAGTTTTTGCTGTAGTGACTTGTAGTTACTGTTGTTTCTAATCATACATGATGTGTTGTGTCACTATAGGAAGCAAGTATTTTGTACTTTAACAGTAGTAGCAAAAAAATGGTAAAAATGAGTGGATTTGTAGTCTTTTAGAATTAGAGATAAAGAATCAAGCGAATGATAGCCACGACCGTTGAGATAGATCCTTAACGATTGTGGCTTCGTTTTTTTTGAAAGAATAGTAATTTTAGTTGTAACTTTATCTAGTTATGTAGATTTTATAAAGTTGTTGAAGGTTGTTTAAACTTGTTAATACTTGTTAATACTTTTACCAGTCGTTATTGATTGGAAAATGGTGATATGAAATCAGTTGTCAAATATGGTAAGGTAGTTGAGAATTATTATAGGTGAGGAGTTAGTTTAAAATGTTAGGCAGTTTTCCTTCAAAATTAAAAACGACCCAAGATAAACTGTTCGCTAAATTACCAGTGGATAAGATAGTGGTGTGGGCATACACCATATGGATCATTCCTTTTTTCATAGGTAGTTTGACGTTGTTTGGGCTGTTTATGTCACAGGAAGTCAACCTTGTTTTGAGAATTATCGGGGTCGTTGGATTAGGGGTCAGTGTTTTAGCAACGAGTCGTTTTGATCAAGCTAGTTTTTTGGCTATAATGTGGATTCTTTTTAGTGCCATGATTGCAGTGATGAGTCGTGAATATTACTTGTTTGATATTGCAGTATTAATGGTTGCTGCGCGTTCGGTGGACTTAAAGAAGTTACTGAAGGCTTTTCTGGTGGTTACTACAATCCTAACGATTTTAACAGTTGGCAGTGCCATCTTTAATATTATTGAGAGTCCGGTCTTTACAACGGCGACGCGGATTCGATATGCACTAGGCTTCAATTGGCCGAGCTTTTTACCACATCTTTTTTTCTTTGTCACGATGACTGTTGTTGTGGTGACGAAAGAGCGGTTTAATCACTATTGGGTGATAGGTTTTTGGACACTCAATGCCATTGTTTATTTGTTTACGGATACCCGAAATGCCTTTTACCTTAGTACGTTGTTCTTAATATGCGTGTGGCTATTTAACACGTTTGAGGTCTTTAAAAAAGCGGTCATTAAATTCGCACCACTCTTTATTTATAGTTTTGTGTTGGCCAGTCTAGCAATCGTAACGGTGTCCTATTTTTATGATCAGTTACCGATGTTAGAGAAACTCAATGCAGTTCTGAGTAATCGGCTACAACTGGCGAATAATGCTTTTCATGAATTTGGGATAACAGCTTTGGGACGCCCCATTAAGATGGTGGGCAATCTATCAATCCAATTAAACTCTTCTTTAAAACACGGCAGTTATAATTATATAGACAGTGCCTATATTCAGACCTTAATCATCCATGGCTGGCTTTACTTTGGATGCTTGCTGACTCTGTTAACAGTGACTTTACGTTATTTGCTTTCAGTAAAATCCTATTATTGGTTTTTTGCCCTTGTTTTTGTTGCTATTCATGCCATGGTAGACCCGCAGTTGTTGATGATGTGGTATTCGCCTCTGCTGCTAGTTGTAGGAAAGGTTTTTAACGTTAAAGGAGATAGACATAGAAGTTAACGCAGAGATAGCCTTAACTTAAAGATATAGCAAAGAGATATAACTCAAAGAGATATACAGAAGTATAAGTTAAAAATAGAGTCTATTAAGTTTTCAGAAAGAAACTTTTCTCAGAATGATAAGCGACTTTTCAGATGTTATATGATAATATGTACTTGATCGTTTTTAAAAATTTTCTAAATTCTATCCTGAACAATTCATACTTTTCGTTGAAACATGTGCCAACTGCCTAACGGCAGCTTAAATTTACTTTTTCATTTTCACCTGTTAAGTGATGAAAAAAGAACCCCATTCTGATATGGTAAAGGTGTCTAAACCAACCATAAGAAAGGAGTTCTCTTCATGATTAGCTTACACAAAAATTAGGTAAAATTCAATTCAAACATCATCATTTCGCATACAGGTGGTCGTTTATCGAGTGATTCGGGTTTAGTCTTAGTTAAAGAAGTAATGGATACC
>NZ_ATXL01000077.1 GCF_000421665.1 Bavariicoccus seileri WCC 4188 | reverse complement strand
AAAAATTCGTTTTGGTGGACAAGACATCAAGCACCACTATTATCAGTTCAGATAACATATGTTTGACAACCCTAGACATTATTATAGCATTATTGATTATTGACAATTTGCCTGTCTTTATCTCTGCTTCACTCATTAGACCGAATTGTGCTACCGATATTTCGCTAAAAATTAAGCATGTTGGTATAATAGACTTGATTGAAGCAACTACGCCATAAAGACTTGACAGATGTCATTTTTCTAACTCAAAAGACACATTATAAGGACACACTATAAAGATACATTATTCTAAACTAAGAGGTGCAAAATGGCTAAACAAAAAACATATCAACTAACACTAACTGCAATTTTCATTGCGATACTTCTATTTCAAACTTATATTCCTTTATTAGGGTATATACCAATACCACCCCTTAACATCACTATCATCCATATTACCGTAATTATTGCAGCTGTAATCCTACCTCTAAAGAACTCCATTCTTGTAGGTTTAGCATGGGGGGTTCTTAGCTTCAGTAGAGCTTATATCGCACCATCATCCGTTTTTGACATCTTAATTTTTCGTAATTTTATTATTGCGGTCTTACCACGGGTCTTGATTCCAATCGTTGCTGGCTCACTGTTCATCTGGTTAATGAAAAGACATTCAATCAAAATAGCTGCTCTTGTTGCAGCCATTGCTGGGACACTAACTAACACATTCTGCGTACTAGGCTTGATCTATGTCATAAAAGGGGCTGAATTTGCAGAGTTAAATCAAGTAGACCCATCGCAACTATACCTCATCTTAGGTGGTATAGTGACCACAAACGGCATACCGGAAACAATCGCCGCTGCCATAGTTGTTCCAATAGTTGCTACTATTTATTGGCATAAGCGTGGAGGAAAAGCTCAAAACAGTACAGACTGATTAAATTGCAAAGATATTGTCATCAATTGCATCTTGGAACTCTTAGGACTTCTATTAGGACCTCTATGTTATTTGAATGATTTAAGTATTGAGAAGAGAAGGTGTTAGTGGTCCGTCAAGAACCACTAACACCTTCTCTTTCATTACAACTTAATCAACTATTACAAACTAATCAGTAGTTTAAAGAATCACTCTTCTATTAGAGTCAGTCTATAAATACTTAGTATCAATCGCCTTTACGAACTCTGCTTGCAACTGGCGATTCATTTTACGCTGTGCAACACGTGCTTGATATCCTTGGCAAATATAGTTTTCTTCCTCAGTGACAGGTTCAATCGTCACATCTGTAAAGGTCTGATCCTTGAAAACAAACGTTAGGAATGTACTAGCAGCAAGATATTTTTCCCTCGTATCCAGATCCTCGCCAATCATTTTAGCAAACACTTCGATAGCTTTTGTTCCTACTCCTGAAACATAAGTCATCACTGTAAATTGATGCGTGACCATGATTGGCTCTAAGAAATTCAGATTATCGATTGAAGCAGTCACTGCCTCATCCTTACCAAATCGTCTCGCAGTCAAACCACCGCACTCGTCTAGCCAAGCCAGTAGGTAGCCACCAAAAAGAGTCTGATGATTATTTAAATACTTAGGTTTGATCATATGACTTTGAACGACTTTTGTCTCAACACACTTCATTTACTATTCCCTCCACGATTTCTAAACTATGCCTATGAACTTTAGCACAATTTATTAAGCGCTTCAATATGCAATATGCCCTATTCGATTGGCTCAGGAAAAAGACTGAATTATTTAGCGATGGATACTAAATAATTCAGTCTTTTCACTGAAGAAACTTTTTATACTTGCTAGTGGTTCAAATAAACAAGTTGCAACATGTGTGGTTATCAAAACGGTAAATGTAAGAATATATATCGGATACCTCCAGCCATAGCCACCGTATACACATATAACGTAACAGGTTTCGAGACCATAAAAATGACCATAAAACGTTTGAAAGACATCTCTGTCAACCCAGCAACCATGCAAAGAAAATCATCCGGAAAACCTGGAAGGATAAATGCTGTAGCTAATAATTTTGTAAACCGATTCTTTTTATCTAACCATGTAATGTATTTATCATACGTTTGCTCATTGACAAAGGCTTGTACAAAGGTCTTCCCAAAATTTCTTGCTAGGTGAAAATTAATGACCGAGCCAATCGTAATGCCAATAAAATTAAATAAAAAACCATACCATGGTCCAAATACCACATGGCCAACCACACAGGTAATTCCTCCTGGAATAACAGGGTAAATGACTTGAATCACTTGGATTGCAATGAATAATAATGGCCCATAAATACCCAATCTCATTAAGAGGTGTTGGAACGGCAAAGCATCTCCTTCAAAAAAGCCTGATTTATAGACCCAGTATGCTAACCAAATCGTTAACCCAACCCCGATAACGGATATGATTTGAATGGCTCTGCGATTCCAAACTACAGATGGTGCTTCCTTCATCGTGGGCTCCTTTCAACTTAAATAATGTTAAAATCATTCTACCGATTTTAACACCACATGTCATAGGTCTTAAGATTGAATTACATGTCTGAATCGATACTTCTTAATAGTTCTATATACATGTATAGCATACTTCTAGCTTTAATGCCTAGTTAAAGGGAATATTTTAAAAAGAGTTTACAGAAAAGACACATTTTTACTTACATTACTTACATAAGTTTCTTTAATTAACTAAACTTAACCATTTTGTGAATTAGTATACAATGACCTATGTAAGAAGTTGTCGACGACGTCTTTACACATCAATTTGTGAAAATAAAATCAAATTTTAGTTGGGGAGTTACTTATGAATTTTTTAGATATCCTACAAACAACTGTTACTGATATGAATATTATCAGTGCTATCACTTCAACCTTAATTATTATTTTACTCGGTTTTTTTCTCAGAAAACGGGGAACATTTGGTCCAACGATTGGTAAAACTTTATCAAAAGTCGTACTAACCGTTGCTTTACCAGCATTAGCGTTCAATGCTTTCATGCAAGATATCGATACGGAATCTTTAAAACAAGGTATGAATATCTTAATTTGGGGAATCGCAATCTATATAATTTTGATTTTTGTTTCAAAACCTATTTTCCTTAAATTTAAAGGTGACCAACAAGATACGTTACGTGTCTTGACCATTTTTGGTTCAACGACATTCTTTGGTATTCCTATTGTAGGAGCTATCTATGGACCTGAAGGGGTCTTGTATGCTTCAATATTCAATATCGGTTACCGAATTTTCCTTTACTCTTATGGTTATATCAAGATGAGTGGCTTGAAAATGGAAGCCAAAAACATCAAAACGATGTTCTTGAATCCAATTGTTATTGCTACTTTCCTAGGCTTATTCATTTGGGTGTTCCAAGATTTCTTGCCACAAGTTTCAGTCACACCTCTAGTAGAAGGAGGAGCAAGTCAAGTTGCTTTCCTTAGAATCGACCAAACAGCTGTCTGGTTATTCAAACCAATGTCATACCTTGCAAGATTAGCCTCACCGCTAGCTTGGTTAGCAATCGGAGCAACACTAGGCGACGTTACTTTTAAAGAAGCAGCTTCGGATAAAACGTCTTGGTTCTATTCATTTGTCAAAGTTATCGGCGTACCATTACTCAATATCGTTTGCTTGATTCTTTTATCAGTAACGCACATTCTACCTGTTAACCTAGTTAGCTTGGGAACTGTTGTCATCATGATGGCAACCCCTACTGCAACCGTGGCAGCCGCATATGCCATTAGCTTTGATAAAGACGCTCTATTAGCCTCAAACGCTTCCCTACTGTCAACCGTCTCGGCAGTTGTCATGATGCCTATATGGATCGTTATCGTAAACATTATAGGATCGACCGGAATATTCTAGAAGAGGTTGTTCATGGAGTGGTCAGCTTTGAGAAATAAGAAAGCCTATCCGAAAATAAGCACTTAAATTTCCGAGATAGGGTGACTTATTTACGGAAAAGCTACTCCAGGAACACCGACAAAGAGGTTATTCATGGAGTGCTTAGCTTTGTGTCATAAGGCGAGATAGCTGAAAATTAGCATATTATTCTAAAACACTCTATATAATTCATCATTCTGAAAACAAGCATATTCAAATACACTTAGCCAAATAAGGAGAGACTCATTCATGTCAAGTTTAAAAGTCGTATGTTATGGTGTTAGACCTAACGAAGTACCTTTCTTCAACAAATTAAATACTTATGGTTTTGATTTAAACCTAGTGGAACCTCTACTGAACCATGACAACGTAGAAACAGCTGAAGGAATGGACGCTGTTATTCTTCGTGGTAACTGTTTAGCAGATCGTCAAAATATCGAAAAATTCGCAAAATACGGAGTAAAATACCTCTTCACCCGCACCGTTGGCTTTAACCACATTGATTTACAAGCTGCTGCTGATTACGATATGCTAGTTGCCCGTGTGCCTTCTTACTCACCAAATGCTATTGCAGAATTAGCTTTAACCCTTGGTATGATGTTACTTCGTCACACTGCTTACACAACAAGCAAAACATCTCGTTACGATTTCCGTGTGGATAGTACGATGTTCAGTAAAGAAGTTAGAAATTGTACTGTCGGTATTATCGGAACTGGCCGTATTGGGTTAACGGAAGCTAAGTTATACAAAGGGCTAGGGGCTAAGGTTCTTGGTTATGATGTTTTCCAAAGTGATGCTGCAAAAGAAGTTGTCACCTTTAAGGAATTAGATGACGTCATTGCAGAAAGTGATATCATTAGCCTTCATATCCCTTACTTCCCTGGTAAGAACGAAAACTTTATCAACAGTGACTTTCTCTCTAAAGTTAAACCAGGAGCTATATTGATTAATACTGCTAGAGGTGAACTACAAGACAATTCTGCTATTTTAGAAGCATTAGAATCTAACCAACTCAGTGGTTTTGGAACTGATGTATTTGCCAAAGAAGCAACTATTTTCTTCAAGAAATTTGATGCAGAAAACCAATTACCAGATTCTACTGTCAAAGCCCTTGTCGACCTTTACCCACGTGTTTTGGTGACACCACATATTGGTTCGAATACTGATGAAGCTTTGTCAAATATGATTGAAACTAGTTACGAAAACTTACACGAAGTTTTGACGACAGGAAAAGTCACTAACAAAGTGGACTTACCAACAAAGAGGTTGTAATACAAGCGGTTAACTTCGAGCCATAAGGAAATCTATCCGAAAATAAGCACTTAATTTTTCGAGATAGAGTGACT
>NZ_ATXL01000076.1 GCF_000421665.1 Bavariicoccus seileri WCC 4188 | reverse complement strand
CCATTCGTTTTCGGTTCATTAAGGTTGCTTCTCGACTGACACATCATGCTCGTCGAGTTCAAATCCAATTCAGTTGTGCAAATGTGTATGACAAAGAGTTTGAAACGATTCTTCAGAATTTAACTTACCTATGATTCGAGTGTTAAATCGATAATTTTAAAAATTATTCAAAAAAACAAGGGGAAAGTGCGCTCTTTTTTAGTAGAAATGAACTTTTCTTTTCTTCCGTTAGGAAGGAATCTAATCGATTTGTAAAAAAGAAAGAAACATTTCAGTTTCGCCTAATTTTTTGATAAAAATGTCCCTGTATAAAAATCTATGAATGATTCAGGTATATACTGTCTTCTAAAAACTGATAATTTCAAACAATATGCATTGGGGTATGTGAATGGAACTACCGTATTACATTTATCTAAAAAAGCTATACCACAATATAAATTACCATTTCCCACGGATATTAAAATATGTAAGGAATTAAGTGCGATTCTCAAGACTATTATGATGAAGATATCTTTAAGTGATAATGAAAATGATAATTTAAACTTAACACGTGACATCCTTCTTCCCAAACTCATGTCTGGAGAAATCAGAGTTCCTCTTGATGAAGAAGGTGATGTATCGTGAAGTTTGGATTTAGAAAACCAAGCTTAAAGAGAAGAATCTCTGCAAGAACTAGCATCAAAAGGCAGGTAGTGCATCGAGCAGGAATAAAGATGCCAAGGGGATTTGGATTTCTTAGAAATCCTAAGAAAGCAGTTTACAACAAAGTATATAATCGGACATCATTTGATATATTCAAGACGCTTAAAAAGCTGTTCAAATAATAACTCATTCAGGGTTAATTTGTTGAATGGAGAAGTGGAGGTGCGGGGTGATCAATAAAACAATAGAAATAAATCAGAGGGCTACTTTGAAAGTGAGAATCGAAATAAGAGATTGTCTGGGAGGTGGTAGTGATGAGTAGTGTAAATGGTATTTTTACAGAGGCGATGCTTGAAGAAGCAGCTATTGAAATATTAGAAAGTCTTGACTACGATTATGCCTTTGGCCCGGACATCTCTTTAGGTGGAGATTATGAAGAGCGGAAAGACTATCGCGAGGTGATCCTTTCACAAAGAGTGAAAGACGCACTCTTTAAGATCAATCGTGATATTCCAAGGGAAGCACTTGATGATGCTTATCGTCAGCTGATTACATTCAATAGTCCCATGCTGGAAGAAAACAACCGCTATTTTCATCAGTTAATGACAGAAGGGATAGAAGTATCTTTTAATGAAGGTGGACAGATTCGCACCAAAAGAGCTTATGTCATTGACTTTGATAAGATGAGTAATAATGAATTCGTGGTCGTCAATCAATTTACCATTATTGAAAATGAAGAGAGAAGACCGGACCTTATCGTCTTTGTGAATGGACTGCCACTTGTGGTTATAGAATTAAAGTCAGCCAGTGATGAAAATGTGGGGATTGATGGTGCCTACAATCAGATACAGACCTATAAGCGAGACATTCCGGCTCTATTTAACTATAATGCTTTTTGCATCATCTCAGATGGGATCAATGCAAAAGCTGGAACCATTACCTCTAATGAAGAGTGGTTTATGAACTGGAGAACCGTTGACGGAGAAGATATTGCACCTCTATCCCAGCCTCAGTATGAAGTGTTACTCAATGGAATGTTCCAGAAGGAAAGACTACTGGATATCACTCACAACTTTATTCTTTTCCAGGAGTCAAAAGAACCTGAGAAGGACATTGATGGGAAGAAAATAGGGGATAAAAAATCCATCATTAAAATTCTAGCAGCCTATCATCAGTACTTTGCTGTTAAGAAAGCGATTGAAAAAACAAAAGAAGCGACAAAGGAAGACGGCGATCGTAAGATCGGTGTTGTTTGGCATACACAAGGTTCGGGAAAGAGCTTTTCTATGGTGTTTTATACCGGTGGACTTGTGAGAGAACTGAATAATCCAACCATCGTGGTTATAACTGATAGAAATGACCTGGACGATCAGCTTTTCACAACCTTCTCTAAATCAAAAGATATCCTGCGTCAGACTCCAAAACAAGCAACAGTAAGAAAACTTTCAGATAGCCAGAGAACGAATTATATGGGTGGTAATAGCACTGAGGTTAATGGGCTTTATGACCTTTTAAATGATAGAGAGTCTGGTGGGATTATCTTCACCACCATTCAAAAGTTCAAACCAGAAGATGGCGAGATGCCAGTACTCACTGACCGTAAGAATGTCATCATCATTGCCGATGAAGCCCACAGAAGCCAATACGGATTAGAGGCCAAAGTGGATTCTAAAACCGGTGAAGTGAATTATGGTTATGCTAAATACCTAAGAGATGCACTACCTAATGCGTCTTTTATCGGCTTTACAGGGACACCGATTGATCTTGAAGATCGATCTACTGTAGCCATATTTGGTCATACCATTGATACATATGACATGACCCAGGCGGTAGAAGATGAAGCAACGGTTCGGATTTATTATGAAAACCGCATTATTAAACTGGAAACAGATGAAGAAGAGCTGACAAAAATTGATGATGAGTTTGAAGAGATCACAGAAGGTCAGGAAGAATTTGAGAAGGATAAAAACAGAGCCAAATGGTCCAGAATGGAATCCATTGTGGGTTCTCCAAACAGAGTCAAAAAGCTTGCTGAAGATATAGTAAATCATTACGAAGAAAAAGCAAAGAGCATCGATGGTAAAGCCATGGTTGTTTGTATGAGTCGAAGAATCTGTGTTGAGCTCTATGATGCCATAACAAAACTAAGACCCGATTGGCACAACGATGATGTTGATAAAGGAAAAATAAAAGTTGTTATGACCGGCAGCGCCGCAGATAATGAAAAGCTACAGAAGCATCTAGGAGGTAAACAGCGTAGGGATTTATTGGCCAAACGTATGAAGGACAATAGTGACGAACTTAAAATAGTGATAGTTCGTGACATGTGGCTCACTGGATTTGATGTGCCATCTATGCATACCATGTATATTGACAAGCCAATGAAGGGGCATAACCTGATGCAAGCTATTGCAAGGGTTAATCGCGTCTTTAAAGAGAAATCAGGCGGTGTAGTGGTTGACTATATCGGGATATTAGAAAGTTTAAAGAGCGCCTTAAAACAATACACCAATACGGATCGTCAGAATACTGGTATTGATACGGATGTTGCTGTTGCTGTTATGCTTGAAAAACTGGAAATATTAAGAGACATGATGCATGGCTATGATTACTCAAATTATATGGGCAACTCTCAAGTAGAAAGAATGCGTACCATTGTAGGTGGCATGGACTTTATTCTCGGAAAGAAAGAAGAAGAACAAAAGGAATTTAAAAAGACAGCTCTTGAATTAGGAAAGGCTC
The DNA here is from genome assembly GCF_000421665.1 of Bavariicoccus seileri WCC 4188. GTDB lineage: Bacteria > Bacillota > Bacilli > Lactobacillales > Aerococcaceae > Bavariicoccus > Bavariicoccus seileri. The sequence goes on along the minus strand of NZ_ATXL01000076.1, from coordinate 1,833 downwards.
ATGCACTATGTGCTGCAACTGATAAAGGGAAAGAAAAGGCTCTTGAAATCAGCTATTTTAAAGCAGTTAAAGCCAGCCTTGTCAAGCTAAAGGAAAAGGACAAAACGCCACTATCAAAAAGAGAAATTGAAGCAAGACTTCATCAAATGCTGGAACGCTCCATCATCTCAGAAGATGTTATTGATATGTTTGATGCCATGGGAATCAAGAGGCCGGAGATCTCAATCCTTTCTGAAGAGTTCTTAAAAGAAGTTCAGGGAATGAAGCAGAAGAACTTAGCTGTAGAAATGCTTAAGAAATTATTAGAAGGCAACATCAAAACTATGGAAAGGAGAAACCTCGTGAAATCAGAGAAGTTCTCTGAAAGGCTGACAAAGGCTCTAAACAAGTATCGAAACCAAGCACTTACAAATGCTGAAGTGATTGAAGAACTTATTAGAATGGCCCACGACATTAAAAAGATGCGAGAAGAAGAGGCTGAACTGGGTCTCAGCGACGATGAAATTGCTTTTTATGATGCACTGACAGCGGATGATATCGTTAAAGAACTCATGGAAGATGAAACGCTTAAGAAAATCGCTCATGAATTGACTTTAGCAATAAGAAACAACATCACTATTGATTGGAGTGTTCGAAAAAGTGCAAGGGCGAGCATGAGACGGGTTATTAAAAGGCTTCTAAGCAAGTATGACTATCCACCAGATCAAGCATTAAAGGCGATGAATATTGTTATGCGACAAGCAGAGAAAATGGCCGGGAATGTATATGAAGAAGTTATCTGGTCAGACAGAGTTGCAGAAGAGCCTGGCAAATTCACAACGGATTGATGAAAGGAATGATTTACATGGCAGATATTAAATATGAAATCAAAGAAACCGTAGGTACTCTTTCAGAAAACAATAAAGGCTGGTCAAAGGAACTGAATTTAATCAGCTGGAATGACAGGGAGCCTAAATACGACATCAGGGATTGGGCGCCGGAACATGAGAAAATGGGCAAGGGTGTAACCTTAAGTGTTGAGGAGCTTAAAAAGCTTAGGGAATTACTGAATGGAATGGAACTTTAGAGTTGGAGGAATGGGGAAATAAACTCTTTTAGGGATGTCGTAAAAGCTCTATTTTATTATGAAATATACAAGGACCTATCATTTTATATAGAAGAGAACCCTTCCAAGCTAGACTGTAGATACTCTGAGTCTAATGATTAAGCATAGCAGAAGAGATTGATGAGCTGAGAGACAAGCGTCAGACTCTTTTAGTAGAGGATGCCTCCCTCAGTGGAGAGAACGAACGAATCAATGAGTTGATTGAGTTTATCCGCAAGAACAAATTCCGAACCTTAGAATATAACGATAAGCTAGTAAGGAAGATAATCCAGAGCGTTACAGTCTATGAAGACCACTTTGTCATAGCCTTTAAATCAGGCATTGAAATTGAAATATGAAAAATGGACTTAAATATCCCATGGCTCTACAGTAGAGTTGTGGGTTTATTTGTGCTTGTATGAATATAAAAATATTCTGATATGTAAGGTTACAATACATGTGTTACATGAAAATAAAAAAATAGAGGAAGCTTCTGCTATACTGTAATTACCACACCACAGAAAGGAAAGCTTCCCCTATGAAGAATATTATAACAGAAGAAATGCGATACAGAAAGAAAGTCGTTGATTATGCGGTTAAACATGATAATAATGCCAAGGCTGCACGCAAATATCACACAAATCGGATGCAAGTCAAACGTTGGAGAGACAACTATGATGGGACATGGGATAGTTTAAGAAATAAGAGTACAAAGCCCCACTCACATCCCAATCAACACACTGAAGAAG
>NZ_ATXL01000075.1 GCF_000421665.1 Bavariicoccus seileri WCC 4188 | reverse complement strand
TTAAATCCATTAGCAGCTAAGATTTGATCAACTGCCACTCCTGTCTTACGTTCAATAGCGTAGAAACCATCGCCCTTAACTACTTTATAGGTTCCACTATTAGAAGTTGCAGTATTGTTTGATCCGCTATTGTCAGTATATGTTGGTGTGTAATCACCATCAAAATCAGTTAGATTGTTAGATTCAATAATTGTGTTTAATTTACTCGTATAGGAGGTATCAGTCGCATAATTAGCATCATATAGTGCTTTGGTTGCGTCTTGGTAAGTTTTAGTGTTCTCACGTCTTACACCAGCATAATTATTGTAGCGCCATTGATCTTTTCCATTATCACCTGTTAAAAAATTAGCATAATCTGTCAATGACTCTTTATAAGACGGATATACTCTAAAACCATCGACGATCGTATAGTAATTACCAGTCCCATCATCTTCTAGTGTATTCATATCAACACTATCCTCGCCGGGACGAGCTTTTATACCAAATAAGTTGTTGTATGGGTCTTTAGAGAGTTTACTAGTTCCCCATCCACTTTCCAAAACAGCTTGTGCTAGCATAACAGAGGTATATAACCCCTTATCATTTGCAATATTTTGAGCATCAGGTAATAGTTTATTTAAAAAATCATTTGAATGATATCTAGTTTTTGATTGTGATGTTGAATTAGCGGCTAAAATAATCGAACCACTAGTTAAAACAGAATTTAATGCCACACCAACTGAAAGCATCGCAACACCCTTGGTTGCGGTCTTACGCAATTCATTATAATGACGTTTTTTTTCTGCTTCTTTTTTCTCTTTTATTCGTTCGCTTCTTTTTTTCAAAAACTGTCCCTCCCAAACTTAGAGCTCTACTCCTGTTATCTCAATAATTATATCGTTATTGTAGATAAATTGGACATTGAATTGTCTTATTTATCTTACTTGTAACCTTAGTAACATGTTTGTAACATTTCTGACGTCTAACTAAAACAATAATGTTACATCAATTTTGTCATAAGTTTTTATTCTGCTATAAATGTCAATGGTAACATTTTTTTCTTTTCTCAGCTGTTTGAAATACGACTCTTCTTGCTGATGACTTCTTTAACAAGCGATTTAAGGCGTGCTTACTTATTATTTCAGTTTTGACTACTAGCTGGTAATTGATTTATTTATTCAGGGCATTGGATGTGTTCACACAGTGGTCGATTATTTGCTACAACTATAGTGATTACTTAGCTATTGGACTGTGTTATATCACATAAAATGCTCAGTGATTTGTATTAAGTAGTGTATAATGAAATGTATTAGTATGTACTTGTATGTCTGTATCAGCTGGTATTAACATAATACTTTTAGTGAGGTGATTGGGTGTTAAAATCACGTTTTCTAAATTATTTAACTGTTCTAGCGTTATGTCTTTTCCTATGGTGGACCTATTTTATTTGGAGTGATAATACTATCCTCATTTCAATCGATAACACTATTATGCATTTTTTTGCCAATAATACGATAGATCAGTCCATTAGCACTAATCAGTTCTTCGATCATTTTCTTTATTATCTATTTTATTTAGTCACTATGTTAGGTGACCCGATTGTCATCTGGGTATTGATTCTGCTATTTTTCTTAAGTGACTGTTACTTCGAAAGTAAACCTCTGTTAGGAGTATGGTTAGTGTTTAATTACCTACTTGGTGCAGCTGTTATCAATTATGGTGTGAAACAATTTTTCACCAGGGAAAGACCTACTTTACATAGACTTATCCCTATTGGAGGCTACAGTTATCCAAGTGGTCACAGTATGGGTTCCTTCATTTTTTATTTGGGACTTTATATTGCGATTAACTCATTACACCACAAATTGATAGCTAAAAAACGGTTATCTTCTGTAGATGATAACGATTCCCCTTTTTCTAACGGAAACACATTTGTCGTAATCTTCCTCAGGAAGATTGGCTATCTGATGACTACTCGCTTCACCTTTCCACTGATATTACTACTCATTGCCCTCATCGGCTTTAGTCGTTTATATTTAGGCGTTCACTATTTTTCCGATGTTATTGGTGGGTTTATTTTAGGAACGTTTTGGTTAAGCCTTTGGGTAAGACTATTGCCTACCGCTCAAACGACCTTTAAAGGGCGCTAGTTATTAAACTTTAATACAGAAATAGTTGAATACAGAAATATGTGGAGGAAGTTATGAAAAAAATCAACCCTTTATCACTAAGTCACCTTATACTAAAGAATCAAATAAAACCTGGAGATACGGTAGTTGATGCAACCGTCGGAAATGGTCATGATACGCTTTTTCTGGCTCAACTCGTCAAAACAGGTAAAGTTATTGGATTTGATATCCAGGAAAATGCCCTTAAAAAGGCACAAGCTCTTCTAGATGAAAACTTACGAGACGCTAGCAATGTTCATCTTATTCAATCTAGCCATGAAAATATTAGTGACTATATAAAAACAGAAATTACTGCTGTTATATACAATCTAGGCTATCTTCCTGGTGGAGATCATTCCATCATTACAAAATTCGAACCGCTTGTAAGAAGTTTAATCTCAGCTATTCAATTATTAAAACCAAAAGGGATTGTAAGTATTATGTCCTATCGCGGGCATACTGGTAACGAATATAGTCAATTATTATCTTATGTGACTCATCTAAAACAAGATCAGATTGATGTTTACCAAGTGTCAGCTTTGAATCAAAAAGGGCTACCTGCTGAGCTATTTATACTTCAAAAGAAATAAGATAGTAAACTCAAGCTGTTATCTTCTAACCAAAAATATATAGCCGATAAAAATGAGATAATCAAAAATGAAATAAAAAAGAACTGAAAAAAAACCAGAAAAAAAAGAACTGCGATAAAAAAATGATCACAGTTCTTATTAGTAGTAGTAAATGATAAATTGGGGATAGATTTCACTCACAATGATTGAATCGTTTTTACCAACTCATCAACTTTATCTGTTTTTTCCCAGGTGAATTCTGGCAGATTTCTACCAAAATGACCATAGGCAGCAGTTTTCTTATAGATTGCTCGTCTCAAGTCCAAAGTGTTGATAATACCACTTGGAGTGAGATTGAAGATTTTTCGCACAGCTTTTTCAAGTTTAGACTCACTAATCTTTCCGGTATTAAAAGTGTCTATTCGCAATGACACTGGCTCGGCTACTCCAATCGCATACGACAGTTGCACTTCACACTTGTCAGCTAATTTAGCGGCCACAATGTTTTTGGCTATATAACGGGCAGCGTAGCTAGCTGAACGATCTACCTTGGTTGCATCTTTCCCAGAAAAAGCTCCTCCACCATGTCGTCCCATTCCTCCATAAGTATCGACTATTATCTTTCGCCCTGTTAACCCTGAATCACCTTTAGGACCGCCAATAACAAATTTACCTGTAGGATTGATATATATTTTCGTGCTTCCATCTATTAAGTGCTCAGGTACTACAACCTTTATGACTTTTTCTTTCAGGTCTTTTTTGATTGTATCTTGAGATACTCCTTCATCATGTTGTGTACTAATGACAATAGTATCTACTCTTTTAATATGGTCATTTTCATCATACTCAACAGTTACCTGAACTTTGCCATCAGGTCCTAGATAATCTATTACATGACTCTTTCTGACATCAGCCAATTTTTGCGCAAGTTTATGGCTCAGTCCGAGTGCTAATGGTATTAATTCTGGAGTTTCATTAGTAGCATAACCAAACATTGAACCTTGGTCACCGGCGCCATTGACATCGACTCCTTGAGCGATATCTGGCGATTGCTCGTCTAACGAAGTTAACACTGCAATGCTATTTCCATCAAACCCATATTTTGGATCATCATAGCCAATTGAATTTACTGTATCCCGTACTATTGCTTGGAGATCCACATAAGCTTTGGTGGTGACTTCACCTACTAATATCACAAGTCCTGTATTAACAACTGTCTCACAAGCAACTCTAGAATAAGGATCTTGCTCAAGCATTGCATCCAACACTGAATCACTGATTTGATCAGCAACTTTATCGGGATGGCCCTCAGTAACTGATTCTGATGTAAATAATTTTCTTTCCATAAATATTTCCCCCTTAAATTTTTGGGTTACAAGGCATCTTCTATTTCTAGAATCCTATCGGGAAATGCGATTAATAACCATTAGCAAATATACACTAGTTCAGCAAAAAATGAAAGGATAAATCGATTTGACTACTAAAAGTTCTTGAACAATCGTCTGTAGTAACTTATGATTTTAATTAGAACATTAACGAGGTGCAATATGACAAACTATGCAAATAAAACAAGAACTATCTTATTTCAGCCCATCATACATTTTTTTCTTTATCCATTAACTTTCATCCTTTTTTCTTTAATGCTGACTTTACGGTTAGGTGTTGCTGACTGGAAAGGATTCTTTTTGACCTACCTCTATGGTTTAGCATTTTTTATGACGGATAGATATCTTAAAAAGGTTAAACAGCTCAGTGATGTTTATAAATCTGTCCCTCTGATCGTAATGCTAGTTATATTACTGCTAATAAGTATTTTGCTTGGTTTAAATCAAAGCTGGCAATTTATGGCACTTCTTCTATTAAATGGTGTTTTTCTTATCGGTCAACTCTATTTTGAGATACTCTTACAAATCAATCAATTTTTGATTGTTATTATTCGCTCCATCTATTACGGCCTAATTTTTAACCTAATGCTGTTTTATTATTCTAGTGGTTTTATTTACAAGAATATGGTAGTTCTTCTAATGCCAATCATACTTTTTCAACTATTTTACCAACTTCAACCGTCAATCTTAAAACTGAATAAAATCATTTATATTCTCTTAAATAGTGTTCCATATTCTTGTGCTATAATCCTTGTAACTGTTGGATTATATCGAGTGATGCTCATTCCTTTAGTTTTGTTCTTTTGGGGAGTTGTCATAGTTGGACAATCAAAGATATTACCTAGTCTGTCACTACATAATTATCAAGTTTCAGTCATGTACCAACTGTTATTGTTGTCAATTTTCCAATCGGCCCTCTTAGCATTACAGTGACTAAATAATTCAATTTATATTATAGCTAAACGACCATAAATACTCTCTTAATAGTTACTATTTAGTGAGGCTTAACTGAACTGCAACTCGAATCGAGTTGCAGTTTTTTTAGTGGTTTCATCTGTTTTATGTAAGCGGGAAGTAATCAGGTATATTCCTAAATAGCTAACCTCCGGTTATTCTTAAGACACTAAAGAATAATTGGAGGTTTCATTATGGCTAAAATTCAGGATATCGTTCCAGTGAACATCAAATCGGATCAGGTAAAGCAACAGACGTCTGGAAAATCACATTCAATTAAACCTAAAATT
>NZ_ATXL01000074.1 GCF_000421665.1 Bavariicoccus seileri WCC 4188 | reverse complement strand
AAGCACTCGGTGGATCAATTGCGTACGACTTGCATGTATTAGGCACGCCGCCAGCGTTCGTCCTGAGCCAGGATCAAACTCTCATGAAAGATTGTTTGATTGCTCATTTCAAACCATTTCTGGCTTGTGTTTGTTATCCTTATTTTTAATTCCGATAACAGAATTGTTAGTTTTCATTAAGACCTAGCCGAAGCTAAATCTTAATGACCCTACACATTTGGTTCGTCTTTTTGTTCAATTTTCAAAGATCAGCAACCTATACACTTCAAAAGAAATAATATAAGCATCACTGCTATCATAATAAATGCGACAACTCAATCATCTTATCATCAACTCGCATACATGTCAATCATTTGTTTGAAAAAATATAAAAAATTTCAAACTGGCACGAACAAGATTGGCCTTACTGTGATCATGCATCGTAGCGACAACAGAAACTAGATTACACGTATTAATAGCTGATGTCAACCATATTCTGAAATAAACTTTTATTTACTTTATAAACACTACTGTGGATTAGCTATTCTTTATTTAAACCTTTACTATTTTCCTTTTATTAATCATAGCCAGGCCATCTCCAAGTGGTAAAAAGCTGACTTTTAACATTGGATCGTTCGTTAACTTCTCTAACAATGCATTGAGGTTACGATGTATTTTTCTGACACGTCTTGGAATAGTATCATCATCATCAAAGACAGTTCCGCCTTGGAATATATCATCGATCAAGATCACACCGTTATCTGCTAGCAACTCCAAGCAGCGTGGCAAGAATTCGATATACTTGGCTTTTGCACTGTCTAAGAATATAACATCATAAGGCCCTTCTACCTTTTCTAACAAATCTTTTGCATCACCTTCTAATAACTGGATTGCATAAGGACTATTGGACCGTTGGAAGTTTTCTTTGGCCTCCTCAACCATGACCGGATTACGTTCAATTGTATCGACAGGAGCATACTGTGCCATCAATAATGCTGAAAATCCAATCGCTGTCCCTACCTCTAATATTTTCTCAGGACGAATCACCGACAACAGTTGATCGATATACGTCGCTGTTTCATGAGGTATGATTGGCACCCTTCGACGATGAGCTGCTTCTTCTAGCTCCCCTATAATACCCGAAAATTTGGGAAGCGCCTCTCTCATATAATTTAAAACACTTTCTTTTATGATAGGTTTATCCATCATTTCATTAAGCTTATGTGTCATCCGTTTACTCCTTACTATTCTTACTTTTTTTACTATTCTTGCTCTTCCCATTATTCTTACTATTATTGTATTGCTATTTTTGTATTGCCATTCTTGCTATTTTTACTTTTGAACTACTATATAAATGAACTATTTTAACAAAAATAGGGTTGGGACGCTTGTCTCAACCCTATAAATAAACTCTCTTATTCTTTTTTGCGCGATTCGGACTCATCAGATTCATCATCTGCTTTTGTGTCGCCATTCTCTTCATCACGTTTCGGAAAATCTTCTGTAACACGATGGACAGAGATGCGTTTGATCCGACCGTTATCTATAATGAGTGGTGTTAACACATAGTGTCCAGCTTCAACTTCTACAGGTTCATCTTCGTCAGGGAAGTACCCTAATTCCACCAGTACATAACCTGCCATTGTATCCACTTCATCAGATGTAATCTTTTCCTTAAACAACTCATCGAATCGTTCTATTGGCAATCGACCATCTATAACGTAATGATTTTCATCCACTTGTCGATACTCATTAGTTTCTTGGTCATATTCGTCTTCTATATCGCCAACGATTTCCTCGAGTAAGTCCTCTAGGGTGACAATACCCTCTACACCACCATATTCATCTCTAAGAATAGCCATATGTTGGTGTTCTTTACGAAACTCAATCAATAAATCGTCTATAAAAATCGTAGAAGGTACAAATAATGGTTTATTCATGACTTTTTCAATGTCAATACCTTCAAATCCTTGTGAATGAGACGCTTTTAAAACATCCTTCGTGTGAATAACCCCTACTACATTATCCTTGTCCTCTTTATAAACTGGAAGACGGGAATAAGGACTATCTAAAATAATTTCAAGATTCTCCTGTAAGCTATCCTCAACATCGATCATCAATGTATCCGTTCTAGGAACCATGACTTCACGAGCAACTTTACTATCTAAAGATAGTATTCCTTGCATCATGGTGAACTCTTCAATATCGATTGCACCATCATTTCGGCTATTAGCCAACAGAGCTTTCATCTCCGTACGGGTCAACTTTTCAGTATGGTGTGTAAACTCCATTGGTGTGATCTTTTTCAATAAACCTGTGGATACGGTTAAGAACCACACAAATGGTTTGAACACCGTTTGAACTGCAAGAATAACACCTGCTGAATTCAGGGCAATCTTTTCAGGAATCTGTAACGCTAACTGTTTGGGGTAAAGTTCCCCAAATACCAAGGTAATATAAGAAAGTATCACCGTAACTATTAATATTGCAATCGTATTGGCACCAGGAATATCACCAAAAAATGGTCTTAAGCGCGAGGCAAAACTTGTTGCGGCTGATGCACTTGAGAAGAATCCTGCCAATGTGATAGCAACTTGAATCGTTGCTAAAAAGTCATCTGCATGACCCAACAGTCTCATAACCCTTTGAGCTTTTTTATTGCCCTCCTGTGCTTTCTGACTCATCTTTCCCTGATTGATTGAAACAAAAGCCAACTCTGCTGCTGCAAAGAAAGCATTGACCAATGTTAATACAACAATGATAAGTATCTGGACCCCAAGGGAATCGGCCCCGGCATCGTTATCCATTAAACGTTCTTCCTTTCGTCTTAACCGTCATATAATAAGCATCATATGACTTTTTCCATGTCAATTTGATTAATGTGATCGTAGTAATAGTTGCTTAATAACCTATTGGTAAACTAGTACTCCTGTTCCTATTATGCCAAAAAAAGCACAATACACTCACAGTAATTATAATATGACTCATTTTACTCTGAAATGCAAGCACTGGGACATTAAAAAAAACTAATAATAACATGGTAAAATACTTTTTTTAATGGTATTATCATTTTACGAGAGTTTTTTAATGTTCGGAAGGAGCAATTAGTAATGTTAATTAAAGCGTTAGCAATTCCTAAAAGTCAGCTAACTGTAGTTAAGGAAAACAGTACCTTACAGGAAGCAATCGATATATTGGAAGAATCAGGCTTCCGTTGTGTCCCAATTTTAGATGAGTCTGGCACCATATTCCGTGGTAATATTTATAAAATGCATATCTACCGTCATAAAGCTAACAACGGAGATATGAATCTACCCGTCACACATTTACTTAAAAATGCTACTAAGTATGTCCTGACCGACAGTTCATTCTTAAAAGTTTTCTTCTCTATCAAAGAACTACCTTATATCGCTGTTTTGGATAAAAACAAAAAATTCTACGGTATCTTGACTCATAACGCCATGTTGGGGATGCTCCAATCTTCTTGGAATGTTGATGATGCAAGCTTTGTACTCAATGTCATTTCCGGTGGAGAACGTGGTGACCTTCAAACAGTTGCTAAAATTATCAATCGTTATTCTGATATCGCAAGTTGCATCACACTTGATTCACAAGGAAACCGTAGCTTACGACGTATGATTTTCACCTTACCAAGAAGTGTAGAGGAAGATGTATTGAACAAGATCATCACTCACCTTGAGAAAAAACAATTTACTATCGCTGAAATCGAAGACTTAAGAGAATAGGTCGTAGCCGATTCTATCTGGTTCTATCTGATTCTTGATTTATCTGGTTGTTGATTCTATTTGGTTCTTAATTCTATCTGATTCTTATGTCTATCAAAAAGAGCTACTCAAACGAGTAGCTCTTTTTGAATATTTAAAACTTCCTAGCATTAAGACTCCTTATGGCTCGAAGTTGGGCGCTTGACTCACAACCCTTGGTTTAAAAATGGGTTGGTATCATCTTCATGTCCAACGGTGGTTGGTCCACCATGTCCAGGAAACAAGATGTAATCATCTGGTCTTCGCATGATGTGTTCTCTGATACCTGCCATTAGTGTTTGATGACTGCCACCTGGTAAATCACTACGGCCAACGCTTCCTTTGAAAATAACATCTCCAACTATTGCAAAGTTCTCATCATCAAAGAAAAAGACGGTTGAACCGGGGGAATGTCCTGGTATCGTTGCTAACGTCATCTTGAAATGATCAATCGTCAGCTCTTTCTCTGTATCAAAGTAGTGCTCGACTGGTCGACTGACATAGCGTAAGCCATTATTATCAGAACGATTCAAAACAGGATCTGTAATGAAATCCTTTTCGATAGGATTTTGCCATGCTTCGATCTTGAAATGGTCGCGGATAGGATCTAGCGCCCCAATATGATCAAAGTGTGCATGGGTCAGTACCACTGCGATTGGTTTCAATCCGTTATCTTCTATCAGTGAGATGATTCTTTCTGGCTCATCACCAGGATCAAAAATCAATGTTTCTCCAAAATCATTCGTCAGGATATAACAGTTTGAAGATACTGGTCCTAAGGTCAACGATAACATTTCCATTAGCTTTTCTCCCTCATAACAGTTTTTTGTTACAGTGTTTTATACGGCTCAAGACAATTGTATTTTTATGGCTCAAAACAATTATATTTTATCAGCAAAATTAATTTTTGAGTTCAAGCCTTTCATGATTGGTACACCAACCAACATCACAACAACCTCACCCAATGCGACCGTACCATATGAGAACCAAAATGGTAGTGCTAGCACAATATTCAGTTCAATAGCTATCAAGAAACTAAAGAAACCAAAACTGAGGGCATTGAAAACTAATCGTTGCGTGTCATTTTTCAAAAACTTACTAGCAAACATAGTCGCTCCTAATGAACAGACACTATGCATGACACCAAATACTAAGTCATACCAGCCAAGTCCTGAAGAGAACATGAAAACAGCATTACTCAATATAACACCAGAGACGATCCCCCAGAAGTATTTCTTTTGGAATACGACTAAATGATTTAACATTTCTGCAATCCGAAACTGAACTGCTCCAAAAGACATAAAACTAAAAACGGCTGTTAGCACTAAATAAAGTGCTGCTACTAATGCATTACTTGCTAAACTTTTTGTGCGGTGTGACACTATTACTCCTCCTAGTTTTTTATCGTGGGATGGTTACGAACCACGTTTTTTTAGAACAAGTCTATTGTATCATAATTGACTAGTACTTTATAATTCATATTTAGACATTCTTTCAGAGTTCGTCTACTAGCCTTATACTAATTTTCTACTCTTTCTCTGTTGCTTCTCTACTATTTCTCTGCTATTTCTCATCTATTTTTCCACTGTTTCTCTATAAATTGAGTCAAGTCCATAATCTTGTGTAAAATACACTACAATGTTCAACCTTCTCTCACTGATCAAATTTAAGATACTTTCTGGTCGAGCCAAGCCATTCTTCGTGGGTATCTATCAATAAAGCACCAACCAATCGGTTGGCAGAAGCACGGTTAGGAAAGATGCGAATGATTTTCTCTCTTCGACGAACTTCTTGGTTTAAACGTTCAATAAGGTTGGTGCTTTTCAGTCGGTTATGCCCATGACCGCTGACAGTGTACTGAAAGGCATCTTCGAAGCCGTCATCCAGGGTTTCACAGGCC
>NZ_ATXL01000073.1 GCF_000421665.1 Bavariicoccus seileri WCC 4188 | reverse complement strand
AATTACTCACATTAATCATTTTAAAAATATTGGGATTAACTTTCTAGAGATGAACTAAAATTCATAAGTGACAAAGATGACCAAAAAGAACCTGTAAAAATCAATTGATTTTCACAGGTTCTTTTTTATTCCTTGTTTATGCACTTGATGAAGCAATACTCCTAAGAGCAAGAAACCTATTCAGAGCAAGAAGCCTCAACAACATCATATTGAATCAACTGAGCCACTTGTAACGCCTTATGATGATCGTCAAAAAATAATGTCGGATGAATTTCGTTAGCATTAATCACCTGTTATTGAATTCCATAACTTTTTGCCTCTATCACTAAACTGCTCAATTCACAATTACCATCTACTGATTTATACCCCATCTAACTCCCACCTTCACTTAATTTCTTTTAGATAAGAATTACTTTACTAAAGGAAGTTAAAAGAAAGTTAAAATAGATTATAGTTTGGTAAAATTTTTACAGCGAACCTTCTAATTCTAGTAACCATCGCTTGCGCTCTACTCCGCCACTATAACCACCGATAGTTCCACTACTAGTAATCACACGATGGCACGGAATGATGATAGCTATTTTGTTTGCCCGATTTGCCCCACCTATTGCTCTCACCAAATGCGGATCACCAAGTTGTCGTGCCATATCCAAGTAACTGGCTGCTTTTCCATATGGAATTTTCAAAAGCTGTTGCCAAACACTTTTTTGAAAAGCCGTTCCCGTCAACCGCAATGGTACATCAAAAGCAGTTGAATGACCCGTAAAATAATCCTTAAGTTGCGCTTTGACTAACAACATTATCTTTGAAGTCTCCCACCCTCGATGACCTTGACCTTATAATAATCTTCTAGTTGCTTAACTTCTTTCTCTAATCCAACTTTATCCATAAACTCTAGCAAAAATAAATGAGAGTCATCTGTCACACATAGTAAACGTCCAACAGGGGTTTGTAGTTCCTGACTATAAAGCCACTTTAAAACAGGTTGTACTAATGATTTTTTATCCAATAGACTAGCTGATTGATTAGCTGATTTCTTTTCTAACTGGTTAACTGTTTGATTGCTCATCCTTATGATCCTCCATAATAGTTCTACTAGAGTTCTACTAGAGTCCTACTAGAAACTACAAAAACCTACATCACTTACATACCCATTGAAAAACAGCAATAAACTGACGACTACCTTTCAAAAATCTAACCAAAAATAAAAGTAACAGAACAATTACGGAACAATAAAAAATAAAAGCCTTAGAAACGCGTTAAGAATGGCTTAACAACAATGTTTCTAAGGCTTAACTGACTATTAAAATCGGGCATACGGGAATCGAACCCGTACCTCATGACTGAGAATCACGCGTCTTAACCATTTGACTAATGCCCAGTGGTATTAACACTTGTCCCAAACTGCTCAAGAACAACGGTGCGTAATTTATTATAGTACTAACTGCTACGTTTGTTAAGAGCTTTCTCTAGAAAATTTATTGTTTTTGTAAATTGGTGTACTGTAAATTATTATCTAGTGGTCCGCAAAACAACTTTGAGAGTAGAGAAATATGCTACAGGCTTAAACCATACAGGACTATAGACTGGTCATTCTAAGTATCATACCCTTTTTTACGACAAACTGGTAAAAGTTTAAATTGTTATTATTTATCACATTGACCCTTGCATCACTAAAGAATTTGCTATAATGTTTACATTATAATAAAAATATCAAAAAAACCGCTAATCACTCAGACACTATAATCTTTAATATTGGTCATATCAAACTAGCCTAATCAAACTATCCTATTCACGTAATCGTCATCACTTCTACAGTCGTTTGCATTACAGATTTTAACAATAAATTGGAGAAAACACATGATAAAAATAACGGACTTAACAAAAACTTACGGCTCAAAAACAGCCCTAAATGATGTAAATCTCACTATCGAAAATGGTCAAATTTTTGGTTTATTAGGTCATAATGGTGCAGGAAAATCTACCACGATCAAGTGCCTAACGAGTATTATCGAACCCACAAGCGGCTCAATTGCTTTTGATGACCAATCACTACCCGAGCATCGGCAAGAGATCAAAGAGAAAATCAGTTATGTGCCAGATACACCAGATCTCTTTTTACAACTGTCAGCATCAGAATATTGGAACTTGATGGCGTCAGCTTACAACGTTGATCCTAAGCATCTAACAGAACGATTGAAAGAATTGACTGATTTATTCGAAATGACCCAGGTTTCAGATGAAACTCTCTCTGAATTCTCTCATGGGATGCGCCAAAAGGTTATCATCATTGGTGCCTTGCTGGCAGAACCAGAAATCTGGATTTTAGATGAACCACTTCAAGGGTTAGACCCACAAGCAGCTTTTGATTTAAAAGAATTAATTAAATCCTATGCTCAAAAGGGAAATACAGTTATCTTTTCAACACATGATCTAGCAACGGCACAACAATTATGCGACCAAATCGCTATCTTAAAAACTGGCAAGCTCGTCTATAACGGTTCTGTAGCCGATCTCTTGGCTAATTATCCTGGCGATTCTCTTGAACAAGTCTACTTGCAACTCGTTGGTCGTCATACGAACGATAATGAGTTAATTAACGAATTGACGGCAGGTGATTCTGCTCATGACTAAAAGACGCTTGGTAGCTTTATTTAGAGCTAATCTGATTTATGCGAACCCCCAACAGACCATCCAAGCTAGGAAAAAAGGAAAATCAGAGGGTAGTCTGACTCGTTATTTGTTAACACAATATATCTGGATGAGTTTGGTTTTCTTAATTGCTTATGGTGCTATCTTCTTAGCCATAGATTTTTCTAAATATCCTGGTTTCTTTACGTCATATGTCGGTATTTTTCTCCTCATAACATTCGCTCAAAGTGTTACGGTTATTTTCAACATCTTCTATAAGAGTAAGGACCTAAGAGATTATCTTCCGTTACCCTTTTTAAAGAGTGAAGTCTTTCTAGCCAAATTCTCAATCGTAGCGCTAAATATCGTCCCTTTTTTGTTACCGATCCTTGCTCTGTTTATAATGACGGCGCTAAAAGTCAACAATATAGTTGTTGCTATCATCGTAGCGCTTATAACATTTGTATTGTTCACGGTATTGACCTTCACCGCCTGTCTCGTGATTGTTTCAGGAATTACGCAAACTAAGACCTTCCAAAAACACCAAAATCTATGGAGTACCATTTTGATGGTTGGCTCAATGGGTGGAATGATCTTTGGCTTGCTTTATCTCAATAACAGGTCCACAGCTGCAAGTTCAGGACAACTGGTCGATCAAGCTATCTTGTGGCCTTTATATCCGTTCTATAACTTGCTCGTTCGCCCATTCCAACTAGTGAACTTACTTTATGTTGTAGGTATCCTTGCACTTGTGGCTCTTCTATTTTGGATCATTCTCAAAAGGATTATTCCTGGTTTTTATGAACACGCCCAATTGAGTAGTCCTGTACGTCGGAAAAAGAATAAGACGCCTCAGTCTGTTCAACCTATTCAAAAACAGCTGATTAAGTATAATTTTAGTTTGATCAAGGACCCTGCTTTGATCATGCAATATTTAGGAAACTCCTTGATTGTACCGGTCTGCTTTATCTTCCCATTTTTGATGAACCTTGGGACTGACTTGTCAACATTGACACCTGCTTACCTTTCAATCGTTTTCGTCGTTGGTCTT
Source organism: Bavariicoccus seileri WCC 4188 (assembly GCF_000421665.1). GTDB lineage: Bacteria > Bacillota > Bacilli > Lactobacillales > Aerococcaceae > Bavariicoccus > Bavariicoccus seileri. The sequence goes on along the minus strand of NZ_ATXL01000073.1, from coordinate 2,303 downwards.
GCATTTTCGACCTTGACTGTCGGCCCAGCTTCACTGGTAGGGATGATTATTTCCCTAGACCGTGAAAACTATGTTTTTATCAAAAGTTTACCTTTCTCTCTAAAAAGATACTTAAAGATCAAATTCTTTAGCATGACCTTGCTACAACTAGCCATTGCCATGATTCTATTATTGGCAGTTGCCATTTGGGTGAGATTACCACTACTATTACTCTTGTCACTGCTGGTTGGAACCTTCATCGGCATCACTTCAGCTAGTCTCTACTATTTCTACCGTGATTATCGATTGTTGAGTTTGGATTGGTCCGACTTTAGCCAACTCCTATCTCGTGGTGGTGGTAATTTCTTAGTGGCATTTACCTATTTTGGTTTATTCATCGTTAGTGCCATTTTAGTCGGGATTACAGCTTTCTTATCACTCACATGGCCTCTCATTGGGAATATTGGAACTATTGGTTTGCTAGTGATTCTATATGGTGTAATTGTCTGGCACTACCACACCAAATTTTGGAGTCGGCTATCTTAGGACCCTATTCCTACTTAAATTGTCAAAAAAGACTGGAACTGCTTTCAAATTGTGATAAACTAAACATAACTTGGAATTTCACTAGTTGTATACCAACTAGGTTAAAAACACTATAGGTCAGTGTTTGCTACTATATACCACCTTTTTATAGTTACAGATTCTCCTATCAGTGTTTTTCTTTGTTTTCCAAGTCACAAAGGCATGATCATAGCGATCATGCCCTTTTTGCTTATCATCTATTAATATTAACTTTTTTATTTTATCGTTTTCTTTTACTTATTGTTTTTTATTTTTTGTTTTTTACTTTTTGTTTTTTTCTTTTTAATTTCACTTTTCACTCTTTGCCTTTGCTTTCTGTTTTCCATTTTATTTTTTATGAGTTTTTTCTTTATTTCTTTATTCTACTTTTTCAACTACCATTGACATTCCTTGGCCACCACCAATGCACAAGGTAGCTAAGCCAGTATGGTGTTCTTCTTGTTTTAACAGCTCATGGATCAAAGTCACTAAGATACGTGTCCCACTGGCACCGACTGGATGTCCTAATGCGATAGCTCCTCCATTGACATTGACTTTTGTCGGATCAAAGCCTAGAGCTTCGTTGACGCAAACAGATAAAGCTGCAAATGCCTCATTGGATTCAATCAGATCAATACCATCGATCGTCATATTTAACCGTTCCAATAGTTTTTTCGTTGAGGCGATCGGACCGCATCCCATGAAATCGGGAGCAACACCAGCACTTGCACTTCCCTTAATCACAACTAGTGGTTTTAAACCTAGCTCTGCTGCTTTGTCTCGGCTCATCACAATCACGGCTGCTGCTCCATCATTGATTCCTGAAGCGTTCCCTGCAGTCACAGTACCATCTTTTTGAAAGACCGGTCTGAGTTGGCTTAGCTTTTCTAAAGTCGTTTGTGGCCGTGGATACTCATCCTTATTCACTAGCTGAGTATCACCTTTACGATTGGAAACCTTTATCGGACAGATTTCAGTGTCAAATCGCCCTGCTTCTATCGCCTTAGACGCTCTTTCTTGACTTGCTACAGCTAACTGATCTTGAACTAGTCGTGTAATCTGATACTTTTTTGCCACATTTTCTGCAGTGACTCCCATATGCTCGCCACTAAATGCGTCTAATAAAGCATCTTGAAGCATGCTATCCACTAGCGTTTGATTGCCAAGTTTACTCCCAAACCTCGCTGTAGAGGCTAGAAAAGGCGCCTGTGACATGTTTTCGGTACCGCCAGCTATAACGACATCACTTTCGCCTACCATAATAGCTTGGGCGGCTAATGACACTGCCTTTAAGCCCGATCCACACACTTTATTGATCGTATACGATGGCACTTCTATCGGTATTCCAGCTTTAATTGCGACTTGACGTGCCACATTTTGTCCCAAACCAGAACTGATCACATTACCTATAATAACTTCATCGATCTGATCAGGAGCTAAGTTAACCGACTTAATGATTGCTTTTACTACCTCGCTCCCAAGACTTACTGCTGAAACATCCTTAAATTGCCCACCAAATGACCCGATAGGGGTTCTAAGTGCCGCTACTATAACAGCATCTCTCATGATCGTACCTCCACGTATTTGATTTGATCGTTTTGTATCTATAGAAGACCTATACTCCAGTCTACCAAATATAGCGTCCCCTCAACAGTAGCCAAGTCTTATAATTATTATAAGTTATTCCCATATTATTCGCCTAGTATTCACCTGGTATTACCCTAGTGTTCTCCCTAGTGTTCTCCCTAGTGTGCCACCTA
>NZ_ATXL01000072.1 GCF_000421665.1 Bavariicoccus seileri WCC 4188 | reverse complement strand
AATCCGTAGAGGATATGTTAAAGCAACATCGGCGATATATGAGTCGACACAATAATATTGCACGAAAAGTATTGGGATTCTTAAGCCCAAATCAAATGGTTGAAAAGTATTACGAAAATAAGTATAACGAAGCTGCTTGATGTGTCCACTGATTTTATATTTTTATCGTTTGTTGTCAAGGATCGTTTCACTTTCCTCCTTGACAACAAAGTCAAAAAATTCGTTTTGGTGGACAAGACATCAAGCACCACTATTATCAGTTCAGGTAACATATGTTTGACAACCCTAGATCTTGGTTGTTGCTATCATCCCAAACCTTATTGACTTTAACGTTTATCTTTCCAGGAGTATAGCTGTTTGTAATTGTGAATCCTTCTGCGCTATCTCCACTTGTTTCACTCTTATAACTACTTGGAACACTAATTTCATTGACAGTATAAGTAATTTCTTTACCTTGATTATCTAGTGTTGGCAATTCAGAAAATGATGCTTTCCATTGATTTTCTGAATTTAAAGTTATGTTGGCAACATCTGTTTTTTCACCATTTGCTAGAAGTTCTACTTCAATAGAATCTGGACGATTGCCATCTTGATTATCAGCATCATTCCAAACTTTTTCTACTGGAATGTCAATTTTTGGTGAAACAAACTTATTGGTTACTGTTAAACCATCTTCTGATACTGTCTTCTCATAATTGTCAGGAACTTCAACTTCATCAACAGTATATTTGTATTCCTTACCATTGATATCAGTTTTATCTAATCCTGTCCATGTATGAGTCCATGGCGTTTCTTCGCTGCCATCTAGAGAAACGGTAAATTCTTCACCTTCTAAAGCCTTACCATCTCTAACTAGTTGTAATTGAATAGCTGGCTTAGATCCATTTTCCCAAACCTTGGTTCCAGTTACATCTGTTTTTGGAATAACATAACTATTCGTTACTTTTAGGCCATCTTCAGTCTTTTTATAATCTTCTGGAACAAATGAGTTTCCATCTTTATCCACTTCTTTGACGGAATAAATATACTTAGCAGTTTTACCATTACCAAGTTCTTTATATAACTCTAAACCGTCCCAATTAACTTTGGTTGTACCATTATCTAATTGTTTAATAGCTTCTCCATCAACTGGCTCAGGTGTTTCTCCTTCAACATTTCTGTAAAGTTGGAACCAGACAGTTGGCTTATCATTTGGACCATTTTCCCAAACTTTTGTAGCTTCAATATTGCCTTTAACGACATTATTTGTAACTACTACTGTTTTAGTTCCCTTAGTGCCGCCCGTAGACCACTTACTATCAGAGTATGTGATTACACTCTTTCCATCTTTATCATAACCGACAATAACATACAGAGGTGCAGTCAACTTTTCATAGCCTTCTGGAACAGACAACTCAGTAATAATATAACGACCAGCCCGTTGTTTATCAATATTGATTAACCCACCGCCATTAGTTTTAATACTCTCAGCAACTACGGTCTCTGCTCCGCTATTTGACAGGCGAACAATCTTAAACTCGGTATTAGGAATATTAATGCCATTATTTGATTCCTTGTTGACATTAAGTTCTAACGTTCTACCTGAACCGCCACCACCATACGTCCATTGACTCGTATCGGTACTACTTGTCGTAGTATCTATCTCTTTGCCAGCTGTTCTACCCGTCAAACTTACGGTATTCGTGACAGTTACAAAACCAATGACATCAGCATCCACCTTAGTAGAATAGCTTATCTTAACTGGTTCATTTATTTTACCGTCAGGTGTATCAAATGTTATTACAAAACTTTTATTGTCATCTGCTAATTCAATTTTTGCTTTATTGTTATCAACGTTATCAACCGTTATTGACCCTGGTACATAGGTTGATCTTGATTTTTCACCGAGATTATCAGTAATTTTTGCATTACTAATTGGCAAGCCTGCTGGGTTTACCGTAAGCTCCCAATCTACATTTTCAGTGTCATCATTTACAGTACCTGTTTTAGCAGATTTATTATTTGATCCGTCAGCAAAATAATCTTGATAAGCATCTGCTGTAGCATCTTCATAGTTATCATTCGATAAAGTTACCTTGTTTGTATAACGATCAATTTTTTCATTTACGGATGGATAAGATTCAATTGTAGTTTGTAATGTGACTTCGTATTGATAAGGACCATCCGGCAATTTAACAGTAAATTTATTGTCCTCTTCCTCAATAGCATCAGGTGAAAGTGTGTCATCACTTCCTACTCGCTTAACTTCCACAGATCCTTTAACTAATTTTTGATCTGCAGGAATGGTGTCTGTTAATTTAGCATTTTGTAGGTTAACAAACTTATTATTCTCGTCCGTATTAGCAATTATTTTCCAGGTAATAACTTTTGGATTTGATTTTTTATCAAGCGATTCAGCCGTTTTCCTAACACCTAGTTCTGGTTTTGGAACATTAGCTTCCGCTTTATCTTTTCCACCGCGATACTCAATATTAGCGATGTTCTTAACTTCTTGTGCTTCTTCTTCAGGAGATAAACTAGTTGTATATGTCAATGTATATTTAGTATTCTCTAGTTTATCTTTTTTAACAGTGAACGCACCATTTGCTGGATCAGTAATTTCGAAATCACCTGTCACCACATCTCCAGCATCGTTCTTAATTTCAATTGAATTTTTGTCAATTATGACAGTATTAGGAGTATTTTGATCTTTTAGTTCAAAATTATAAATAATATTTTTATTTATATTAAACTTGATAGTCCAATTAACAGATTTAGAACCATCCTTGTTAATAACAACCTTACCTTCTTTACTGATTCCAGGATCTCTTTTGCCAACAGTAGCATCAGCGGTTTCGTCTCCACCTTGCCACCTAAGAGTTGCTTTATTTGTTTGATCCTTATTTGCAGCATCATCAGCTGTTGTACGATACGTTACTTTTAAGGTTTCTTTAGTGGCTTTTGTTAGATTGATTGTAAATCCAGGATTTGGACTATTAGTATCTAAACCATAGTCTGTGAAAAGTGTTCCATTGTCAGTTACTATACTTAACGAACTATCAATATATTCGTAATTTCCGCTAGTAAAATCATCAACAATTTTGGAATCTTTATCCAATAAAATTTTACTTTTATTAAAAGTAACAGTCCATTCAATTACTTGTTTACCTTCGGAATCGTAGACATACTTTCCAGTCTTTTTTATCCCAGCTTTAGGACCAGTTTGTTTAAAATCAATCCCTTCTCCAGGCCCAATTGTGCCTCCATTACCATCATCAAAAATTAATTCTGCATGATTAGCTAGATTTGGCTGTCGCATACCAGCGACCGTATAATAAGTCCGGTAAACAAATTTGAACTCATGCGCCCCTGCAGGATTGATGTTCAGTTCAAATCCTTTTCTACCATCCTTGTGTTCATAGTCTTTTAATGTGTATGTGCTACTATCAACTTTCTCGCCATCTTGATACAAATCATATAGACTAGTATCACTTGAATCAAATTTTAAAAACTCTTGGTTAAACACATCTTTAATATTAATAGACGGTGTATCGACTTTATTTGTATTCATGGTAATCGTCCATTCGATATAAGGATTACCATCTTTATCTACATGTTGTTCCCCAACTTTACCACCTGTCGGAATAGTATCAACATCAACTTTCGCATCATCAGAGTTACCTTTGTCATCAGAAATGACATTCGTGATACTTCCTTTAGTTCCAACAGGCGCTTCTGAATCGAAAGTAATCAAATACGCTTTCCCATCAGCATCTAAATCAGGTAACACAACATTCCCTTGGTCGTCAGTTGTTGGAGTCACAGTAACTACTTTTTCAGACCCCGGAACAACATTTCCATCGACATTTGTATCTACCTGAGTAACCTTAATAGTATCTAAATCAATTGTCCCTTTATCAAGATTGTCTGTTAAGTTGACTATTCCAATATTTTGCTTTCCAAAATTGTACTTGACTGTCCAATTCACTATATCTCCCCGGTCACTAGATACAGCCCCGTCTTTTTGAATGGTAGGGATATCATTAGAGAATTCGACATCTACATTATCTGAATAGTCCTTATCATCCCCATCAAGAATAATACTAGCATCGTTATTAATGGTTAATTTACCGCCACCATCTGGACGAGTAATTTTAGTCGTATATGTAATATCATAAGCATCAGAAATACTTCCTAAGTTTAACTCAAAACCAGGATCTTTTATTTCTGGTGTTAAACCAGTAACTGGCTCTTTACCGGTATCTTTGCCATCTCTATCTTTAATAATTTTTTCTACTATAAAACTATCCGGTACAATCTCTAGATTGTCTCCGAGTTTATCAATAACCTTGGCATCTGTAATATCTTCTACTGAATCATTGGCCCGGACTGTCCAATCGACATACTCCGGATTCTTGTTCGTATAGACTTTTTCACCATTTTCACCAATGATATATGGTTGTCCAGCCGTTTTTTTGTCTTCGCCTTCAAAATCTTTTGGCTTAACTTTAATAGTTGACTCATAGCCATCTCCTTCAGCATAAGGAACTTTGACGTCAACTTCATCTTGATTTTCAAAAACTTCTTCATCAAGAATACCGCTAATATTAACTTGAATGTTTTTACCATCGAAGTCATTTGCGCCATTAGAAAAAGTAATTACAACTTCTCCACCTTGAATTGTATAAGATCCTATTTCTTTATCATCAACATTAAGAGGGATAGTTTTACCAACCGTAGCATCCTTAAATATGCTTGGTAACGGAAGTTTGTAGGTATCCCCTTCAGAAATATCAATGTCATCAGGAATGGTTAACCCATATTCTAATTGAAGAGCATTTTTCCCGTCTAGTTCGATTTCGCCTTCTCCACCATTTGGAACAACTTGTTCTTTATCAGTTCCAGGATTAATAATAAGACTAAAATAAGTAACTAAATTGGTGCCTTCAGGAATTGTTTTTAAATTTTTCGTGTCAGCATCTTCTTTTACTTCAGCATCACTACCGGATTTGTCTGCTTCCTTATCAGCATCATTTGCATCGGTCTCAGGTTTACTTTCTTCTGCATCCGCATCAGGGTCAGCTTCGTCATCAGCACTTTCACCTGATTGATCGGTAGACTCTTGTTTATCTGTTTCTGATTCTTTAGCAGTTGCATCAGAATTTTGATCAGTGTTATCTACTGTCCCAGCTGTCGCTTGGATACTTTCTAATCCAGTCAATTGTTTCGCTACAGATTGACTCCCGTAAGTAAAATTAACTGTCGTATTTTGGCTATCCAAATTATACTTACCAGCTAATTTCACTTGAACCGAGTAAGTGCCTGCTGATGTTGCTTTCAATGTAATCACATTGTTCGAAATATCATACGTTCCCTTAGTAGAACCATCAACTGCAACTAACGGATTATTACTAGAATCCGCTAGTTTGACATTATCAGAGACGTGTACTTTATCGACACTTTCATCTTCGCTTGTTTTGGTATAGCTTCCTTTAACAATCGCATTAACATCTTCGCCATTATTGGAAAATTCAACATTCTCGAAATTAAAGTGCTCTTTTGACAGCTGAGCTTCAGTAGCACTTGCGATGTTAGGTGCGATACTTTGTAAAACCATCACTATGATGACAAATATACGGCCTAATTTCTTCATCTTTTACTCCCCTTTATTAATATCATTCTGTTAACAGCATTCCCACAACCAACCGATAAATCTTCTAAAGTACCCTTCACATGTATTTTTTTCCGATCACTGTTCTATAGCTTCCTTTCTTTTTCATATACCCCTCAAACTTTCCTGCTAATGCAACAATATTCTCGTTCTCTTCCTAATTAAGTCGATATGCATTTATTACTGATTTGAACACAAATAAAACATTTAATAGAAAATTTAAATTGAAGAATTTAGAATTCACCTAGATAATTCATAGTTTTATGAGTTTGCGCTCTAAAACCGTATTTCTTCAACATTTGTAAAGAGTTTCTTTTTTCACCCATTTGGTGCGTGAAAAAAGAACACCTTTCTGTTAATGTAGATTTGACGAAAATACAAAACAGAGGTGTTCTATATGTCAAATTTACGCGATAATCGACTAAGTTTCAATAAAAATGTTCAAATTTCCTCAAAAAGTGAAAAGCTATCTTCCCATGGCGGATTGATTTTGGTTCGTGAGTTCCTCGAAAAAATTCAGTTTAATAAATTAGTGAAGAAAAATGTGCATTTTGAAGAC
>NZ_ATXL01000071.1 GCF_000421665.1 Bavariicoccus seileri WCC 4188 | reverse complement strand
ACTTTCCGAGCGCGGTTCATCAACAATGTTGTATTCATGTGGCACGTAACTTGACGAAACGTGTTAGGGCAACAGATCGTCAAGAAATTAACGACGATTTCAAAACAATTTATCGTGCAGATTCACTGGAAGAAGCTGAAATAGCCCGTCAACAGTTTATTGAAAAGTGGCAGAAAATCTATCCTAGACCCGTTAAGACTATCGCAGAAAATGAGTATTTATTGACTTTTTGTCGTTTTCCCAAACAGATTAGGCCAAGCCTTTATTCTACTAATTTGATTGAATCCTTTAATAAAAAAATCAAGCGGTACACTAAACGTAAAGAGCAGTTTCCAAATGAAGAAGCTTTGGAAAGATTTATGGTTTCCATTTTTGATGACTATAACCAAAAGTTTCTAAATCGTTCACACAAAGGTTTCAAAATAGTTCAAGGCATATTAGAAGATACTTTGGAAAGTTTATAAGCAAACTGTCAAAGGGAATCGCCATTTACACAAAATTATTGACACTCCCTCAAAAGTGATTATTAGTGATTAATAGTACTCATTATAACGGTTAACAGTAACCACAACAAAGGAGCATCAACAGATGAAAAAATACGTTCATATCTCTAGTGATATCCGTAATCAAATATTAGAAGGAAAATATCGATCAAGCGATAAATTACCATCAGAGAAAGAACTATGCCAACTGTATGATGCCAGTAAGATGACTGTGAAACATGCTTTGGACATTCTAGTTGCTGAAGGACTCATCATCAAACGACGTGGCTCTGGAACATTTGTAAAAGACCTATCACCAACTGAAATAGAACGCATTACGATTGCTAATCAATTCAGAGGAAAAACAGCCCTTAATCCAAATCAAACAGTTACGAGTAAGATTTACGAATTTTCGGTTATAAGACCTGATGAAACCATCCAAGAAAAATTGAATATCCAGGCAGATTCATTTGTCTACCATATCTACCGTTTGCGTTTACTAGATAACGAACCAAACGTGATTGAAGAAACTTATATGCCCATCGATTTGATTCCAGGACTGACCGAGAAAGTCTTACAACAATCAATCTACGAATATATAGAAATTGAACTTGGGTTAAAACTACAAAGCGCCCATAGAAAAATAACCGTTAGAAAAGCAAGTGACTTTGAAGCAAGTGAATTACACTTATTACCTAATGATCCAGTTGCTGTAGCAGAACAAACAGGATACCTTGCAAACGGAGCTGCTTTTGAATATTCCATTACCGTTCATCGCTATGACGAATTTTCAGCTGAGATGATCCTCACACGATAGTAGTCTTTTATTACTAAGTCTCTAGTAATTATAACTTTCTATTAATAAAACTCTATTAATCACTTCTAGTATTAATTCTAGAAATAACACTAGAAAGCAATGAAAAAGAGAGAACTGAGCATTTCAGTTCTCTCTTTTCTCCATTTTAAATCTCCATTTAAGACTTGTCTTGATACTTATCTTGAAAAATATATTCAACAATTTGATTGAGATTATATTTTAAGCTGTCTTTTAGAATTATAGTCAAAATACCTTATGGCTCAAAGCTTAGCGCACAGTGAATAACCCTTAGTTATATATTGCTTTTATTGGATTAATTTTGGCGGCATTGATTGCTGGGATAATTCCGAATATCAAACCTGTCAGCACTGACACTGATGTCGAAATCAGCATCGTTTGAGTCGTCAATGTGGCAGGAATAGCAACAACTGAACTTACAATTTGAGCAATACCATATCCCAATGAAAGGCCAATGAATCCTCCTATAAATGTAATGATTACTGCTTCAAGCATAAACTGTAACCAGATATCTCTAGGTTTGGCACCGATAGCCCGACGAATTCCTATTTCTCGTTTCCGTTCTGAGACTGAGACATACATGATATTCATTACACCAATACCACCCACCAGTAAAGATATCGCTGTGATTGCCATCAGGAACAAGATCATTGAAGAGAGATAATCATTAAACTCATCAATCATTTGTTGATTTGATGTATCTTCTTCAAAATATCCTTCCACATCCGGATAGTTTTCCATTAATTGACTTACTGCTGAACTAACAACACTTGCACGATCTGTATCATCACTCACTTTTAACTGAATCGCATTAATCGGCTTTGCGGCGGTCAACAGTGTAAAAGCTGTCTGAGGCACGTCACTTGTTGCCATATCGTTCCACGTATAGTCAGCAGATTCAGCTGAATTTCCGAATTCATCATAAACAATTGGTTGTTTGACGCCGACAACTTTAAACATATATCCGTCTATATTAACCGCACTACCAACTAAGTCAGCGGCTGTCACATCCATTTCATAAGATAAAGCTTCAACAATATCACCTGATAGGACGATCACGTTATTTCCTTCATCTGTTTTCAGCAGATTACGTCCGATTTCAAGTGGGGCGTCTTTTTGATAGGCAGCTAACTGTGTCCCAAAAAATGACCCAAAATAGTCTCCATTAGAATAAGTGCTTTGGACACTACTATTCATCCCATAAGAATCTCCAAAATCAGCAGTTACACTAGACACACCAGGTATACGATTCAATCGCTTCATATCTGCTTTTGAAAACGTAAAATCACTAGACTCACTGCTATACATCTGTTCATTGGATGAATCTTCTGACTGATAGGTTATTTTGACAGCATTGGCATCTGCAGCATTAATCAAAGACAGTGTTTCTTCCCGCATGCCCTCACCCAAGGAAGATACTGTCACAACAGCAGCAATTCCTATAATAATACCAATCATTGTCAAAAATACCCGTAATTTGTGTACTTTCAAGCTAAGAAGAGTGCTCAACAGAATATTTCTGATCATGCTATCCCCTCCTCAGTCAATTGTCCATCGCTGATTCGAACGACTCTAGTCGCATACCTTAAGAGATCTTCATCATGCGTTACCATAACAATGGTGATTCCTTGCTGATTCAGATCCTTTAATAAGGTCATGATTGCTAAACTCGTTTCCGAATCTAGAGCTCCAGTAGGTTCATCCGCCATTATCATTAATGGTTCATTGATTAATGCCCGAGCAATCGCAGCACGTTGTTGTTGTCCACCAGATAATTGCGTAGTCTTTGCCGTCATTTTATCGCCGATGCCAACGAGATCAAGATAGTGTTTAGCTTTCTTCTTGCGTTCTTTTTTCGAGTGAATGCCACTATAAACTAATGGTAGTTCAATGTTTTGTTTGATATTCAATGACTCTATCAAAAAGAACTGTTGAAAGATAAATCCAATATATTGATTTCTCAATTCCGCTTTTTTAGTTTCTTTGAGTTCACTCACTTTTTGACCTAAAAAAAGATAATCACCAGTCGATAAGTCATCTAAAAAACCGATAATATTCATCAGAGTTGTCTTACCACTCCCGGACTTCCCTAAGATCATCAAAAAATCACCTTTATTGATCGTTAGGTCGATACCTTCCAATACACTATGTTGGTACTCATCTTCTCCAAACATTTTTCCAATATTATTCATTTGAATCAAGGGTTTTGTTGTCATAAGCACCCTCATTTCTCAACCGATTCTGTCACATCTTGACCATCGATTGCCATATCATCATTCAATATAATGCCCATTCCAGGATCTTCTTGATCGCCGGCAGTTAATCCAGCAGGATTAGTGACGACTACATAATCTTCTGCTGACAGACCAGAAGTTACTACGACCTCTTCGCCTTGTTCCTCGCCCAACTTGATATCTTTCTCTATAATAGTGCCAAATTCATTTGCAAGAACATAGGTCCGATCGCCATCTGTTTGGACAGCTTCTTTTGGAATACTGATTTGCTGATCCTCTAAATTAATTGACGCCTGAACATGGTAACCATTCTTAATTCCCTCAGTCGTGTCAACCGTTAATCGTACGGGATAGGTCGACATGCTAGTTGATCCACTTGACCCCATCATATCGGCTGAATTAGTCTCGTCACCAGTAGAAGGATTTTGACCAATCGTAGCGACCTTACCAGTGATCACCGTCCCAGTTGAATTGACTGTGATATCTGCAGCTTGATCAATTGCTAGCCGTTCTAAATCCTTCTCGTTAACTGTTCCAGAAAGATAGAAATCTTGAGACACTAATCGCAATACAGGAGTTTCAGCTGTTTTAGTCGAAGGAATTTCCACCACACCAGCAAAAGGTGCATAAACGATTTCAACCGTTTTGGCTTTTAAGTTTTCTAATGCATCATATTGTGCGTTGATCTCAGCATCCATATCCCAGGTATTATAGTTGGCATCAAGCTCTGCTGCCGTCATCGTCCGTTCTTCTTCAGGTGTTTGCCAAAACTTATTGATTTCTATTTGATTTTTATAAGCCTGATTAGCCCGAGCTGTTTCTTGTTGATTGATTTGATTGACTAACTCATCGACCTGATCTTGCGTCGCTTGACTGAAGTACTCAAATAAAACATCACCTTTAGCGACCGAATCGCCGTTTTGAACCGTCAAGTTTTGAACCTCGCCCTTTTCATTGTCAGCCATAAATTCTTCAGATTGATTCGGAGTGATAACACCATTGATATAAACTTGTTCTACAGATGGCACAATATAATACTCTGTCTGTTCACCGACAATCTCTTGAGATTCCATTGTTTTTGAGTCAACGTTCATAAATTTTACAACAATAATTGCAACAATCGCTAGCGCTGTGAGAGCTATTACTAAGCCAATCCATAGTTTCCGCTTTTTCTTCTTTGGTCTTGTCATTACTTTCCCTCTTTCTTCTCGTCAAATCTAAAGTTGTGTAGCCAACGCCCGCACAATTTTGCGAACTCGTGCAAAACAATACTTCTATATTTCACTATACCATATCACTTAAATAAAAAAGTCGGTCTTAAGACCGACTGAACCATTATCACTGTCTATATACATTAGCCCTATCCTACTACCAACCAGTGCTCTTAAAATGTCATTAAAATAGATTGATCCATAGCATATAAGTAACAGTCCCCAAACCCAAACTGACAAATATTTTGTGAAACTTTTTATAACTAATAATGACCAATATACTAGCAATAATTTCTGGAATACCATAATAATTCGTGGTAAATGAAACATCTTTAAAACAGTAGACAACCAACAAGCCTATAATAGCTGAAGGCAACACTCGACCAAGATATTTTACCCACCCGGGAGTTTGCTCTGGGGAGCGAAAAAGAACGAAAGGCATAATTCGCATAAAAATAGTAACTAATGATATGACACCAATGATTAAAATAGACTGTTTCACTGACATTATGGTTACCTCCGATTAAATAATTGTCTCAATCCCCCGATGACCGACTGGAACTTTCTAACTTAGGTTTCATCAGAAGTAAAAAAATGATCAACATAACAATAGTTGGCATAATGAAATTTTCTTTTCCCAGTATGACTAAAGCAAGCAACGAGATAACGATTCCCGTAATTGAAGACGTATGATCTGATTCTTTCTCCCATCTATCAATGAATATCACGATAAATAGAGCAGTCATCATGAATTCTATTCCCTTTGCAGGAATAAGATTGCCAAACAAACTGCCTAACACACAGCCAAGCACCCAATACATCTGATTGAGCAAGCTAACTCCTAAAAACACTTTTTTGCGCAACTCTAAATTCTCAATTTTAATATGGCATAATAATGAAAACGTTTCGTCAGTTAAAGAGAGCATCTGATACGGTTTTTGCCATCCAAAATGATGAAAATAACTCAACATTGATATACCATAAACTAATTGTCTAGCATTTATAACAATTGCTATTAGAGCAACTTCAAGCAATGGAGCTTGGTTAGCCAATAGATAGACGGCTACAAATTGCATCGAACCCGCGTAAATAAATACCGACATGGCAAGAGACCATATCCAGTTATAACCATAACTATCTAAAAACACACCAAGTGACATTCCTAAAAAAAGATACCCCGCCATGACAGGGACTGAGTACTTAAAAGAAGTGAGCAAGACTCTTTGATCCATTAACCGCCGTCGCAATCGATTGACCTCCTTTATCAAAAACACTGATTTAATAGCTATTTAGTTGTTATATATTCTAGCATATATAACCGTCATGTGACATCAGTTGTCATCATAGTATTTATTATAACATCAGTTATCATTATAGTATTTATTGGCTAATCGAGTAGGAGGAGCCTCACGGCTCCGACCTCTCACACCACCGTACGTACGGATCCGTATACGGCGGTTCAATATCTTGCGTAAGCAGACTCTACCATTTCGCTTAGGGATACTAAGCCCCAGTGGTGGAGTCTTTCGTTTGTAAGGGCCCAGTGAACCTCTGGTGATTTAGATAATCTCCAGTATTTCTTTCTGGAATAACCGATTCTTTTGGCACTATCTAAATTTAATCCATATTTTAATAACTTCGTTATTTTTGTTTTTGGTAGTTTCCATCTTTTGAGAATAAGCTGTCTGATTCTGTGATGTATCCAAGGTTCTATTTCTTTCTGAATAA
>NZ_ATXL01000070.1 GCF_000421665.1 Bavariicoccus seileri WCC 4188 | reverse complement strand
GAAGCTTCCTCTATTTTTTTATTTTCATGTAACACATGTATTGTAACCTTACAGTTGGCTCTTTTTTAGAGCTTCTCTCACTGCTTTATCGGCTTTATTGCGCGACCTAAGCCTTTTAAAAAAATCCTTTAGCAAGGCCTGACACTCTTCTTTTAACACACCGCCCGTCACGAAAGGTTGGTGGTTGAACCGTTCATCCGTCAATAGATTCATCAAGCTACCAGCCGCCCCGGCTTTCGGATCAAACGCTCCAAAGTAAACATGACGGACCCGTGCTAAGATCATGGCGCCAGAACACATGGGGCATGGTTCTAAGGTAACATAGAGATCACAATCCGTTAGCCGCCACTTGCCAAGTTCTTTATTGGCCATCTCTATTGCTGTCATCTCCGCATGGGTTGTTGCAATTTTAGAAGTCTCTCGGCGGTTGAATCCTCGCCCAACGATGTTATTGTGATAGACTACGACCGCTCCTATTGGTACCTCTCCAATAGCCAAAGCTTTGTGTGCCTCTTTTAAGGCTTCACCCATAAAATACTCTGGTGAGTATTGCATTTCTTTCGTCGATTGTTTTTCTATTGATTTATCTGTCATAAGTAGCACCTTTCGGCAAAAATTTCCACAATATGATACTATTAACTTACATTATAGTTTACCATATCAGTCCATCTGATGGGTCAATACTCATCATGGATTCCAACTTATATAGATCCCAATTCATCATAGATCCCAACTCATTGTAAAACATTTTTAACAGGAGTCTTAATTATGCCAAAGTCATCAAAGTCACTTAAACAATGGTTCCCTAAAGCCACACGCTCGTCGCAATCAACAGCGAACGGCAATGAGTATGTTATCGCAACCAAAACAGACTACCTCCATATTCCCGATGAGGCGCTAACTGACCGCGAAAAATGGTTGCTTAATCACTTTTTAGATAAACCATTATTGCCATCGACATTACCACTTGCTTGGAAAACGTTCTTAACACAGCTAACTACAGAAAAAACGGCTTCGCCCCAAGCATTGCCCGATTTAGATCAGTTCGTCCAACTCGTCTGGTTGGTGATTCCTTATCAACGCGAATTGGCAGAAACACTTGAACAGGCAATCCCCGATACGTTGGGGATTCAGTGGCTCACACCAGAACTTGCTGTTTTAGTGAGAGAGTTCGCTGAACCCTCCGCTACAAAAGTGATTCTCTCTGAGATCAAGGACCCGTTAACGGATGACTTTGGTGTCAATATCGATGCTTTTATCGGTTCAAACTGGGAACCCAGCACTTTTAATGATCAAATCGTCCTTGAGGAACGTCAGATTGTCTCACAACTCCAACAGTTACATAAACCCTTCTTGGTCGATTTCAGTGAGATTGCCTTGTGGTATTTCGCGGATCAACCCAATCGCACCATCAAAGAAGGCTTACAACAGCAAATAACCGCTGTCCCTGATTATAGCGATCTGATCAAGTCTCTGTGGCATGCTGCCGGAAATATCAGTAAAGCGAGCCAACGTCTATTTGTCCACCGCAACACCTTAAACTACCGAATTGATCGTTTTTACGAACAAACCGGTTTACAACTCAGACAATTAGACGATTTAGCACTATGTCACCTTCTCTTTCCAAGCCTCTGACCATTCCGTTTTTAGCCATAACCGCTATTTATCAACGGACACTTTTTATCGTTAATCGATACATTTTTATCGTTTTTTAATGCTTTCTTAGGGTCTTTAGGACCCTTTTTGTGTTTAAATAGCTTATACTAATGACATAGTCCTAGTACAACACTGCATTATCGCGTTACTAGTGCTACTAACGCACAACAAACAAAAGGAGCTGTGTCACATGAAAAAAGATCATCTATCCAATAGCTTACGAATTGTTCTCATACTACTAGGTATCGCGACACTAATCATCTATGCCGTATTGATTCCACAATTTGGCAGAGAAATTGTTGCGACTAATCCTGAATTTTCATACTACTATCTACCGTGGCTCTTAGTTATTTGGTCCACTGTCATCCCATTAGTCATTAGTTTGGTTATCGCTCTTAAAGTCGTCAATACATTTCAGCGCAACGGCTTAGAGCTATCCAAAACGGCTGGTTGGATTAAGCAAATTGCCCTATTGATTGGAGGAGACGCGACTTATTTTTTTGTGATGAACCTTCTTTTTCTTGTTATAGGGATGAATCACCCGGGTGTAATTGTGTTAGCGACTTTCATTCTGCTGATTGGACTCACCGTAACCCTCGTTTTCCTGTTCTTATCACGATTACTTCAAGCAAGAGTAGCTCATCTATAAACAACAGAGTAGCTATAGAGACAAGCGACAACATAGAGATTGCATGGCGAGAGGAAAAAAACATAGAGCCTAATAAAAAAGGAGCTGGCACACGTGCCAACTCCTTTTTATCATTCACAAATTACTGTTACAGTTTCACTATTTCAGATATTTATCCGATAATTTTGATAACAAACTCAACCAATCTTCATCGCGTTTTAAGACGTCTTTGGTCTTATCTTTGACTTCACTAAAGGCTTCGAGGAAGTTTTCTTTCCAGTCACCGGTTTTTTCAACGATCGCAACTAAACGGTTAACATCCGCATCAGATAACTCATCTACGGCATTCAATGCCTTTTCGTTCCCATTAAGCTTATCCTTCACAAAACATTTTACCTTTTGACGATTAATAAACGCTGATACACTTTCACGTTTTTCTTCATCAGAGGCGATTATTGCAGCGGCAGCACCGATGATCAGTGTTGCTCCAAGTCCGATGATTAATGCTTTTTTCTTGTCTACCATGACTAACTCCTCCTTTTACCCTAGTTTATCATATTTTTAATCGGATACCCTACCAGAAAGCTATACTGTGGTAACGGTCTCTTGTTTAGATTGACTAGGATTGCTCGGTTTTGCTTCGACATAGATTTTACCCTTACGAGCTCCCACTGTAACGTCTTGGCCAAATTTAACATCATCATTCAATAATTGTTCACTCAATGGATCCTCAATTTGACGTTGCAGTGCACGACGTAATGGTCTTGCTCCGTATTCAGGATCATATCCTTCATCAGCAATGACGGTCACTGCTGCAGGGGTAATCTTAATCGTAATCCCTAGATCATGCATCCGAGTAACGATATCCTTCGCCATCATTCTAACAATGGCTTGAGTCTCGTCCTTCGTTAATGCATGGAACACAATCGTTTCATCAATCCGGTTCAAAAATTCAGGTTTGAAGGATTTCTTCAATTCTTCACGAATCCGTCCTTCCATCGCTTTGAAATCATCTTTAGCTTGAGTTGCCCCGAAACCAACTGTCTTCTCATCTCTTAGGGCTGTGGCACCAAGGTTTGATGTCATAATGATGACTGTATTTCTAAAATCAACTTTACGTCCCTTAGAATCCGTCAAATGACCATCATCTAAAAGTTGTAACAAGATATTGAATACCTCTGGATGGGCCTTTTCCACTTCATCAAACAAGATGACAGAATAAGGTTTTTGACGAATTTTTTCCGTCAATTGTCCACCCTCATCATAGCCAACATAGCCTGGAGGAGATCCGACTAACCGACTCGTTGAGTGACGTTCCATAAATTCACTCATATCGACTCTGATCAACGCATCTTCTTCCCCAAACAAGACTTCTGCTAAGCTTTTCGCTAACTCAGTCTTACCAACACCAGTTGGTCCTAGGAATAAGAATGATCCGATTGGCCGTTTTGGATCTTTCAATCCACTCCGTGCACGACGGATGGCTCTTGAAACTGCGCCAACAGCATCCTTTTGGCCAACTACACGCTGATGTAATTCTTTTTCCAAATGCACGAGGCGTTCGCTTTCTTTCAGTTCCATTTGTTTCAACGGAATACCTGTCCATTGTGCAACTACCTCAGCAACATCATTATCAGAAACAACAACTTTCGTTGAGTCCTCTGATTTAGGTTCGCCCAGTTTAGCTAAGCGATCTTTTAATTGGATTTCTTTTTGTCTGAGTTGTGCTGCTTCTTCGAATTGTTGGTTCAAAACAGCGGCCTCTTTTTGTGCGACTAATTTCTTGTACTCTTCTTCAGTCGCAACATATGGATCTACTGAACTTTCACGATCCAAACGAACTTTCGCACTCGCTTCATCAATCAAATCGATGGCTTTATCCGGCAATCTGCGTGATGTGATATAACGGGTCGATAATTTAACGGCTGCTTCAATAGCTTCGTCACTAATCGAGACATGATGATGGTCCTCATAACGCTCTTTCAAGCCGTTCAATATCGCAATACTTTCTTGCGGTGAGGGCTCATCGATCATGACTGTCGCAAAACGTCTTTCGAATGCTGCATCTTTTTCAAAGTATTTTTGATACTCATCTAAGGTCGTAGCTCCGATCAATTGAATCTCACCACGGGCTAGTGCAGGTTTCAAAATGTTAGAGGCATCGATTGCGCCTTCAGCACCACCTGCTCCAATCAAGGTATGAATCTCATCAATAAACAAGATAACATTCTTATCTTCACGAATCTCATTGATAATTTTCTTCAACCGTTCTTCAAATTCGCCACGGAATTTCGTACCCGCAACTAATCCACCGGTATCAAGCATCATCAACCGTTTTTCATTTAAAACATCTGGCAATTGACCGCTGACGATTTTTTGTGCTAAACCTTCAACTACCGCCGTTTTCCCAACACCTGGTTCGCCAAGTAA
This sequence comes from Bavariicoccus seileri WCC 4188, assembly GCF_000421665.1. Lineage (GTDB taxonomy): Bacteria > Bacillota > Bacilli > Lactobacillales > Aerococcaceae > Bavariicoccus > Bavariicoccus seileri. Next base: position 1,794 of record NZ_ATXL01000070.1, on the reverse strand, counting down.
AATGGGGTTGTTCTTCGTTCTACGACTCAGGATTTGGATAATACGACGCACTTCGCGATCACGACCAACGACGGGATCCATTTCCTCATTGCGTGCCATCTCAGTCACATCGCGAGCTAACTCATCTAAAGTTGGCGTTGTCGATTGACCTGGTTTCTTGCGTCTAACATTATTAGCTTGTTTAGCTGCTTTCTCGGGATTATTGACACCTAATTTTTCAAAAATACGTGCTTGAATCACCCGAGGATCTGCTCCAATATTGGTTAAGATCTTAACCGCTAATGCTTGTTCACGTGTCAATGACAGAAGCAGATGTTCTGTCCCAATTAATTTTTGACCCGTCCGCTCAACATCGTTGGAGGCAAACATCACGACCCGTTTTGCTCGTGGTGAATAAGGCATATGCAAGGGATCACTCACACGAGCTCCCAAACCGTAGCCTGTTAATAATTCAATTTCTTCTCTGATTTTTTCAGGTGTTACTTGGTATTCACGTAATACTTTCCCCGCGATACCATCTGGTTCAGCAGCTAGACCAAGTAATAAATGCTCTGTCCCTACTGCTTGATGTTTAAAATGAATGGCTGCTTCTGCTGCGATCAAGACCGCGTGCTTGGCATTAGATGTAAATAATTCACTCATAATATAACCCTTCTTTCTTGGTCACTTGACCAGCCCTGGTTAATAAGGTTGTTTTCGTTTATATTACTGCCTACTAAACACTATTCCCAATAATATTTCAAGTGCTCAGTTAACTGAGCTAGCATATCACTACGCCAATTATTGCCGTTAGTATCTTGATCAATGGCAGGACTATTCATCACGAGAGACAACAGTTGAATTTCTCTCCTTGTCATAAATCCCTGTTGAAAGAGATCAATCAAATACTTCTTCGTATCATTTATAGACATTTCAGATTCTATTTGTTGGGCCAATAAATCGATCTTTTTCGCATTATCACGAAGTTGGATCTTCGTGATCCGAATATAGCCGCTGCCACCACGTTTGCTGGCAACAACATACCCTTTAGGAACTGTAAACCTCGTATTGATGACATAGTTGATTTGCGATGGGACACAGTCAAATTGTGAAGCTATTTCACTGCGCTTCAATTCGATTTCATCTGATTGAACCAGAAACGCTTTAATATAGCGTTCTATATCATCGGATAAATTTGACATTTTTACCATCTCCTTATTTGACCATTATTGACTATTATAACTTATCCACGCATAAATGCAAGTTTTATACTCACCATGCATGATACCGTGGTTAACTTTAACAATAGCATTAGCTAAGAGATAGTTACTCCCAAATACAAAAAACTGTCAGAACCTAAGTCCTAACAGTCAATTTGCTTTTTAAGATCGGGAAGACAGGATTCGAACCTACGACCCCTTGGTCCCAAACCAAGTGCTCTACCAAGCTGAGCTACTTCCCGTTATGAAAAAAATGCACCCAGCAGGAGTCGAACCTGCAACCGCTTGATTCGTAGTCAAGTACTCTATCCAATTGAGCTATGGGTGCCTAATGCCGAGGACCGGAATCGAACCGGTACGGTAATCACTTACCGCAGGATTTTAAGTCCTGTGCGTCTGCCAGTTCCGCCACCCCGGCATGTTTATGAGAAAAAATTAAAAAGCGGAAGACGGGGTTCGAACCCGCGACCCCCACCTTGGCAAGGTGATGTTCTACCACTGAACTACTTCCGCATTTTTACTGCCGGCTAAAGGACTTGAACCCTCGACCCTCTGATTACAAATCAGATGCTCTACCAACTGAGCTAAGCCGGCT
>NZ_ATXL01000069.1 GCF_000421665.1 Bavariicoccus seileri WCC 4188 | reverse complement strand
AATGGGTTGTCCTCTCGCAGATATTATTACAGATGAAATCCATCGGGCGCTTAAAAAAGTGCCAGAGGTCAAAAGTTCTGATGTGAAACTTGTGTGGTATCCGGCTTGGTCGCCAGATCGTATGAGTCGTTATGCCAGAATGACGTTAGGTATTTCTAGAAGTTAAGTTTTTAAAGCCTCATGAATAGTGTTAAACAACTGCTGGGGGTCGTTGAGAATTTTTGGCAGGGAAATGGTCAAGTCTATCATCAAATAGTAGTTGTCTATTACCTTGTACCTACTGATTCTATCGATGTGTCGGATGTCTTACAGTTGAATGAAAAACCAAATGTGCAGTGGACCCCAGAGGATCGCGTCGTTCATTTGAAACCTGAAGCACTCAATCAGCTTGTTAAACAAGGACTCAAGAAGAGCAATTGTAATGTACAACACTTTGTAAATCAATAAAGGATAGGCAATCTATAAATAAGAGTATACCCATCAAAAAATTTTAACTACGATTATCAGTTAGATACTATGTAATCTTCAGTAGATACTATGTAATCTTATGTCAATAAAGATAAATAATGGATGTCATCCTAATTTAGTGCTTGAAATAAGAACGAATGTTCTTATAATTAAGATCAAGAGATCAAAATGAAGGAGGGTAGGTCCATGGAAGCTTCTCAAGCAAATATCCCGAATCATGCCAATGAAACTTATGCCCTTGAAAGGCATTGGCAAGAGTTGGTTGAGTATCCTTCTCCAGTTCATTTTATCAACTATCATTTGATTGAAACGATGGAGAAACTGGGAAAACCTATTTTTAAAATACCGAAAGAATTATCTAAATTAGATGATGATTTAACGTTTGTATTCAAGAAAGTAGAAAATTGCTATTTATACCAACGGGTACTTTGTCGTGGTGAGGTTATTAAAGAGTATGACAAAACGTGCAATTATTTAAAGGTATCTTGAGGTGTCAAATAGGATTAGAGCTCTTTCGTAAGATAGTAGCATGCCATTTAAAATGAGTCGCTGGTGATTAGCGGCTTTTTTTGTGTTTTGGGGGAGGGCAGTGACGGAAAATTATTTCTAAATCTATGAGTGTTCTCTTGACGGAATGCGAACGTATGTTCTATATTTAGAGGGAGGATAGGATAGGAATAGTGAGGTGCTGTTATGATTTTTGGCGAGAAACCTAAGTTTGATTATAAAAGGGAACCTAGTCGTGATATTTTATGTATCGATTGTAAATCATTTTATGCGTCTGTTGAGTGTGTTGAACGTGCTATTCATCCCTTAGCTGCTAAGCTAGTTGTGATGTCTTATCCGTCAGGTAGTAAGGTCAAGCGTGGGTCTGGTCTTATTTTAGCAAGTTCACCAAAAGCGAAGGCTAGTTATGGCATCACTAATGTCAGTCGGGCGCGTGACTTGCCGTTTCCTTATCCAGATGATCTTATTTTGGCACCACCACGGATGAGAGAGTATATGGATAAAAATAAACAAATCAACGCGATTTATAAGCGATTTGCGGATGAATCAAATCATCATGTCTACTCTGTCGATGAGAGTTTTGTGGATGTGACTGAAAGTCTTAACTTATTTGATGCACATAATGCTTTTGAAATTGCCAAATTGATTCAAAGTGAAGTTTATCGCGAGACAGGTGTTTTAACGACAATTGGGATTGGAGATAATCCGTTGCTCGCCAAGCTTGCCTTGGATAATGAATCAAAACACAATCCTACTATGATTGGAGAATGGCGCTATAGTGATGTTCCAAAAAAGGTATGGGGGATAAAGGAAATCACTGATTTCTGGGGGATAGGGAAACGAACCGCTATTCGTTTGAATCGTTTGGGAATTCATTCGATCGACGAATTAGCACACAGTGATTATTTTCTTTTAAAAGAAGAGTTTGGAGTTTCTGGCACGCAGTTGTTTGCTCATGCTTGGGGGATTGATCGTACGTTCTTGGGTCAAAAATATGAACCGGCTTCAAAATCGATTGGCAATAGTCAGGTGCTTGACCGTGACTATGATAAGGCAAATGAAATCGAGGTCGTAATCAAGGAAATGGCAGATCAGGTAGGAACGCGATTGAGGCGGAGTGGCTTGAAAGCTGGTGTTGTGGGTCTCTGGATTGGCTTTGCTATCGGTTATAGTGAAGTGTCACAAAAGTCTGGATTTCACCAACAGATGAAAGTTTCTCCAACTCATAATAGTCAAGTTTTAGCAGACCACCTCCTTCATATTTTTAGAAAAAATTACACCAACCAAGTGATTCGAAATATTGGAGTCAATTGTCACGATTTAAAACATATCGAATCGCTTCAGTTGGATTTATTTAGGGATATCCCGGACCAACTCAAAGATTTTAAAGTTGATGATTTGGTAGATAAGGTGCGTAGTCGGTATGGTTTTAAAAGTTTGGTGCACGCGCATAGTTTGCTACCTGGTGGTCGTGCTATTGCAAGAAGTTCATTAGTTGGTGGGCATGCAGGTGGGATGGCAGGTATTGAAGGTGAGCCAGCACATGGAAAATAGTGTTAATAACCATAGCGATAATCATCATACTTTGAATAAACAGGATAAGACGGATTATAATGTTACTGCCAGACCGCATGATCTAGAAAGTCATGACTTAAACCACGACATCTTAGATCATAAGACAACAGATCATGACGTCGCAAAGCATTATGAGGGCTACCATCCTAGAAAGCGGTCAAAGAAAGTATTCAGGGATTATAATGCATTTCGTGATCGGCCGTTTGGATTAAAGTGGGGAACGGCTTATGCCATGGACGAATTAGTTAAAGGGATAGAGTCTAACCAACTGGATGCCATGAAAAATAACCAAGAACTGTCTCCAATGACGCGTCAAGAAATCGATCAAGTGTTACAACAGGCCTTTTTTTCGGCGCAACCTATTGAAATTCAGCTACAAATAAAGGATGAATTTGGTCGGTTTCAAGATTTGTATAGTGGTATATTCAATGGTTTTGCAGATGAAGATGGGTTCGAAGTTGAGGGAAAGTTCTTTTTGTGGGAAGATATCAGGCATGTGAAAATAAAAAATAATTCGAAGTGGTTTAAGTTGTAACGACTGTGCATTGTTAAAGTTAGGTATAGTGAAACATAGAACAAAGTTTGTGATAATTAAAATAGCAGTATCAAGGGTTAGAAATACGTGCTAAAATAGTCGTGTGCTACATTTCTAAATGACTAACAAGTGTTTAAGAGTACTACAAAGCGTTAAAGAGCATAAAAGAGTGTTGGAGGGCATCAATACCTATTTGCTCTTAACTAATTGGTTCAAGTTTCATTGACTAGGAGTGAGTAAGATGACAATTGTTAGTAACTCAACAACTGATCACGCCATTATTAAAGAGTTCTGTGCTGAAAATTTTACCTTGGTACCTTATGCGATAAAAGCAGGTGCTAAGAGGATTGAATTATGTGACAACCTAAGTCAAGGCGGAACGACGCCATCTAAGGGTGTCATACAAAAAACTCTTCAGTTTTCAAGGGACAACAATGTTAAAGTCATGGTCATGATCAGACCGCGTGGTGGTGATTTCACCTATAATCTTGATGATGCTGAGATCATGTTGAATGACATCACGACTTGTCAGGAACTGGGAGTTGATGGTGTCGTTTTTGGAGCGACACGTCAAGGTTTCATAGATGCTGGTTTGATGGAGCAATTGATCCAAAAGTCCAACGGCATGGAAGTCGTCTACCATATGGCCTTTGATCAGATCGAACCTTCTAAACAATTTTTAGCTGTCGACTGGTTGGCGGAACAAGGTGTAACCCGTATTTTGACACATGGAGGTCCTACCAAGGAGCCGATTGAAGATCATATCGCTCACTTGAAGCGACTGATTTCTTATGCTGCCAATCGTTTAACGATTATGCCCGGCGGTGGATTATCCTATAAGACATTACCTAATCTGCTAAGTCAATTGCCTGTTCAAGAAGTGCATGGGACTAAAATCATCGATTTAAAATTGGACAACTCTTTTTAAAAACAATCATTAAAAATTGAAGAAAGCAAGGTCCAGAATCGTTGATGTTATTAGCTTTTAAAGTAAGCATTCTGATCTTGTTTTTTTGATTGTAAGATTATCGAGCCATTAGAAACTACATTTTTTTAGCTAGTAAATTCTAAATCACTTTATATATTACCAAAAGTTAGTAACTTACACAAAACGATTAAAATGTTTACATTAAAAATGTCATGATAAAGTGGTGTTCTATTTAAAAGTTGACTTTCACTTTTAAAAAAGGTATCTTCTAAGCTATAGTGATACAGTAAGAATATAAATCAAATGCAGCGATTGGATGAGTACTGATGTCATGTTTAAAGAGAGCTTGTGTGTGGTGGAAGCAAGTAGCAAAGCATTAGGAAGATGGTCCATGAGTCATCTTAGGACAAGTTCTAATTAGGAATCAGTTTTAAGCGGTTGGACCGTTATTTCCAAATATCGAGTGACTTTTCTGTTGCTAGATATGACATGAGGTTTGTCCAGATAACTGGTCAAATGAATGTCGGGTGGTACCACGGTTTGGCGTCCCGCAGTCTTTATAGACTGCGGTTTTTTTGCATTATTTTGTTGCATATTGTAGCTTACAAAGGGGAGATAATTATATGAAAAAGGATGCATCAGATTGTTTGTCAGGGTGTTCGGTAGATACCTTATTAGCTCAAGCTGGAAATAGAAGTGATGATAATAAATCAGGAAGTATTTCAACACCACTTTATTTTTCAACTGCTTTTCGCCATCCGGGTTTAGGTGATAGTACAGGGTTTGATTACGCACGAGTCACGACTCCGACACGTCAAATTCTTGAAACCGAACTTGCAAAGTTGGAGAATGGTAGTAGAGCGTTTGCTACGAGTTCTGGCATGTCGGCAATTGATCTGGTATTCTCCTCCTTGTTGAATTATGGGGATCATTTTATTACCAGTGATGACCTGTATGGTGGGACATTCAGGTACTTTGATGCAATCAAAAAGCAATCAAATGTCAGCTTTGATATCTGGGATGGTAAATCTTTAGAGACATTACGAGCATTAATAACTGACCGGACGAAATTGATTTGGATTGAAACTCCATCAAACCCAATGATGAAAGTGATTGATATAAAGTCTCTTGTTCAAGCGATTAAAAAAGATTTTCCAGAAGTATTGGTTGCTGTAGACAATACTTTTTTGACACCTATTTTTCAAAAGCCTCTATTACTTGGTGCCGATATTGTGGTTCACTCAGCTACTAAGTATTTAGCTGGTCATAATGACTTGTTGGCAGGTGTAGTCATTACAAATTCTACTGACATAGCAGGAATAATAGAAACACAACTGATTACTCGTGGTCAAGTACTAGATTCATTCAGCTCTTGGCTATTGATCAGAAGTCTTAAAACATTACACTTAAGGATGGCAAGACATAATGAATCAGGACAGTATTTAGCTAGCAAATTGAAAGAGATAGCCGGTATCAATCAAGTTCTTTATTCCGGCTTAGGTGGAATGGTCAGCTTTTATGTTGCTGAAGATGTTGATGTTAATCTTTTTTTAAGAGGGTTAAAAATCGTATCATTCGCAGAAAGCCTCGGTGGTCCGGAAACACTAGTTACGATTCCAACCGTACAGACGCATTGTGATATGCCTGAGGAGCAACGATTAGCTTTAGGCATCACTGATCGATTAATCCGCTTGAGCGTTGGGCTAGAGGATCCAAATGATTTATTGAAAGATTTAACGGAAGCAATAGAGGGGGCAAAGCATGGGTAAATGGACAAATCTTATCAAACAAACTACTGATAGCGATCCAATCAGTGGTGCTGTCAATACTCCAATCCAACTAAGTTCTACGTTTAGTCAAGCAGACTTCGATACTTATGGTCACTTTGACTATTCTAGGTCGGGTAATCCCACACGTGAAAGTGGGGAGCGCACATTAGCTAGTTTAGAAGGCGGAAAATACGGCTATTTGTTTAGCACTGGTATGGCAGCTATCAGTAGTGTTTTATTCATTTTCTCATCCGGTGATCATTTAGTGGTAAGCAAACAAGTATATGGTGGTACTTTTCGTATTTTACATGATGTTTTACCACGGTTTGGCATCACGTATGACCTTGTAGATTTTTCAAATATTGAAGAAATCAAAAAAGCAATTAAGCCAAACACAAAAGCATTGTATATAGAAACACCAGCCAATCCAACTTTAAATATTACAGACATATCAGCAGTTGTCGCGTTAGCCAAAGAACAGGGTCTCCTTACAATTGCCGATAACACTTTTATGACGCCGCTAACACAACGTCCATTAGAATTAGGTGTTGATATCGTTGTTCATTCGGCCACTAAATTTTTGGCAGGGCATTCCGATATTTTAGCTGGAGTAGCAGTAACAAATGATGATGAATTAGCTAAGAGAATCTATTTTATTCAAAATGCAGTAGGGGCTACTTTAGGTGTTACTGATACGTGGTTACTACTGAGAGGATTAAAGACCCTTGGAGTTCGTTATAAACGTTCTAGCGAGTCAGCCCAAACAATTGCAGAACATCTACAAGCTGATAAGAGAGTTGTACAGGTTCTTTATCCAGGGCTTAGTAGCCATAAAGGGTATGATATCCACCAACGACAAGCATCAAGTGGTGGTGCAGTCTTGAGTTTTGACGTTGGGTCATTGGAGAATGCCAGAAAAGTAGTAGAACATCTGGAAATACCAATATTTTCAGTTAGCCTTGGTGCTGTCGAGTCTATCATTAGTTACCCGCCAAAAATGAGCCATGCTGAACTCAATTCAGAAGAACTTCTAGAAGTAGGTATTACACCAGGATTATTACGCTTATCAGTCGGTTTAGAAGATGTTGAAGACCTGATCGATGATTTGGACCAAGCACTAAGCTATATTGATTGATTTTGTGTAGTGACTTTGTGTGTCAGTATCTTAGACATTGTTTATTTAATCTATTAAGGGAAAAACGGGTTGTGACGATGTCACAACCCGTTTTCTCAAAGCTGACCACTTGAATGACAACCTCTTTGTCGGTGTTCCTGGAGTAGCTTTTTCGTAAATAAGTCATCCTCTCTCGAAAATTTAAGTGCGTATTTTCGGATAGACTTCCTTA
>NZ_ATXL01000068.1 GCF_000421665.1 Bavariicoccus seileri WCC 4188 | reverse complement strand
GCTGTTCTAATATCGCTAAATTATCATGCGTGTAGTAAGCACGGTTATCTTTAATGTCCAGAAGTGATTTTGCCAAATCAGAAAACTTGAAGGTATCCATTACTTCTTTAACTAAGACTAAACCCGAATCACTCGATAAACGACCACCTGTATGCGAAATGATGATGTTTGAATTGAATTTTACCTAATTTTTGTGTAAGCTAATCATGAAGAGAACTCCTTTCTTATGGTTGGTTTAGACACCTTTACCATATCAGAATGGGGTTCTTTTTTCATCACTTAACAGGTGAAAATGAAAAAGTAAATTTAAGCTGCCGTTAGGCAGTTGGCACATGTTTCAACGAAAAGTATGAATTGTTCAGGTTCAGTAATTCTTTTCTTCACAACAGCAGGTTTATCTGTTTTGTCACTGGTTACCTTAGTCCTAATGCTGTTTAATCTCCAACCCGCTATCATGAATCATTACTGGGTTTGGGTGATTGGTGGTAGTCTCTATTTCCCTTGTCTTTTAGTGATTACTCGTGGCAAAAAAGCCAGAATCTGGTCAAGTTTAAAACAACGAGAAATCTTTTGGCTATTAGGATCCTCTGTCCTAGAATGGTTGGGCGTCTTCTCATTTTTTGCTTTCACTGGATTTATTCTTGGTGTCTCTTACCAACTATCTGATTTGTTCCCAATCCTAATTACAAGTTTCATTCTTGGTATTCTCTCCATGATACCAGGAGGTATTGGTAGTTTTGATTTATTTATGATTATCGGATTACAATCATTGGGCATTAGTCGAGAAGTAGCTCTCACTTGGTTATTTCTATATCGCTTGTTTTACTTTATTATCCCCTTCTTAATTGGATTACTTTTGTTTGGGAAAAATCTTGCATCACGTATCAATAAAAAATGGCGTGGTATTCCGGGCATTATATGGAAAAAGTTTACCTCTTTTTTTCTGATTAGCGCCTTGTATTTTTCTGGCATTTTACTTGTACTAACCTCTGCAATTCCCGATGCCTTTGTCGCAATTAATTGGTTAAAACGATTAGATATTTTTTCCTTCCATTTAATTAGTTCAGTCCCAAGTATTGTGATTGGATTTTTACTACTAGTTGCTGGTCGTGCCACAGCTTGCCGTGTCAAGAAAGCTTATTGGTTTACCCTAGGAGTCATTGCCTTTAGTACATTATTTACATTCTTAGACGATTTCTCTTTGTTCACCACTCTGTTTTTTATAGCCTTACTAATTATCGTATTCCTGTCCAAAAACTATTACTCAAGAGCCAGAATGCATTATTCATGGGAAGCATTTACGATTGATGGTGCGATTTACTTTTCTTTGATTATCTTATATTTAATTATCGGCATCCAATTCGTCCCCTACAAACATCATTTACATCTACCAAAAGCCTTTGTCGATTTTTATTTATTCCCAAATGAAAAAGCTTGGCTGGCTAGTTTTATGATTGTATTGGCGATTGGTTTACTGAATTCCCTAATTTTTCGTTACCTCAGTAAAGGAAAGTCAGATATGTTAGATCCAACTGATACTAAAAGGGTGCGAAAAGTTTTAAATGATTTTGGTGGAAATGAAACAAGTCATTTAGCTTTTACTAAAGATAAGTATACCTATTACTATCAAAATAGTAGCGGTGAGGACGTTGCTTTTTTACAATTTCAAAACTCTTCCAACAAATACATTGTGATGGGCGAACCTTCTGGCGATTCTGCCTATTTTCCAGGTCTGATCCAGGCTTTCCTAGATGATTGTGATGTTGAAGGTGTTGAACCTCTTTTTTATGAAGTGAAAGAAAATTTTGTCATGTATCTCCACGAATTTGGCTATGACTTTATCAAAATGGGAGAAGAAGGTTGGGTTGATCTAAAAAACTTTAGTTTAAAAGGAAAAAAGAATCGTGGCATACGATCAATCATGAATCATTTCAACGAACAATCAATCACTTTTGAAGTCCTAATGCCCCCATTTTCAGATGATTTGTTTCGAGAACTAGATGCTGTTTCAAATAATTGGTTAAATGGAAGACCTGAAAAAGGATTTTCTGTCGGTTTCTTCGATAAAGACTACCTTTCTCAGGCTCCTATAGCGATTGTAAAAAATCATGAGGGGGCTATCATCGCCTTTGCCAACATCATGCCCTCCTATACGGAGGAAAATATTTCAGTCGATTTAATGCGTCACGCATTAGATCCCCCAAATGGAACAATGGATTTCCTATTTGTTTCTTTATTTAGCTATTTTCAAGAACAAGGATACACTTCATTTAATTTAGGAATGGCACCATTTTCAAATGTCGGTCATTCGGAGCAGAGCTTTTGGGAAGAACGCATAGGTTGTTTTCTTTATGAATTTGGCAATAACTTCTATTCATTTAAAGGTCTTCGCCAATACAAAGAAAAGTATGTATCTACTTGGATACCTAAATATACCGTCTATACCAAGAAAAGTTCTTTCTTTTATAATATGATTCACTTATTACGTGTCGTCGGTAAAAATAAAAACGAAAAAATCAGCTAGGTTCTAGCTGATTTTTTTCATTTGAGAATACTTATTAACTTATATCTAATAAAACGTCACATTTCTTGATACAACGATTCAATGGTTTGATAAGTCAAATCAAAAGATTCTGCAACTTCTCGTGACACCAGTTTTCCCTGATAACAATTGATTCCTAATCCAAGACCCATTGTCTGTTTAACAGCCTTTAATAGTCCATTTGAAGCTATAGCTAACCCATAACGAAGCGTCGCATAATTGAGTCCAATTGTTGACGTCCTAGGAACAGCCCCTGGTATATTTGCCACACAATAGTGTACAACACCGTTTACAATATAGGTAGGGTCTTCATGGGTTGTTGGTTTGCTGGTTTCAGAACACCCGCCTTGATCAATAGCCACATCAACAAATACGGACCCAGCTTGCATTTTTTTAAGTAGGATCTTTTAATCAATTTTGGGGCACTTTTTCCTGGAATAAGTACCGTACCAATGACTAAATCAGCACCGACAACGGCTCGTTTAATAGTCGTAGCCGTACTATATAAGGTCTGAACTGCAGCTCCATATAATGTATCAATACGTGCTAACTTTTCAAGATCGACATCTAGTACAGTCACATTTGCTCCCATTCCAACGGCAATATGACAAGCGTTTAATCCAACATTTCCTGCACCAATAATAACAACATTAGCCTTTGGGACACCAGGTATCCCGCTAAGTAAAATACCTTTACCGCCCGCTTGTGTTTCTAAACAACTAGCACCTACCTGAACACTCAATCGACCAGCAATTTCAGACATTGGCTTCAATAATGGTAAGTTACCCTGAGCATCACGGATAGTTTCATAAGCAACTGCTAGACACTTTTTTTCAAGAAGAAGCTCTAATAATTCTTTATTTGCCGCTAAATGAAGATAAGTAAATAGTATCTGATTCTCACGAATCAACTCATATTCTGTAGATAGAGGTTCTTTTACCTTAACAATCATATCACTTTTTTCCCAAACCTCTTTTGCAGAAGAAACGATTGCCGCACCAGCATTAGCATATAAATCATCCGAGAACCCCGAGCCCACTCCAGCATCTTGTTCGATCAAAACAGTATGACCAGCTCTGACATAAGCCCTTGTCGCATCTGGCGTTAACCCAACACGGTACTCTTGGGCTTTTACTTCCCTTACCGTCCCAACAATCATGCCATCAACTCCTTTTTTGTCTTTTAAACAACATTTTAACTGACTACAGAAGATTTTGTTAGCGCTATCATCATTTTTAGTATACGATAGGCAACTAAAATAGACAAATAATAGCTGAGTAATCGAGCCTGCGAATCAGCAAAATAAACAGTTATGACGTGGCAGATTACTATCACCTTATTTAATAGTCTAGTATAATAATTAAAAGGAGATGGTTATCATGAAGCGTTTTAATTTTCTCGAACTATTCCTGTACATGATTTGTATTATCAGTTTTATCGTTGCTCTTGTCTCTCTCGCTGGTTTATTAGATAATCTCGGATCATTGCTTTTTCCCGATACCAGCACGGATGGAGATTATTACAACAGTGCCCTATATGTTAAGCGTGGCTTAGTGTCGCAAATTCCAATGTTCTTTGTCGGTATAGGATTATTTTACTATACCATCAAAAAAGCCTTGGTTGTTCACAGGGAAGAACGTGAACTACGCGAAAAAGAACTCCCAGATAAAAAATAGTATGCTCACTTGTACAGTTTTTTTCCAAGCAGTTTTGTTGGGTATTTTCTTTTATTAATTTTTGTAGTTTCCAATCAAGTTGTCTTTTTCTAATTTTACTAATTACCTTTAGGCACAAAAAATGTCATGGTAGCTTTTAATAGGCTGCCATGACATTTTTACTTTTCATTAATAATCTAAATGTTACCAAATACTTTAAGATGTAGCCCGCTGGTTTACAAATAACTTAATGGCTATTCCAATTACCGCTGAGATAACTAGACCTACGATTGTCCATAACGTGATGTCCGATACTGTCCAACCAATGAACAAGCCTACAACTAAACCTATGATCATCCAAAACCAAATGGAAGCATAGGCCTGTTGCCGAACAAACACTGGCTACCGATGTTCTCCAGGCTTTGGAATTGGCATAGCTTTTTGGGGTTCATTCTGATCTTTCTGATGATGTGCCTCTACTAAACTTTCTGGTGCATTTGGACGATCCTTGTCTTTTAAAATACTCACGATGTGTCACCTCACTGACTGGACTATTTGCATCAACCATGACTTTAGTGACATTTTAAACACTTGTAGTACCTACTTTTAGTATATTGAAGACAACTAAAAATCGCAATATTTTGAACTTACAGTCTATCCGTCATCAGATTATTGGATTAATTATTGGATGATAAGATAAAAAGAATTATTTAACTAATTGATTCAACACCAAAAAGAAATAGCATATTAAAAGAGGATTAAACGCTCAAAAACTAGAACGCTTAATCCTTTCATTATTTCTCTATTGAGATATGAACTAGAAACACCAAAATTTTACCGATCATTTTTAGCTCTTAAAGCGGACAAAATCGAGACTGTATCGATGACTTCTTGTAACGCGGCACCAAGTAATGCTGGAATAACGCCAAAACTAGCAACTAACATCAAAAATACACAAATAAAAATACCTATTAAAACGGATTGTTTTGCAATTTTCATGGTGTTCTGCGAAATGTTTACTGCTTCTGCAACTCTCCCCAAATCATCTCTTAAAATAACGGCATCTGCGCTTTCACTTGCTGCGGTAGAGCCATGTGCTCCCATTGCGATACCGACATCAGCGATTGATAATGCTGGAGCATCGTTAACACCATCTCCAACCATAATGACTGGTCTTTCAGAATCATTCACATTTTTTAAAATAGCAATTTTATCTTCTGGTAAACACTCAGAATGGACATTAGTGATTCCTACTTGTTTTGCAATTGTTTGAGCAATAGAATTTTTATCCCCAGTAATCAATGAAATATTATCAATACCCAATGCCTTTAATTTGTTGATTGTCTCTGGTGTCTCTTTACGAACGACATCTTTAAACGTGATCATCCCAATAAACTGATCATCCACAGAGACAAAAACAGCTGTTTCATCTGAAGATAGGTGACTTTCGGTATGTGCAAATCCTGCTTTCCCCACTTTAACAGATTTTCCATCTACAGTTGCTTTAATACCTTGACCAGTGACTTCTTCCAAGTCCTCACTTGGAAGCAACTTGATTTTCTCTTTCTTGGCGTCTGCAATCAATGAGCGAGATAAAATATGGGTTGACGCTTGTTCGGCACTTGCTGCTAATTGAATCACTGTATGACGGTCATAAGCTGAATCTGCTATCTCTACTCGATCCACAAATAATCGTCCAGCAGTAATCGTACCTGTTTTATCAAATGCAATCGTTTGAGCTTTTGCTAATTTTTCGATTGTCATTCCTGTTTTAACAACGATACCATGCCGACTTGATCGACTCATACCTGCTACTAGAGCTACTGGTGCTGCTAGAATCAGTGGACAAGGCGAGGCTACAACCATGACTTCTGCAAACCGAACAGGGTCTTTCGATAAGAACCACGCGACACCACCAATGAGATAAGCAACTAGTGTAAAAGGTACAGCGTAACGATCAGCTAATCGCACAAATTTAGCAGGTCGAGCAGCGGATTCTTTAACTAGTTTAACTAATAACTGATATTGACTGTCCTTTGCTTCTTTATATACTTTGACCGTCAATGCAGCGTCTCCATTTAAAGATCCTGACATTAACTCATCCCCAACCGTTTTATCGACAGGCTTTGATTCACCCGTTAAGGACGATTCATCAACAAAAGAACTTCCTTTTTCAACAGTAGCATCGACTGGGATCACTTCGCCCGGTTTGACTAGAATACGGTCGCCTATTTTAACTGTTTCTACTTTAACATCGGTCACCGTATCATCTGATAATAAATGAGCAGTTGTTGGTGTGTTATCTAATAATGCTTTTAACTCTTTACCCGCTTGCCGACTAGCATAATCTTCTAAACTATCACCACCAGTTAGCATAATCAATACAGTCAAACTTGCCCAATACTGACCTACAGCTAGCGTTGCAACAATAGCCGTGATTGCTAGAATATCAACACCATACTTCCCAGATTTCAATGTTTTGATCATTCCAATAAACATCGAAATAGTTGTGATTCCACCAATCAGTAAGATCAACCAAAAAGCAATTTTTGGTTGTTTAAAACCAAACTCTGCTATCAACGCTACGATTCCGACTGTAACCGTTATTATAAACTTTTTGAAATTAGACATTGCATCACCAAATCCTCGCCTTGTTTTTCTTTATTCTATTTTAAGCCTTGTATAAATGAGAATCCAGCGAATGATAACGATAATCATTCTATTTTAAAAGAAAACAGTCCTCATTCAGTTACTGCCATAATTTTTACTTTTTTCCTATAATTACTACTAAAATTCACTCCAAATTTACCCCTCATAAATTATATTTTTTAGAATGATACTATTTTCATTGCCAGTGTATCTCCTAGCCTTCCCACTCCTTTGGTATCTCGGATCTTCATTTATCATAGAATAGAATAGTAACAGATCTAAGTTAGTAGCAGATCTAAGTTAGTAGCAGATCTAAGTTAGTAGCAGATCTAAGTTAGTAGCAGATCTAAGTTAGTAGCAGATCTAAG
>NZ_ATXL01000067.1 GCF_000421665.1 Bavariicoccus seileri WCC 4188 | reverse complement strand
CTATTCGTTGTTACTACGATAGTTTTTATCGCTAGACAGACCTCCCCAGGTAAGGTGCGATAACCTTCCACTCATGTCACTGCCTCATTTACTAAATGGGATTCGTGCAGTATTGGACTTTGCTTTGTGTTGCAAGCTCGTCCGTCCCAATCCAGCCTCCATATGAGATTTCTGTTCGTCAGTGCGAGTATTTGCTTTCAGCTTCCTTCAGATTCCACCTCACGGTGGACACCCTTGCCTTCAGCTAACAGTTCCTACTGCCAAGCCTGTAGTGGACTTTCACCACCAAGTTATCGCCCATGCTGGGCGCACAACAAAATAAAAAAACGAGCTGAAAGGCTCGTTTTTTTATTGCTTCTGTAAACTTTGATGGTAGTTTAAGGTTTGGTAATAGCTATAGTTGTTGTATCCGATTGAATTGTAATGACCATATGGCACAAGTTTAAAATCTAGAAAGGCTTATTTTATGAGTTACGCATTGCCTTCTCTTGCAGCACGTAAGACGAAATTAATAGCACCTTTTGGATCATGGGTCAACTTGATATATTGTTGTCCTTTAGTTCCTACTAGTTTAATTCCTAATTTATCTGTATCTGTTTTTATATCGTCATAGTAAGAATTGACTTGAGGGGCTAACACAACTAAATCGAAACTTGGCATGATATCGTAATGTGAGCCATAAGCACCAGCCTTTGCTACTACGTTTTTTCCGGTTTCCTTAGCTCCTTCTTCCAAGGCATTAGCTAGCATTGCGCTTGTCCCTGCTCCGGCGCATAGAACTAATACTTTAAGACCTTTATCAGTGGCATCAGCTACAGGAGAATTTGCTGATGTTGCTTTTGTAGGTTGAACTTCATCAATATTATCTGCCAATACAGCTGCCTGATCATCACTCAAGTCTGGATCAATTTCCTCTATTTCGTCTACTTCATCTTTCCGTTCTGCTTCTTGTTTCAAGAGCACACGGTCGTATGCCTTACAGAATGGATAATAGATGAAGAAATCGACGACTAGGAGTGTTATGGCTAATACAATCGATATCGGTTGGAAATTAGTACTCATGACGGTACCAATAGGACCTGGTGTTGCCCACGGTAGGACATACATAAAGCCATTCATTCCTAGAATACTAATAAAGAACTTACCAATCAGCACGTTAGCAACTGGTGCAATCAAGAATGGTATAAAGAAATAAGGATTCAAAATGATTGGTGCTGCAAATAGAAGCGGTTCGTTAACGGCGAACATAACTGGAACAACAGATGCTTTCCCAACTGCTTTCAATTGTTTTGAATGCATTAAGAAAATAAAAATGATTGGAACAATAAAGGTTGCCCCTGTTCCTCCTAATTCTCCGATAAAGTTACCAAAGTTCTCCGTCAAAGCTAGTTCTGGATGTCCGCCTTCTGTAAAGACTTTCAAGTTAGCTTCAGTATTACCATACAATGGAGCTGCTAACCCTGGTTTTACAACTGAGGGTCCATGAATCCCTACAAACCAGAAGAACGGGACCAATAACCAGATCAGTGCTAACCCAAAGTAGCTATCTGCTCCTTCAAATAAGGGTGACAATAGTTTAGAGAAGATTTCACCAAATGGCGCGTTGATAAAATATCTTGATGCTATATCAATCAACGCACAACTTAGAACTGAAAAAGAAAAAGGAAAGACATCACGGAAGTTTTGAGCAATAGAGCCGGGAACTTCTTTCGGCATTTTGATTGTAATATCGCGTTTCACACAAAATTTATACATATTTACAGTTATAAATGCCGAAACGAAAGCTGATAAGATCCCTTTGGTACCCATGTAATCAACATCAAATCCGTTGTCTACTTGGGTGATAGCCAGTAATAAAAACCCACAAATTGCAGCCAACATAACCGAGGTTTCGTTGATTACCTTACCATCTGGCATTTTACGATTTATATTTCCTGCAAGGCATTTGGCAGTTGTACCAGCAACAAGCATACCGACTACACCCATCGTGTATCCGTAGATCTTCCAAAGCCATTCCACTAGCCCTGCTGGTAGTGTTACGCCAAATATTGGTGGGATTGCTGCACATAGGATAAATATGCTTGAGAATAAAATTACCGGCATAGCTCCTAGGAAGCCATCTTTAATGGCCATAAGATAGATATTTTTTGAGAATTTTTGAAAAAAAGCCTGCCGTTTCTCAATTTGTTCAATAATGACATTCATGTTATTTACTCCTCCTTGGTCTGAATATAATTTACTGTGTTATTTTTTTACTCGTTTAGTTATGTACTTCTACTGAGCGCAACTTAATTTAACGCTTAAAACGTTCTAATATCTACTAATCGTTAACGGTTTCATTTCCATGGTTATGTTTATCGGTTATGTTTATCGATTATATTTATCTTTATAGAGTTCAATAAAATCTTGAACTAATTCTCTTAGCAAAATCGTGGTCATAAGATGATCTTGCCCATGAACGAAGATGAACCCTATATCGAGATCTTCTCCACCTGCTTCATTTGTTAGTATTTCTGTTTGAGAATTATGAGCCAACTTTAAATTCTCGTCAGCATCAGCTAAATAAGCATCGACATTTTCAAATTTTCCGGCTCTTACCTCTTTTAATAGTGTCAGTAACGTACTTCTAGCATCGCCTGAATAAGCAACAATATTGAACCCAACCATTGCTAGTTCTTTTTTATCCATGAGCCTTATCTCCTTATTTTTTATAATTTATCCCACATCCGATATATTAGATGATCGTTTTATGTTCACTTACATATTTATACCAATAGGCAGATTCTTTTGGATATCTCTTTTGTGTTTCAAAGTCGACATAGAATAGTCCATAGCGTTTGTTGTAACCATTGATCCAAGAGAAAACATCCATCAGTGACCAGATGAAATAGCCTTTAACATTGACACCATCATCTATTGCCTTTGAAATGTAATTGAAGTACCCCCTTAAATAATCGATACGAGGTTCATCCAAAACAACACCATCATCAAACTCATCTTTGTATCCTAAACCATTTTCAGTGATGTAGATCTTGTTGTAGTTAGGATAGTCTTCTTTGATTCTAACTAATAGATCATAGATACCTTGAGGATAAATCAACCAATCCCAATCAGTACGTGGTAAGTCGTCTCTTCTAATTCTTTCGCCTATCCCTTTGATGCGGTAAACGTGGGTACCTTTTGTCCCAGTTGTGTTATAGAATATTTGACTTTCTTCGTTATAGGCTTTCACCCAATGACTCACATAATTGTTGATACCTAAGTAATCATTACGGTTAGCAGCTTTCTTCATTTCAACAAAATCATTATCATCAAATGTTACACTTGTCCCGTTTGCTTCTAGGATTTCATCTATGCATCTTTTTGTGTGTTCTGAATAATACCCTAAGTAAGTAGCATCTAATAGAAACTTGATAGATAGTGCATCATCTAATTCAGCTGCATGTTTATCTTCAGGAGCGTCAGATGCTGGGTATTTTGGTTCTAGTGAGTGAACGACCCCTATTTCCCCTTCATAGTCTCCTTCTTTAAAGATGTTGACCGCTCTTGCGTGGGCATACATCATATTGTGAAGAGCTGTTACAGTTTTCTTAAGATCAAATTGGATTTCTGGAGGAAAAGCTCCTGTTAAATATTGGTTGGTAGCTGCCGGATAGATTTCATTAAAAGTACTCCAGTAATGAACTTCTTCAAATTCATCAAAACAAAACTTTGCATAATTCACAAAATGTTCAATGTTTTCCCGGTTCAAAAAGTCACCATCATCAAACAGATTCTTTGGAGTGTCAAAATGGTGGATTGTCACAAAAGGAATGATGCCGTTCTTTTTACACTCTGCAAAAACATTGTGGTAGTAGTCGATGCCCTTTTGATTGACTTCACCGTAGCCCCGTGGAAAAATACGGCTCCATGCAATCGACATACGTAAGCTGTCAATCTTGAACTTTTTGCATAATTCAATATCAACCGGATATTGATTATAAAAATCACTAGCTGGTTCTGCAGTGTACCTCCCCTTTTCAACTAGAAAAGTGTCCCAAGCTACCGGGCCTTTTCCGTCAGCAGTTGTGGCTCCTTCAACTTGATAAGCCGCAGTAGCGCCACCCATTAAAAAGTCTTCTGGTAATGTTCTGTATTCTTTCATTGTTCTCCTTCTTTCCAATTTTCATTAATTTTTATGCCCTATAGTAACCGTTGAATATGAATAGTAAAGTAAACCCTTTCACTTTTTGCCATCTCTCGCCCGATAAAGTCATTTATTTTTTCGTAAATGGCTGTTCCAATTTGATAAGCTGTTGGATAATCCTCAGATAACTGTTTTTCAAATTTTTTTGTAAAGGTTGTATCACTGTCATTTTCTAAATCCACTCGTTCCAATAAATAAGTCAGATGAATCATTAAGCGATTAAAGTAATTTTCGTTACTAGTCGTACGAACGATTCCATGCTTTTTTAATTCATTTTGAACGAGCGTAATCAACTCCCTTTTGTTCAACTCGATTTTCTGGTCTTCATTACTCGTGCTCTTTGCATTGATAAAATGTAATGCTAATCGTGAAATCTCACTGTCTGGAAAGGAAATGCCAAGTTTCTCATTGAGTTTTTTGACCCCCATCTCGCCAATTTTAAACTCCACGGGATAGTCTTTCCTTAAATCAGGTAATTTTGACTTTTCGTAAGTTCCCTTTTTGTAGTTTTGATAATTAAGAAAAACATGGTCAGTCAAGGTTACATAAATATATTCTTGAACGGGATAATGATAAACCGTTTTTGCTTCCTCTATGATTTCGTAACAAGCAGTGATAAAATCCAAAGGAACATTTTTTAGCAATGTTAAAAAATTATTCTCTGATTCGCCATTCTTAAGGGTAAATATCTTTTCAACTTGAGAACGATGAATCGTATCTCCTTTACGTTTTTGAAAGGCAATTCCTCCTCCCATAACGACTGCTTGATCATGTTTTCCATCTTTAACGATTGCTACATTATTATTCAAAGGCTTGACGACATAGTACATTTCAATCCTCCTTTTGACAAAAAAAGACTGCAAACGGCAACACTCTCATGAGCGTTAGTACCATTTGCAGTCTCGCCTAATATCTATTAGTCACGATCCACT
Organism: Bavariicoccus seileri WCC 4188; assembly: GCF_000421665.1. Taxonomy (GTDB): domain Bacteria; phylum Bacillota; class Bacilli; order Lactobacillales; family Aerococcaceae; genus Bavariicoccus; species Bavariicoccus seileri. Next base: position 2,115 of record NZ_ATXL01000067.1, on the reverse strand, counting down.
ATTATGAACTTTTCGCTTTGAGTGTAGCATAGACTCAAAGTGTTGTAAACACTTTCATCGACAAAAGTATCTACTTTCCTATTAAATCGCGTCTTTCACCAATCATTATGCTAACTACATTTTGATAGGATGAGCGGATTCGGATAACACTTTGTTTAATGCTTCAATATTATTTTTTCCTTCTGTTTGCATCCATTTTCTAGCGGCTTCTTCACCTTTTTTAACGAATACTTCAACACTTTTTGCCCATGTTGCACGACCACATAAAACACCATTGAATGTTGACCCAGACTCCTTCGCAAATTTCAACGTTTCTTGGAATAAAGTGGCAGACACTCCTGCACTAAGAAAGATGAACGGAAGATTTGTAGCATCAGATTGCTCTTTGAAGTAAGTTGAAGCCTCTTCTTTACTATAAGCTACTTCACCACCATTATTATAGCCATCCACAAAATTCATATTAACAGGAACTTCTACTTTTAATACATCGATTTGGTAGAGGTCTTTTGAAAATTCTTTGATAGCCTCATTGACTTTATGGGGTTTTTCACGGGCATACTCTATCGAACTGCCATCCAAACCTTTGCTGTCATATGTAACAATTTCCAAGAAGAATGGGAGGTCTTCCGCCGTACATTCAGATCCGATACGTTCGATAAAAGCATGCTTTTGATTATTGACTTCTGGATCTTCGTCTACGTCATAATACAGCAAGAACTTACAGGCGTCCGCCTCTTCTTCTTTCAATCGTTTCACAGACCAAATTGACAAGATGTCTGGTAATCTACCAGGTGTCGTTGCATCATACCCAGTCTTTTCATAAGCTAATAATAAACCAGCTGATTTAGCCCGTTTCTTAGCTGCTGGCAAGCCGTATTCTGGATCCAATAAGATAGCAGAAGCATAAGGTGTCAATTCTTCAGAGATGATTTCTTTGAACGCTACTATCTGCTCGTCAGTTGCTTCTGTATCCTGATGTTCTCCAATCATACGTTTCAAAGCACCACGTTGATCAATCGCTAACGCACTGATCACATGCCGATCATCACTCAGTTGTTCTAAGTATTTCTTTTTCCCTTCAGTCACGGTCATTATTAATAATCCTCCCCATATAATGGTAACAATCTGTCTTCATCATGTTTTTTCTGGTTATTTCTTTCACATTAATCGTTTTATTTTTCCTTTTGTTCTTTTAAATCAATGCTTTTTATTTGGTTCATTGGTTAATCGATCCAGTTGGTTTAATTGCTTTAATTGGTCTATTTTTTATTTTACCTATATCATATATACAACTCTCATGCGCTAGTAATCATGCAATTGGAGAAACTGAAATCTTAGAAAACAGCTCGTCATAACGGTCGCAGTTTATGTGCCCAGTCATTTTTTCTTGAGCATTTAACATTCCTAAAGTGTTAGCTCTTTTCAAAAGTACATCGTCACTTTCTTCATGAGCAATGGCAGAACATAGGCCTGCTACTGTTGCATCACCTGATCCTACAGCGTTAACTACCTTGATTTTTGGAATCTGAACACGGTAAAAATCATTGCCATGCCTAACAAAGGCACCGTCACCTCCGAGAGAAACAACAATCCACTCGATGTCGTCAAATAATGGATCTGTTAGAGTTTTCTTCAATGTATCGTCCTCATTGACAACATTTTTATGTAATAAAGCCGATAGCTCTTCTAAGTTTGGCTTGATCAAACAAGGTTTTTCACTATTGTTCAAAGACTCTTTCAACGTCTCGCCAGAACAGTCCAATACCACTGGAACGCCTTGTTTATTACTCAAAGTGATGATTTTTGTGACGATTTTACAATTTAAGTGCAACAACAATAATAAAATAAAAAAAGATCCATAGTTTTCCTATAAAATAGATGTACCAACCAACTATTAGAAGGAGAAAGCTATGAATCCATACACACATCTTACCATGAATGAGCGAGAAACAATATTCCTAATGTATGAACAAGGCGAAACTATCGGGCATATATCCGAGACCCTGGACCGTTCTAAATCGACTATCTCAAGAGAATTACATCGTAATTCAAACAAGGATGGCAGTTATTCACCGTCAACTGCTCATGGAGAGTATAAACGTAGAAAACAACTAT
>NZ_ATXL01000066.1 GCF_000421665.1 Bavariicoccus seileri WCC 4188 | reverse complement strand
ATGATATTTAACTCTTCTTCAGTATATTGATTGGGATGTGAGTGGGGCTTTGTACTCTTATTTCTTAAACTATCCCATGTCCCATCATAGTTGTCTCTCCAACGTTTGACTTGCATCCGATTTGTGTGATATTTGCGTGCAGCCTTGGCATTATTATCATGTTTAACCGCATAATCAACGACTTTCTTTCTGTATCGCATTTCTTCTGTTATAATATTCTTCATAGGGGAAGCTTCCTCTATTTTTTTATTTTCATGTAACACATGTATTGTAACCTTACACAATAATGCTATAATGCTATAATAATGAATACTGATTTGCAACGGTGGTTTTTGCTAAAGGGGTATTGAGTTCTTATGTAGCGCTAGTTAGAGTAGTGCTATCAAGTCGTTAGTATTAGCATTGGGCTAGGTGAATAGGTGAGCGAGGTCTGTGATGAAACGGTTATTGATTTGGTTTGTAAGAGGATATCAAAAGTTTATTTCTCCTTTATTTCCCCCAAGTTGTCGATATGAGCCGACATGTTCTAATTATATGATTCAAGCTATTAGTCGGCATGGTGCTTTTAAAGGGTTCTGGATGGGAATAGGTCGTATTTTTCGATGCCATCCTTTTATCCGTGGAGGAATGGACCCTGTTCCCGATTATTTCACGATGAGAAGAAACAAAAAATATCGGAAGCGTACTTGATTTTGACCTCTTTCTAGGTTATTATATTCGAGTACGTTTTCATTAATAGTACGTGTTTTGAGCTGTTTTTGAGGCAGTCAAAATAATATGGAGGGGTAGCGAAGTGGCTAAACGCGGCGGACTGTAAATCCGCTCCTTCGGGTTCGGCAGTTCGAATCTGCCCCCCTCCATCCAATGGGCTATAGCCAAGCGGTAAGGCAACGGACTTTGACTCCGTCATTCGTTGGTTCGAATCCAGCTAGCCCAGTCTCAGTAGGAGATGACTCAAGTCAAAAACCGATCGTTCGATCGGTTTTTTTATTTATAGTGTTCCTAGGCAGTGTAACAGAGCTAAGTGAATAGGTGACTATAACTGACTTTTCTTTCATGCTATAATAAAACGCGAGACAGTCATAAGGGAGTGGAGTGAATGGGATTCGACTGGAATAATTTAGTGTCTTGGCAGACAGTTACAAATGTAATAGATATTGCTGTAGTGTGGTTTTTATTATATAAATTATTATCTATTCTTTTGGGTAATAGATCTGTTCACCTAGTCAAAGGGATCGTTGTTGTCATCGTTATAAAAGCTATCAGTTACACGGTTGGTTTGAATACACTAGATTGGATCATGAATCTCGTGATCCAATGGGGGATTATTGCTCTTATTGTGGTATTCCAACCAGAAATCAGACGTGGGCTAGAACATATTGGAAGGTCGTCTTTCTTTTCACGAAATTCAAGAGAAGCGAATCCAAGTGAGAAGATGATAGATAGTTTAGTAACAGCCATCAAATACATGGCGAAACGACGGATAGGGTGTTTGATTTCAATTGAAATGGAAAATTCGTTACAGGAGTATATCGATACTGGAATCCCGCTAGATGCAGATATCTCAAGTCAATTGTTGATTAATACATTTATACCAAATACACCACTCCATGATGGAGCAGTTATCATCAGGGATTACAAGATTGCGTCGGCTGCAAGTTACCTCCCGCTTTCTGAAAGCCCATTGATTCCTAAGGAGTTGGGAACAAGGCATCGTGCTGCGGTGGGATTAAGTGAAGCAAGTGATGCTTTCACGCTGATCGTATCTGAGGAAACGGGCGGTATCAGTGTGACTTATGAAAACCAACTATATCGCGATCTCAGTGAAGAGCAATTAGTAGATTTGATGAAGAAAAACTTAATTTCTGAACCTGTTGAGGAAAATCCAACTCAAAAAATGTTTAAAGATTTCCTAGATTCATTGAAGTTGGGGGGACATCGCAAATGAGTAAGTGGTTAACAAACAAATGGGTGTTAATGTTGCTATCCCTAATGGGTGCGGTACTTCTTTTCTCTTATGTCAGTTCGTTGAACCGTCATAGTCAACAGTCAGGCTCTATTTCTATCCAAACACAAGAAACAGTGACAAATGTACCAGTTGTGGCCAATATCAGTGAAGATCAGTATGTGGTAACTGGATTACCAAGTTCCGTTCTAGTGACCCTTGAAGGGCCCACTAGCTATGTCAGACTAGCGGCAACTAATCGTAATTTCACAGTTGAAACACCTAATATAGATGACCTAGGTGTTGGAGAACACACCATCCAACTGGTTGTTAATGGGTTGTCGACAGAAGTGACAGGGCGTATTACCCCTAATACGATTTTTATCAATGTTGAGCGGTTAGTTACCAAAGAATTTCCAGTGACAATCTACGATAAAAACAATCAAAAACTTGATGAAGATTACGAGTTAGATACGGATACCGTGACGGCAACTGGAGCGCAATCAAGTATCGATTCGATCGATGAAATAAGAGGAACAGTAGATACATCGCTTAATTCTGAGAGTGTCCAAGAAGTGCAGTTGTTGGCATTTAATTCCGATGGTCAATCTGTGAGTGCAACAATCAACCCTGTACAAGTGACTGTGACAAGAGATGAGTCAGCTCAGTTAACCTCTAAAGAAGTTTCGGTAAAACTCGAAGGACAAAATGAAAATGAAGATTATCGCTATTCTTATAGTACAGATGTTGATAAGATCACAGTGATTGGAACAAATAAGGTCTTATCCGATGTCAGTGATATTACGGTCGTTGCCGATGTTAGTGGCGTGACGGATGGCGAGACAATCAATGGCTCAATCCGTTTACCTGTAGGGGTAACGATAGATGATAATACTGAAATACCGATAACAGTTAAAATGACACGTAATCAATCATCGGATGACGCTAAATCGACAGAATCGTAAATGAGTAGCAAACAAAGTGGTTTTAGACAAAGGAGATAAAACAGATGGGAAAATATTTTGGCACTGATGGGGTAAGAGGCGTTGCTAATAGCGAGCTGACACCAGAATTAGCCTTCAAATTAGGAAGATATGGTGGCTATGTTCTACAAAAACAAGCTCAAAGTGACCACCCACGTGTCTTAGTTGGACGTGATACACGTATCTCTGGTCAACTATTAGAGCAAGCCTTGATTGCTGGCCTACTTTCTGTTGGGATTGAAGTACTACAATTAGGTGTTTTACCAACACCAGGAGTCGCTTATTTAACAAAAGTCCAAGGAGCAAGTGCTGGAGTTATGATATCAGCCTCACATAATCCAGCTGCTGATAATGGCATTAAGTTTTTTGGAGCTGATGGCTTTAAACTAACGGACGAAACTGAATCTAAGATCGAGGCTTTACTAGATGCTCCTGATGACATTTTGCCACGTCCTTCTGCAGCCGGCTTAGGGACCGTTGAAGAGTATTTAGAAGGATCGCTCAAGTATATTTCATTCCTAGAAGACACTGTGCCAAATAAACTGGAAGGCTTGAATGTCTGCTTAGATGGTGCAAATGGTGCAACGACCTCTGTCTTAAATCGTTTATTTGCAGACCTTGATACGGATTTCCAAACAATGGGCGATCGACCTGATGGCTTGAATATCAATGATGGTGTTGGGTCTACTCATCCAGAAAAATTAGGAGAGTTCGTCGTAGAATCCGGAGCAGATGTTGGTCTTGCATTTGATGGTGATGGCGATAGGTGTATTGCTGTCGATGAGACAGGTGCCATCGTTGATGGTGATAAAATCATGCTGATTTGTGGCGCTCAGTTGAAAGAAACAGGTCACTTAAATGAAGATACAATCGTGACTACTGTTATGAGTAATCTAGGATTCTTCAAAGCGGCAAAAGAGGAAGGATTAACCGTTTCAAAAACTAAAGTGGGTGACCGATATGTCGTAGAGCGGATGCGTGAATCAGGATTCAACTTTGGTGGTGAACAATCTGGACACGTTATCTTCCTGGATTACAATACGACGGGTGATGGGTTATTGACTGGTATCCAGTTATTGAAAGTAATGAAGCAAACCGGTAAGAAATTATCTGAGTTAGCTAGTGCGATGACGACATACCCACAACAATTGATCAATATCCAAGTTCCTAATACAATCAAGCATCAAGTGGCAGAGTTACCAGCGGTAGCCGCTGAGATTGAAAAAGCAGAAGAAGAAATGGCTGGCAACGGGCAAATTCTCGTTCGGGCCAGTGGAACTGAACCATTAGTTCGTGTGATGGTCGAAGCAACTAGTGATGAAAACTGCAAACGTTTTGCTGAAAAAATTGCCGATGTTATCAAAGAGGAAGCTGAGAAGAATTCCTAAAAAGATTGGATAAGAACTAAACGCAAAGCTATCGTTATATAAACCCTAACAAACGCGTTTAAGGTTAAAAAGCGACTAGCTAGCGACGAAATAAATCAAAAAAGGTACATTAAGAAAGCTGAATGAAACCTGATGGGAGCTAAGAGGAAAACTCTTCCGAGCTAACCATCAGGTTTTTTTGTGAAGAATAGCGCATGAAGTTTATTGACATGGCATTGGAATGTCGTTAATATGAAAGGTGCTTCTGATATAAAATAAAAAAGGAGGGCGGTTTGAATAAAACGGAATAGCGCCAGGCCCACGATAGTTGTGGGTGACGAGGATTGGGTTTATCGAAACATTCGGCGGATGATCCAAGGCAGTGCAGTCTACAGAATCAGGAAAAATCTATCGAGAGGTAGGCACAGAGACTGATTCATGCACCAGAAGTGAATCTTAAAAACTGAAGGAGAGATTCACGAATGTGTGGAATTGTAGGATCTATAGGGATTAGTGCGCCTCAAAGTTATTTATTAAAGGGGTTGCATCGTTTAGAGTACCGTGGATATGATTCAGCTGGTATAGCACTACTGAATGGAAACGGAGAATTGAAATTAGCAAAAACTGCTGGGAAAGTCAGCGACTTAGAGCCGTTGATAGACCAAGAGTTTGACGCCAGTATTGGGATTGGGCATACACGTTGGGCAACACATGGCTCAGCAACTACTGAGAATGCTCACCCTCACCAATCGGCGAGTGGTCGCTTCGTTATTGTACATAATGGTGTGATTGACAACTACTTAGAGCTTGCAGACACTTATTTAAAGGGTGTGACGTTTCGCTCGGCAACAGACACAGAAGTAATCGTACAACTTGTTGAGCTGTTTGCACAAACGAGTGATACAGTAGAAGACGCCTTATTGAAGGTTTTGAACTTGCTAGATGGTTCTTACGCTTTGGCATTGATTGATATCACTGAACCAGATAAGTTGTATGCCGCAAAGCAAAAAAGCCCAATGTTAATCGGTGTTGCGGAAGATGGGTTTATCGTTTGTTCAGATGCACTAGCTGGTGTCCAAAGAACTAATGAATTCATTGAAATCCATGATGGTGAATTAGTAGCTTTAACGTCAAATGACGTAACGATCAGTGATCTAGAAGGCAATACAGTAGAAAGAGAATCATTCAAAGTCGATTTGACTGACGATACACTAGATAAGGGTATCTATCCTTTCTACATGTTAAAAGAAATTGAAGAACAACCAATCGCCTTGAGACGTATTTCGGAAGTCTATAGTCATGAGGAAGCAATCTCAAATGAACTGCTTGAAGCAGTTAAAGAGGCAGATCGCATTTACATAGTAGCTTGTGGAACGAGCTACAACTCGGGCTTTGTTAGCAAAAGCTGGTTCGAAAGAATCGCCCAAAAGCCTGCAGAAATCCATATTGCGAGTGAATTTGCCTATGATATGCCTTTGTTGAGCCAAAAACCATTTTTCATCTTTATTTCACAAAGTGGTGAGACAGCTGACAGCCGACATGCGTTACTTAGGGTCAATCAACTAGGGTATCAATCTTTGACGATCACTAATGTTAAGAATTCGACATTAAGTCGTGAAGCGACATTTACGTTATTACTGCATGTAGGTCCGGAAGTGGCAGTGGCCTCAACCAAAGCTTATACAGCACAATTAGCAGTTCTAGGGTATTTGATTCATACACTTGCGGGATCAGTTGACACATTTAGCCATGAGTTACGTCAAGTGGAAGTGGCGGTGGAAAGGTTGATTGCTCAGCAAGAGGACTTTGAAACAATAGCTGAAGATGATCTCTTAGACACGCCTAATGCGTTTTATATCGGAAGAGGTTTGGACCACCTTGTTTCAATGGAAAATGCCTTGAAGTTGAAAGAAATCTCTTATATTCAAACCGAAGCTTTTCCAGCGGGTGAATTGAAACACGGGACGATCGCCTTGATCGAAGAAGGAACACCTGTCATTGCTTTGATGACGCAACCGAATGTTGCTGCGCAAACACGTAGTAATCTAGAAGAAGTTAAAGCTCGCGGGGCTAAGGCTATCACAATCGTTTCAGGCGATTTAAAAACAGCTTCTGATACAATCATTTTAGATGAAGTACCAGTTTACTTACGCCCGTTTCTGACAGTTGTAGTGGGACAGTTATTGGCTTACTATACGGCACTTCATAAAGGGTACAATGTTGATCAACCACGTAACCTTGCTAAAAGTGTAACGGTTGAGTAAATAAAATAGTGATGTAAACAAAGTATAATAAAGGGAAAAAGGTGAGCCAATATGCTCGCCTTTTTTTGTGCCTTGTAGTTATCTTTATCTGGTCCTATTATGGGCCTTGTTATCAGAGTTGCCAGGGGTATGAAGGTTATCAGTACGGTTAGAGTGGTTAGAGTTGTAAGAAATCTAAGAAGCCTAAGAAGCCTAAGAAAAGAAAGAGGTGTAAGAATCATCAGTGTCTTAAGTGTGAATGCTGTGATAAGATGATTGAAAAACAATCAAACAACTAACAGTTGTATAATAGAAGCAAAATAGCAACTAATAGTTGTGTAACTCAACTCGGAGACGGTGGTCATTTGAGCATGGAGGACTAGAATTAAAGTATGAAAGAAGTATTGGGTTACAGTGAAGTATAGTGAACGACTAGTGAGCGACTATGGTGGGAATAATATGAAGAAAGCGGGAATACGGAATGGAATCAATAGGGAATAGAATCACAGCATTAAGAAAGCAACAAGGGTACACTCAGGAAGCATTAGCTGATCATTGTCATGTTAGCAGTCAAGCAGTTTCAAAATGGGAAAATGATCTAGCTATCCCAGATGTGACGACTTTGGTAGCACTTGCCGCACTATTCAACACATCAGTGGATTATCTTTTGAGAGGAGACCAAGTTAAAGAGGTAAGGATGACTAGGCAAGAGAATCGAAAGCCGTTAGAAGAATTAGTCGTGAGATTAACAGTGGATACTGAGGATGGGGACACTGTAAGAATGAATCTCCCAGCAAAAATTATCGAAATACTAGCCAACTCTAGTAATGACCTCAATTATAATGGAAAGGATATTTTGACTAAGGAAAATATCGAATTGATTCTTAATCTGATTCAAAAAGGGACGATCGGTGAAATATTGACGGTAGACAGTGCTGATGGTGACCATGTCAAAATATTTGTAGAATAGAGGGCACAAGATGAAAATAGCTATCAAAACAGATGAAGCCAATTTTACGATACCAATTCCTAACTTCTTGATTGGAACTGCCATCAAAACAGCAGTTAAGTATAGTAGTGGCAAATCAGCTAGTGTCATGTCGGAGTTTAAAGGGGTCACCAGTTTATCTAAAAGCGAGAGAAATAAACTTATCTGCTTGCTCAAAGACTTCAAAAAAAGACACCCTGATTTACACTTTATTGAAATAAAATCAGGAGATGACCAGGTCATAATCGACCTCTAATCCTTTTATAGGAGAACTTGCCTAGAGAAGGGAATAAGTGCGTGTAGCTCTAAATCAAAGCACGAGAAGGGTTTGTTGCAGAACGTTGTAACAAACCCTTCTGTAAGGTTACAATACATGTGTTACATGAAAATAAAAAAATAGAGGAAGCTTCTGCTATACTGTAATTACCACACCACAGAAAGGAAAGCTTCCCCTATGAAGAATATTATAACAGAAGAAATGCGATACAGAAAGAAAGTCGTTGATTATGCGGTTAAACATGATAATAATGCCAAGGCTGCACGCAAATATCACACAAATCGGATGCAAGTCAAACGTTGGAGAGACAACTATGATGGGACATGGGATAGTTTAAGAAATAAGAGTACAAAGCCCCACTCACATCCCAATCAACACACTGAAGAAGAGT
>NZ_ATXL01000065.1 GCF_000421665.1 Bavariicoccus seileri WCC 4188 | reverse complement strand
AAGGAATGACGGTTCACACAGGGCGATTGACAAAATTCACAACAGGTCGATTCATAAGTCAGGGTTCCGGTGTAGACAGTGGCCATTCGGCCTTTAATTCTTTCTTTTGAGACTGCATTTTTAGAAAAAGAGATGTTAGAATCTTTGATATTAAGGATTTTTTTTAACATGTTATCTATGTTTTCATCTTTAGTTTTGTTAATATTAGTACTGGACATTTGGTTAGCCTCCTATGATTTGGTTTAGCGATTTAATTATAGGACAACCAAATGTCTTTTTGCATAAAAAAATTGGTGTCGCTACTTTTTCAAGCAACAACACCAAATATTATAGAGCCTTATTTGTCATAGCTTGTTTCTCTATTGTGCATTGGGCCATACCGTATTTGTCACAATCGTCGGAATATTCATAGACATATCTAAAGATACCAATAGAAATTTAAAGAGGTGTTCAAAGAAACACTTATACTTTTTTACGGAAAGAAAAATTATTCAGTTGCCTCGTTTTTCATCTCGTTAAAATTACCAATAATCTTGCAGTCATAAGAGACAGATGCAAATGATTTTGCATCAACAGAATGTAACACCTTTTCAAGTATTGGAAGTTCATAACGCGTTATCACCGAAATCAGTACCGCTTCAGTAGATTTCGTATATCCTCCTTCAGCTCCTTTGATTACAGTAACACCTCGATGAAGGTTATCAATAATTGCCTTAGAAACTGCTTCAGGATCTCTCGTAATAATCAAGACTTGGGCTTTGACTTGGTTTGTAAAAATAAAATCAACCATGCGCCCATTAGTAATAATTGACAAAGCACTATAAAACATCGCTGGCCAACCAAAAAATGCTCCAGCTATGAATACAATAACGCCATTGATGAGCATAATGATGCCACCGATTCGTCGTTGTGTTTTCTTTTTGATAATGAAACTGATGATATCCATTCCGCCTGATGATATTCCTTGCTTGAAGGCAAATCCTACCCCTGCTCCACTTAAGGCACCACCAAAGATGGCACAGATAATAGGGTCAGTAATAATGGTATTTTCAGGAATCAAAATAATAGCTAATGAGTTACAAGCAACTGCCACAAGGGTAAAAATGGTAAACTGCTTTCCAATCTTAAACCAGGCTAGAAAAAACAGTGGAATATTAACAATAAAGATCCAAATCCCGACTGACATCGAAATCCCTGTAGACCTTCTAATAAGTTCAGTAATAATTTGCGAAATACCCGTTACCCCATTGGAGTATATATTTCCAGGCCTAAAAAATAGTTCATAGCAACAGCAGACAAGACTCCGTAAATAATTGCCGCCGATAATCGATGACCGATTCGATGTAAGTATAACTTATTAATCATAGTGTTTGTCCTTTTCAACTTCATTATCGTTTAGTTCACTGCTATCACAAAAAAATAAATGAACAACAGTTTTCTTGCAATACAATCGTATTATAACTAACATTTTCTCACTGTAAAGGAAAAACAATAATTATGATAACATTCTAATTGTATCATTATCAATCTCACTGTTGAATCACTCCATAAAAAAAGAATGGGTTAACTATGCACCCATTCTTTGCTGGTTCTATAATAGTTGGTGTTATTACTCTTCTGAAGAGCTGGTATTCAAAGACATCATGACATCGAAATCATTTTCAGTCAACAATGCTCTAACATCGTCAGCATCCTGACCAGTAACTTGAACAACTACGATTGGTTGCTCTTTGATTTCTCGGTAAACGACGATTTGAACGATATTAATCTGTGCTTCAAAAAATTTTTTTGTTAAGCGTGCCAATACACCTTTTTGATCTTGTTTGATCTGAATAGCCACACGCACACCATCAGAATTGTAACCAGTAATTTCCAAAAAGGCATCGAAAATATCATTATTCGTGATAATACCAACGAGTTTCTCCCCATCTACTACAGGTAAAACATTGATATGATTTTTTCGCATCATATCTACCGCATCTTCTAATAGGGCATTAGGCCCAATGGTTTTAACATTAGTGATCATCACATCACCAACAGTTGTTTTATTCAATAGATAATTCATTTCGAAGACACTTAAGCTCGTTGCATTGGACGGAGAAGATTCTGCTATGACACTCTCAGTCACTAACCCAATCAATTTTTCTTTAGTATCAACAACTGGTAACCGATGGATCTTGTTTTGGTTCATTAAATCAACAGCAGCTCCAATACGTTGTGTTGTTTGAACAGTTATAAGTTCCTTGGTCATAAAATCTTTGACAAACATGTTCTAGCCTCCTAAATATGCTTTTTGAACTTCTGAGTTCTTCATCAATTCTTTACCTGTACCCTCGATCACTATTTTCCCGGTTTCAAGCACATAACCACGATCTGCAATCGACAATGCCATATTAGCATTTTGTTCAATCAAAAGGACAGTTGTTCCTTCTTCTTTGATTGCTTCGATTATATTAAAGATTTCCTTGATGAAAATAGGTGCTAAGCCCATGGAAGGCTCATCCAACAAGAGTAGCTTTGGTTTAGACATCAATGCCCTTCCCATCGCTAGCATTTGTTGCTCACCACCTGATAAAGTAGCCGCATCTTGATTTTTCCGTTCTTTAAGAATAGGGAAATGATTGTACACCGTTTCGATAGATTTCTTGAATTCTTGCTTGTCTTTTCTTAAAAAAGCACCCATCTCTATATTTTCATACACTGTCAAACCAGCGAATACATGTCGACCTTCTGGAACTTGAGAGATACCACTGGAAACAATTTTTTGCGGTTTCTTATGGATAATCGACTCACCTAAAAATTTGATATCTCCCTTTTTAGGACGATTCAACCCCGATATTGTTCTAAGAATCGAGGTTTTACCTGCACCATTGGCACCAATCAATGTCACAATCTCGCCTTCATTGACTGTGAAGGATACTCCTTTGACTGCTTCGATCGCACCATATGAAATCGATAGATCTAAAACGTCTAGCATCGTCATCGTTAAGCACCCTCCCCTAAATAAGCTTTTATAACACGATCATTATGTTTGATTTCTTCTGGCGTTCCTTGAGCAATCATGCGGCCATACTCTAACACATATAACCGTTCACATACTGACATAACCAAAGACATATCGTGTTCAATCAATAATATGGTAATTGAAAATTCTTCTTTGACACGTCGAATTAACTTGGTTAATTCTGCCGTCTCTTTTGGATTCATCCCAGCAGCGGGTTCGTCCAAGAATAATATTTTAGGTTGTGTCGCTAAGGCTCTTACAATCTCAAGCCGCCTTTGTTCACCATAAGGTAGGTTCTTAGCAAGATGTTCTGTCTTATGGTCCAAATCAAACAGTCGTAGTAAGTCGATAGCTTTTTCCTTAAGAGTATCTTCTGTCTTATAAAACGGTGGGAAACGTAACACAGCTGAGAGTACATTCTCTGGATTTTTACCGTTCATAGCAATCAAGACATTATCTAGTACTGTTAACTCTTTAAAAAGCCTTATATTTTGAAAGGTTCGGCTCAAACCGAGTGTTGCGATTTTAGCTGTCTTTAAGCCATTCAATTTAGTTTCTTTACCATCAACCGTTAATGTGATTGTTCCTTCGCTTGGTACATAAACACCAGTTAACAAATTGAACAGTGTTGTTTTCCCTGCTCCGTTTGGACCAATCAGACCCACGAGTTCATTTTCATTTAGCTCAAGCGTCACGTCAGACACAGCCGCTAGTCCACCGAAATTCTTAGTTAATTGTTCTACTTTTAAAATACTCACTGAGAGTCACTCCTCTCACGTTTACGGAATAATCGTTTCAATGATAATTCTTTAGTACCGAGCAACCCACTTGGACGGAAGATCATAATGATGATCAAAGCTAAGGAGTAGATAATCATCCGAAGATCTCCAACACTTTGCAAGTACATATTGATAATCCCTAGTACAGTTGCAGAAATAACTGTCCCGGTTAAACTACCTAGCCCACCAAAAACGACGATAATCAAGATATCAACTGATTTCATAAAACTGAAATCTCCTGGCATGATCGTTTGTAAGTAGGAAGCATATAAACCGCCTGCTAAGCTTGCAGTACACACACCAATCACAAAAGCCATAACTTTATATTTGGTCGTATTAACCCCCATTGCTTCGGCAGCTATCTCGTCTTCGCGGATAGACAAGGTTGCACGACCAGATGCACTATTAATAAAATTAGACAGAAAGACAACCACAATCACTGTGGCCACAAAAACAATCGGCCAAGTCACTAAATTAGGTATCCCAAAAAGCCCTGATGGCCCTTGTGTAATACTATCCATATTGACGATCAATACACGGATGATTTCCGAAATCCCTAATGTAGCGATTGCAAGATAGTCACCTTTAAGCCGTAGTGTTGGAATCCCAACCAAAAGTGCCACAAGTCCAGATAAAACAATACCTAATAATAAGCCTAATACAAGGCCTAGATAAGTTGGCATTCCTAACAAGACAACTGCTGTACTATAAGACCCTATCGCCATAAAACCAGCATGTCCTAACGAGAATTGTCCAGAAAATCCGATGATCAAGTTTAATCCGCTGGCCAACATAATGTTGATGCCGATCAAAACCAGTGTGGTCATCACAAAAGGATTGATGTAACCATACCATTGAAGATAAAAGATGGCGGCGTAAGCAATGACTATAATAATAGCCCACGACAAAATCGCTTTAAAATTTCTTTTCATAGCTGATTACACCTTCTCTTTCACGTTTTTGCCGAGTAATCCAGCAGGTTTCACGAGAAGAATAATGATCAAGACAAGGTAAACGATGGCTTCTTTGAAAACAGAATAACCAGTTGCACTAACTAGTGTTTCAATAATACCTATCGCATAACCACCTAATGCAGCACCTGGTATAATGCCAATACCACCTAAAACAGCAGCGATAAAGGCTTTTAGCCCCGGAACGACACCCATCAACGGATTGATCGTATTATAGTAGATCCCTACAAGAATACCACCCGAAGCTGCCAATGCTGAACCTAAAGCAAATGTAAATGAAATAGTTCTGTCAACATTGATTCCCATTAATTTAGCTGCATCTTGGTCAACACTAACAGCACGCATAGCTTTCCCCATTTTCGTGAACTTGATGACATATTGCAGCAATAACATCAAAATGATTGAAACGAAAATAATTGTCAGTTGGATCTTAGTAACAGAGGCAACTCCGAAAATACTGTATTTAGCATTTTGCATAGCCGGAGGATAGTTGCGAACGTTGCTCGAAAAGAAATAGATCATTACATTCTCAATCAAAAAAGATACCCCGATAGCAGTGATCAATACAGCTATACGAGAAGAGTTTCGAAGCGGCCGATAAGCCAAATACTCTACGACTACCCCAGCAACCGCACATACAATCATCGATAAGATCATCGCTACAAATAAATTAAGTTTTAATACACCAATAAAATAATAGCCTAGGAAAGCTCCTAGCATATAGATATCCCCATGGGCGAAATTGATCAATTTAATGATACCATATACCATTGTATATCCTAATGCCATTAGGGCGTAGGTGCTTCCTAATGAAATACTATTGATCAATTGTTGAAAAATTTGGTCCATAAGCTACTCCCTTCTAAAAAACGAAAGCAAGGCAACAAGCACCTTGCTTCAGATAGTTTTGTAACAGATTATTCAGGATCGATAACTTCTTCAGAAGCATTTTCACCATTTTCGAGTTTGACAATGACAATTGATTTTTCAGCATTATGATTTTCGTCAATTGTCATCGTTCCTGTAACACCTTCAAAGTCTGTTAGACCTGCTAAAGCATCCGTCAATTTTTGCGTATCGACTGCGTCAGCTTCTTCAAGACCAGCTTTTACCATATAAACTGCATCGTAAGCTAGTGCCGCGAATGTACTAGGTTTTTCCCCATATTCAGCTTGATAGGATTCAACGAAAGCTTTCGCTTTTTCAGATTGCCCTGCTTGTTCTGAATAGTGAGTTGTGTAGTAAACATCAGTCGCATTTTCAGCACCTGCTGTTGATACGAAAGCTGGATCTCCGAAACCATCAGCCCCTAGTACCGGTTGTGTGATTCCCATTTCCCGTGCTTGTTTAACAATCAAACCTGCTTCAGTGTAATAGCCAGGAATGAATAAAACATCAAAGTCTAAATTCTTGATTTTTGTCAATACAGCTTGGAAGTCTGTATCTTTTCCGACAAAGTACTCTTCAGCAACAATGTCACCCTTATAGGTGTCTTTGAAAGCTTTAGTAAGTCCTTTACCATAATCACTTGATTTATCTCCAAGAATAACTGCCTTTTTACTTTCAAGTGTATCTTGTGCATAAGTAGCTAATGTCGTTCCTTGATAGCTATCTTGATAACAAGATCTAAAGACAAATTCTTGAACGGCTCCATTATTGACGGTTAAAGAATCATCCGTCCCTGAAGGAGTAATCATCGGCACTTTTGCGGAAGTGACTGCAGGAGTTGCTGCTTTAGCAGCACCTGAAGTTGCTGGACCGATAATAGCCACAACATCATCATTGTTAGTTAAACTTTGGGCAACAGAAAAGGACTCACTTGTTTCAGATTTGTTATCTTTTTCAACAATTTGAACTTGTTTTCCTAAGATTCCACCGTCCTCATTGATTTCCTTGACTGCTAAATCAATCCCAGTCTTTTCAGCAGTACCATAAGCTGAAACAGCACCACTTAATTCCATATTGACACCGATTTTGATGGTGTCACCATTTTTTTCAGTATTACCACTAGCACCATTTCCACCACCAGGTGCACATCCAGCCAAAAGTAGCATGGCACCTGCAAGTAGACCTAATCCTTTTTTCATTTATATTTCACCCTTAATAATTGCTAAAAAAAGTATACCGTTAATATATTCTAACCAAACTCTAATGTCAATGGGCATTCTATCAGAAATGAGTCTTTTTTCTAATGTTTTTCCACTAAAATCACTAGTTTTGGATACTTTTAAGGAAAATTGACCTGTTTTAAAAAGATAACACCTGATGTAACCCTTTTTGAGATTAGAGAATTGAGAAAACTTAAAATCTACAGCAACACAAAAAAGCTTGTAACACCTTTATAGAATGGTGACAAGCTTTTTTATAGGGCTAACTCTTTCCAACATTTTCCTCGATCGATGTGAGCATTTTCTTGAATCGTTTCTTTTTAAAAGGAGACATCAAGGTTCCAACAATCATATCATTCATGGATTGTAGAAAACCGACTGATTCCATCTTTTCACTATAATGCAATCGGCAACTTTTTTCATCAATCTTTTTAATCTCATAGCTGACTGTATAAGTATTTCTTGTTGATTTTAACTCATATCGATAACAAGTATCAGGTTCGACTTTAAGAACTTTAAACAAGGCTTTGCCTTGACCTTGAAATGATTTTTCAAATGAGTAACCCTTCAAATCCTTAGGCGAAAGCTCTTGTCCCGTTTGCTGTTTGATATCGGCTAAAGTTGAAGTGATCAATACATGGTATAGCTGTTTAGCCGATATACTGAGCGATTGTGTCAACTCCAATTAAACTCCCTACTTTCACTTTTAAACCAGACTGTAAGTGTCGTTACCTACGATCACTCATTAGTTTGATTTGTTTCTTTTACTTACTTTTTGCTTTACTTGCTTTACGCCATCCTCTTGACTTGTTTGATTAGGAGTATTTTTAGCCTTTTTACTCCCAATGACAAGCAAAATGACACCGCATAAGATCAGGAGGCCTGCGAGGGTTATCAATGTCCAGTTATAAGAGTAGGTCGTTCGATCCACACTAAAAAGAAACACTAGGAGTCCAATACTAATTAAAAATAACCCATTTTTCGTCATATAAGCGTCCTTCCTTCATCTGATTACTATTGACTGTTGCTATTTCTTATAACTGTTGTTATTTCTTATAACTGTTGTTATTTCTTATAACTGTTGTTATTTCTTATAACTGTTGTTATTTCTTACTCATTGACAGGCTCCGCTTGAAAATAAAGAACAGCCCCCCAAGGCTCTGCTTTAACGATTTGCTTGGCAAGCTTAGCCCCTTTTGCTGCGTCTACACCTGTTACATCAAAATAAAGGTTCAGACCTTTCTTTTCTTTAAATGTAAATGTAGCATTTTCAGCAGTTGAAGCTTCCAACAACGCAATGATTTGGTCTTGTTGAATAGGTGCTTTTAAGACGATC
>NZ_ATXL01000064.1 GCF_000421665.1 Bavariicoccus seileri WCC 4188 | reverse complement strand
CTTGTCTTCAAAATGCACATTTTTCTTCACTAATTTATTAAACTGAATTTTTTCGAGGAACTCACGAACCAAAATCAATCCGCCATGGGAAGATAGCTTTTCACTTTTTGAGGAAATTTGAACATTTTTATTGAAACTTAGTCGATTATCGCGTAAATTTGACATATAGAACACCTCTGTTTTGTATTTTCGTCAAATTTACATTAACAGAAAGGTGTTCTTTTTTCACGCACCAAATGGGTGAAAAAAGAAACTCTTTACAAATGTTGAAGAAATACGGTTTTAGAGCGCAAACTCATAAAACTATGAATTATCTAGGTACTCTATACTCTTATTTTTTTTCAAGAACTCAAAAAAGCGGAAAATCCCAGATTTAAAAATCTGAGTTTCCGCTTTTGTCATTTCAAGGATGGACTATTGTCTCAGCCTCTTCTAATTTATTCTTAAGATATTTTTACTTTCTCTGCAGGTGCTGATACTTCTTTTTGTTCTTTTCGACCTTTCAACTTATACTTTATTAATCTCATGCCATTGAAAATTACCACCAAGATACTACCTTCATGAACCAACATTCCGATAGACATATTCATCCATTCGCTGAAGAAGACACTGGTCAACAAGACCAACACTACTCCAATTGAAATCGCGATATTTTGTTTCATATTATTTGCGGTGGCTTTTACTAATCCTAATGCGTGAGGCAAGTTGCTGAAGTCCGAGTTCATTAAAACGACATCGGATGTTTCAATCGCTACGTCCGTTCCGCTTCCCATTGCGATGCCAATGTCTGCTAAAGCTAAGGACGGACTATCGTTAACGCCATCTCCAACAAAGGCTACAATTTGACCACGTTGTTGAAGTTTTCCGATATAAGCCGATTTGTCTTCCGGCAACATGTGGCCGTGTGCTTCGGTTAAACCAAGTTCGCCGGCGACCACATCAACGGTTCCTTGGTTATCTCCTGAAAGAACGACTAGATTTTTCACGCCCAAGTCTTTTAATTCCTGCAAATTAGCTTTCACACCCGGACGGACTTGATCGCGAATGCCCATCAGTACTTTTAATTCACCGTCGACCGCTGTCAAAACGAGAGAGTTCCCTTGTTGTTCAAACCGTTTGACATCTTTTTGCACTTTTTTGCTGAGAGTGACATTTTCTTTTTCCATCAAGGCCACATTCCCAACAGCCACTCTATGTCCAGCTACACTTGAAACGATTCCGCCGCCTTTCACGACTTCAGTTCCTTCAACAGGATAAAAGTTTGTTTCTCCAATTTGATTTAAGACCGCTTTTGCTAATGGATGATCTGATTCCCGTTCCACACTGGCCAGATAGCCAAGCGTTTCAGCAGAATCTTTTTCATACAGTTCAGTCGCTGCAACGGTTGGGTTTCCGACAGTTAAAGTACCTGTCTTATCAAATACAATTGTATCCACATTGCTGAAGTCTTGAATGACTTCACTCCCTTTTAAAAGAACACCGTTACGAGCACCATTCCCAATACCGGCAACGTTTGAGACAGGCACTCCGATAACTAATGCGCCTGGGCAACCTAGAACCAAGATGGTGATTGCTAACTCAATATTTTGACTGAACGCCCATACAACAATTGCCAGAACCAAGACAGCTGGTGTGTAGTATTTAGAAAAGCGATCAATGAACCGTTCCGCTTCGGATTTAGAATCTTGTGCTTCTTCCACGAGTTCAATAATTTTTCCAAATGTGGTGTCCTCACCAACTCGGTCAGCTCTGATTTGAATCGTTCCGTTTTCTAAAATGGTTCCTGCAAAAACTTCTGCATCAGCTAGCTTGTTGACCGGAACAGCTTCACCTGTAATGCTAGCTTCATTGATATGCCCTTCACCCGTAAGGACTGTACCATCTACTGGAACTTTCGCACCCGTTTTAACGAGCAAGATATCCCCTTCATCTACATCATCCACTTCTACTTCTTCAAATTCGCCATTATCCATTTGTTTCAAGGCGCTTTCGGGTGCCATTTCAGTCAATTCTTTGATAGCAGATCGCGTTTGGTTCAACGTTCGTTGTTCCAAGTAGTGTCCGAATAAGAATAAGAACGTGACAATAGCCGATTCTTCATAATTTTGAATAAAAAGCGCACCAATCGCTGCAATACTGACTAAGGCATCAATACTGATGACTTTGACTTTCATTGCTTGAAACGCTTGAATGGCAATTGGCGTAATCCCAAAGACAGAGGCGATGATCAAAGACCACTCTGAAAGTCCTACGTTTTCTAAAACAAAGTGACTGAAGAAACCGAGTGCGATTAACAATCCACTGATGACGGTGATAACATTTTTCTTGCTTAATATATATTGTTGCATGCTTTTTCCCTCCAAATTTAATTTCTCTTTTATTGATAAACACAGTATAAGATAATTGCCTAAGTAATTAATTGA
Source organism: Bavariicoccus seileri WCC 4188 (assembly GCF_000421665.1). Classification (GTDB taxonomy): domain Bacteria; phylum Bacillota; class Bacilli; order Lactobacillales; family Aerococcaceae; genus Bavariicoccus; species Bavariicoccus seileri. The sequence continues at coordinate 5,918 of NZ_ATXL01000064.1, read as the reverse complement.
CTGACATCAAGTTTTGAAAAAATACGTGTCCCTTTTCACTATTTTTTTGATCTAACAGCCTCAATGACACTTGTTCCTCTTTACAGTTATAACGATACCCTCTTTTTATCGAATAAAAATTGACGGCTATCAAGTTTAGAAAGTTCTCTTTTATCGTTTCTAAGCACCTCGAATCGGATTGCAACAAAAAAGCAATCCCGGAAAAATAGCTTTTCTTCCAGAATTGCCTAGTTCATTTAATCTGTTAAGCGGCCTTGACTTTTGCTTTAAGGACCGGATAGCCTACGTTTTCGATAGCTTTTTGAATCTCTTCAATCGAAGTGACAGCTGAATCAAAATTGGTTTTGACTTTGCTGGAGTTGAATAATACTTTAATGCTGTCTTTATCAACACCGTTAACTGATTTTACGGCACCTTCAATTTTTTGCATACAACTTGGACAAGACAACGTTTCTAATTGCAATATAGCTTTTTCCATAATTCCTATCTCCTTTATGTGTTTTTATTTTATCGGCAGCAGATTAATGAACACTGCCTTTTCCTCTTTACAACTGTAGTATAGCTCACTTTTAGCAAACGAAAATTGACGCATATCAAGTTTTGCACTTCTTTTTATTTTTTTGCTCAATTCACCATCTTAATAGTCTTTTTCTGCCCCTTATTGCCATCAGAATAATAAGAAATTGGTGGATAATCTTGTCTGCGTATAAACCATACTATAATCGCGCCAATAAACAGGGCCAGAGACAAGGCTCGCGAAACGCGGATCCACTCGCCAATCCATAAACTGTCCGTTCGCATACCTTCAATGAAGAACCGACCCACTGAGTACCACAAAACGTAACTCAAAGCGACTTCTTCTTGACGCAAAAGCACTGAGTTCTGTCCCGTTGTTAATGAAGAGCGACAGAACACCAACGTGTAGAAAAAAGTGTGTCCGATTATTCGCTGTAAAGCAATAAATCATCTAAATCCTGAATCTTGATCCTTTTCCCAGACAGCTGTTGAATCAATCCCTCGTCCTCCAATTCTCCAAATTTGCGACTGATGGTCTCAGGTGTCGTTCCTAAATAGGAAGCAATGTCCTTTTTTGCCATCGGCAGGGTGATGGTGGGAGAGTTGCCCATTTCAGGTTCCACATTTTCTGCCAAAAACAAAACTAAACGGGTAATGACACTCTCCATGGCTACTTGTGCGGTTTGACGTGCGGATTTTTCTAACCGCTGCGACATCTCTCCTAGCAGTTTTAACGAAATTGCAGGATACTCTTTTAGAAACTCTTGTACATCATGTTGTTGAATCATGCAGACAGACGTATCTCGAGTAGCTTCTGCGTATTCCTCGTGCACAGCATCAGGATTGAACAACGTCCATTCTCCCGTAAAGTCACCCGGATTCAAAATACGCACTAGTTGCTCTTTACCAGAATCAGACAAGCGATAGATGCGGACTTTTCCGCGATTCACAATATACAAGGCATCATCTTTTTCTTGCGAGCGAAACAGAAACTCCCCTTTTTGATAGTGCTTCGTGTGAGCTTTTCCAGCGATGCGATCCATCGAGCTTTCCTCCAAATGATTGAATATCGGGACTAAGCGGATACAAGCTGAGTGGTCACCAATTTCATGATGGGTATGTTTAGTCAATTCATTCTCCCCCTTTATTTATTTTGTTTATATTCGCTGCTTTTATTATATAAGTCTCTTACTACAAAAAAATTGATGCACATCAAGAAAATAGAAAAAGGACTGGAAAGAATTCCAATCCCTAAATCAGCTTCTACTTTTACCTTAATCTTCATCCTCATCAAACGCATCGTCGTCTTCCAATGCCTCTTTGCCAATGAACGCTTGCAGCATCCAAATGTTTTTATCTAAGTCATTTTTAAAAGCAATCAGTGTATCTTCTAAAGCATCGTCACCCTCGTCTTGAGCTAAACGAATCGCGCGAATAGTTAGGTCACGAGTGCTTCTGAAGTCCTCGATAATATTTTCAACCATGTCTTCTGCTTTAGCGTATTTATTAACTGCATCTTCCGAAAGCATCGAATACTTTTCAAATTCAACCGTTGTCGAAGCAGGTTTATGCCCAGAAGTAATTAGACGCTCCGCAAGTTTGTCGAACCATTTTTCATTTTCGTTATACAACTCTTCAAATTTTTCATGCAACGTAAAGAAATTGGCTCCTTTTACATACCAGTGATATTGGTGCAGTTTCACATGTAATGTATGCATGTTGCCTAAAAGATGATCCGCAATGGCCGCTGCATTAATTTTCGTATGATGAACATGTTCCTTGTGTTCTTGTTCTTCTTGCAATCTTTCTTGGGGTGTTCTTTCTTGAGAAGCTTTATTTTCAGTCATGATCTATTCCTCCTATAATTTTGGTTTGTTTAAAATAGCTTCCTTTGATGCCTCCTTTTTCTTTACTGAATTTAGTATAGGATAGATTTCCGTTAAAAAAATTGACGCTCATCAAGAAAAGTATTTCTTAATAGACGCCAGGCTTCTCTATTAAATTCAACTGAAATAATCAAAGGAATGAAATCGTTCCCTCCAAACAAAAATTTCATTAAAGTAGGGCCTAAAAAAAGAATAGCAACTATACTTTGTCAAGAGACCTGACTGCTATTTTTTTGCTTGTTATTCTTCAATTACCAAATGTCTTGCCTTGCAGTATATTTAATGCTCTTTCTCACTAGTGTTGCATGCAACACTAGTGAGAAAGAGTATTAATAAGATTAACCTAGACGAATAACTTTACTTTATTTATGTCATACCATAAATAAAAATTGAAAAGAATTTTTTTTTATTTTTAGTAGATCGATTAATAGGAGTTTTAGCTTATGGAATACCTATATTATTATTAGTTTTGACTGGTTTTTATTTTTATGACGGTTTGTCAAATTAATCTCTTATTTTGCAATACATGATTCTAAGCAATTTCATGCATTCACAACATCTTTGACGTACTTAGACAAGTACGTTACAATAGTAAGAAAGATGTTAAAGGGAGGAATAGCTTATGTCTATCGTAAACCCTAGCCAAGCTAGAAAAGTCTTTTATCAACTATTGAAAGACGTCAATAAAACTAACGAACCCATTTATATCTCTGGCAAAAACGAAGAAAGTGAAGCCGTTATGGTCAGTAAAAAAGACTGGGACGCAATTCAAGAAACATTATACCTTCAATCTGCTGGCGTAGCAGATGTGATCCGCCAGCGTGAACAAGAAAATGAGTTTGTTGCATTGGAGGATATCGATTGGGATACTCTATAAAGTTAGCAAAATCAACAATGAAAGACCTTAAAAATTTAAAATCGGCTCATTTAGAGCAAAAATTTAAAGATATAATGGAAATTTTAAAAGAGAACCCGTTTCAAAATCCACCGCCTTATGAGAAGCTAGTCGGAAATTTAAAAGATAACTATTCCCGACGATTAAATATTCAACACCGAGTGGTTTACTCGGTTGATAATGACGCAAAAGAAGTCATTATTTGGTCGGCTTGGACGCACTACGAAAGATAGAAATTCACTTTTTTAAAAGTGAATTTCTATCTTTTTTTATGTAATGAGCTTGTCTTTTTTCGGACAACTACCGAAAAAAGACAGTGCATAAAGGGCCATTTTTTCCTACGCAAACATAGAGCTTGCCAAACCCCTTAAAGGAGCATAACACTAACAGCCAAGTGCGCCTTAGTGTTATGCTCCTTTCTGAACGACAGAGAAGAAAAACAGGGGGTGGGACTAGTGAGCGAACGAGAGATTTTTGAGGCCCCTTTTGCGGAGGCCAAACCGAAGCGAAAAGAGCCGAAACAAATTAGCTTTCGAGTGAGCGAATCCGAATTTGAAAAGATGAAGCGCTCCGCTGAAATTTTTCAAATGAGTGTGCCGGCTTTTGTAAAAAGCAAGGCACAAGGGGCTAAGCTCGTCACGCCGAAAATTGACCGACCAGGAGCCGTGGAGATTGCCAAGCAATTACGTGCGATTGGGAACAATGTCAATCAGATGGCACGAGCAACGAACGCAACCGAATTAGATTCGAATTTAGCCGTCAACCTAACGGCTGAATTGCAAAAGATGCAAAAGGAGCTGAATCAGATATGGCAACAATTAAATTAGCGCGCAGCACCAGTTGTTCACGCTGCATTAACTACGCTGAACCGCGCTCAACGGTCAAAAGCGGCTTCAATTGCGACGTCAATTACGCGAAAACCCAAATGAAAGCTACCCGTATGATTTATGGCAAGGACGATAAAGTCCAAGCGCATACCTTGATTCAGTCATTTAAGCCCGGTGAGGTCACTCCGGAGCAAGCCAATGCATTAGGTTATCAATTAGCCGAAAAAGTCGCTGCCGGTCACCAAGTAGCCATTTATACGCATACCGATAAAGATCATATTCATAATCATTTAGTGATTAATAGCGTCAATATGGATACTGGTTTAAAATTTCAAGCCCATGGCCACAAAGCCATTCAAGAAATGAAAGACGCGAACGATCAAATTTGCCTGGAACATGGTTTAACGATTCCCGAAGCACCGGCTAATGTCCGTTATACCACCGCTGAAAAATCATTATTAGAAAAAGGCAAAAGCAGTTGGAAAGACGAAATCAGAGAAGTAGTAGATCAGGCGAGGGGTCGTACAGGCGGTTTTAAGAGTTTCTCAGAGCTTTTAAACGAAAATGGGGTAGATGTTAAACTGAGAGGGAAAACAATCACCTACACCCATTTAAATGCCAATAAAAAGGTGAGAGTGAGCAAGTTAGGCAGTGATTATGAAAAGGAGACGATTTTTAATGGCTTTGAAAGACACATTGAACCAACAGAAAGCAGAGATTCCGCAACCGGACAATCAGGAAGCAACGAGCCAAGACCTGCAGCAACTGATTCAAGTATTGACCGAGATCCGGAATTACAGCGGAGCGACGCTGCAACAGAAAAGCTTGGAGAAAGCCAATCTGGAGAACAATTTACAAGAGATTCAAGAAGTGACGAACTCCGTCCTGAACACCTTCAACAGCAGCTTAAAAAACTTAGAGACCACACAAACCGACTTCAACGAGACAGCTCAAAAGCAGTCAATCGAATCCTTGAAACGCCTGAAAACGATCTTGAACGACCTTTTAGAGCAAAACAAGACCGAAATCGCGAAGATTCAGAGCGAAATGAGTCAGAACAACCAACAGTTAAGCGAGATCAACCAGACCATAACCAAAACGATGGACCAAGTCTTTAACCAGTTAAACGCTGAAATCAAGCGAACCAATCAAAGACTAACCTTTAGAACAGTTTTAACCAATTTATACGCCAGTGTGCCTACCGGTATTGTTGTGGTGGCGCTCATGTGGCTGCTGAATTACTTTAATCTCTGGTAAAAAAGAGGTTTTCGATTACGTAAGGGACGAACTCAATTGAAATGACTTTTTTATATGTGATAGGGATTTAAAATCCATTTAAAACTACTAAAAAAGACCATAGAGACACTTCAATTTGTTTAAGGGTCCTATTCTTATAAGCTTGTACGCTAAAATTGAAAATAGAGCTGGTTATTTAGCTTCCAGCTCATGCAATGGTTCGATCAGTCGAGCGTAAGTCGAGGCACAGACCTTTGCGAACGTTTTTGATTTTTTTAAATTCTTTATAAGCTTGTGAAGCAAGCTATCCTTATACCTGAATAATTCATAGCTCTATAATTTAAGCTGGTTTCTTGAATAAATTAATCGTTCTTGGAAAAATTGGGAATTTTTCTACAAAATAGTGCGTTCTCGGAGTAGATTTTAACTAAATGAACCTTCTTACGATTCTCTTGTTTGTTTGAAGGCATACTTCTCCCTTGTAGACGATTGATTCAAAAAATTAACGTGATGACTGATTTAAATCCATTGACTGGATCGCCGTAGGCGCTCGAAGAC
>NZ_ATXL01000063.1 GCF_000421665.1 Bavariicoccus seileri WCC 4188 | reverse complement strand
CTATTCAGTGTAAAATGTACTTGGGTCATGTAAAGTCCTCCTAGGTATGTTTTTGTCGTTAAAAACATTGTACCGTAAAAAGGGCGTTTACATGGCTCTTTATCTTTTACACAATTATATGGACTTTATCTATAAATTCTGATAGAACAAGTGAGTGCAATATGTCATAATAAAATGATTAAGTGCTTGGTTGGATTTAGAAATTTGAGTGCTATTGTTATTAAATAAGTATCGTTTGGGGTAGAAGACATGGTAAAAAAAGTTATCTTATGGGTCGTTGGAGTATTAGTTGCTATTGTAGCGATTGTCTATATCGCTTTTCAAGTCTCACCTTTACCAGGGGTTTTGATTATACAGAGGGCATTTTCGGGGGATGTTGTTACTGATAAGGAAAGATATGGCAGGACTATCTCAAAAGTTTCAGTGGATAGAGATGTTAGCTATCCTTCTGATTACAGTGAGAATACCGTAGATATATTCTAGCCAAAAGGTGAAAAGAACGAAAAACATCCTGTTTTGTTTTGCTTACACGGTGGTAACTCAGCAGGGGCTCAAATTGCTGCACAGTTCGTGGCCACGCAAACAAAATCTACCTATCTTTCAGAATTTAATCTCGGACAGATTCTCGATCCTGAGCAAATCAAGGGTGCAGTTCTATACTGTGGCCTCTATGATTTAAAAGAAGTTTTGGGTCAAAAAAGTGATGATCGCTTCACTAAATTCTTTGTTAATACAGTTGGTTGGTCTTTGACTGGTCAAAAGAACTGGCAGGACAGTCAGGCAATCAAGCAAGCGTCAGTGGTTGATTATATCACAGACAAATTTCCGCCGACTTTCGTCACAGATGGCAATAGTTACTCTTTTCAAGAACAAGGTCTGACCTTGGTTGATCGACTTAAGGAATTGAATGTGCCTGTGACCTCCTTATTTTTTAACGATAGCGACAAAGAGGTAACTCACAAGTATCAATTTCACTTTACCGATCCATTGGCGCAGAAATGTTATGATATGACTAAAGAGTTCACAGCTTCTTTATTTTAGAGTGAGTTTCAGTGTTTGGCACTGTATAGGGAATTTCTTAATAATGAAAAAAGCAATGAGAAAAAGCAAGTATCGCTGTTTGTTTAAAAACATACGATACCTGCTTTTTTTTGCTCTATAGCTGTTTTATGGTTGCTCTATGATTGTTCTTTAGCTGCTCGATAAGTGTTAGAATTGAAAAAAACTCTAATTATAGTCACTAGCTGGTGCATAACGTTGCCATTTTTTGTGCTTATAGTGGTGTGTAAAGAAGATGCTTCTTACAGCCCAATCAGCCATCATAGCCCACCAGACACTAACGACTCCCATATTAAAGACATAGACTAAGATGAAACTGAAACCAATCCGAACGACTAACATCGAGAATATGGAAAAAATCATTGGAGAAACGACATCCCCAGATGCCCTAAACGTATTTGGCAAGCTAAACGAGAGTGGCCACATAATCATTGCACCAACTCCGTGGATTACCATTATTTCATAAGCAATACTGAATCCTTCTGGTGATAGTCCGTAGAGTGATAAGGCCGGGTTTAGTATAAGCAACATCAAAATATTTAAAATCCAAAGATAAATATAAGCTTTTTTGATTAGATAGCGCGTATAAAACTCAGCTTGCTCATAATCTCTTGCACCAACACATTGAGAAACCACAGTTGTAATGGCCAAACTCATCGCTTGGGCCGGAACAATCCCAACACTAGTTAAGCTATTTCCAACCGCATGGGCAGCAATAGCTGACGTTGTAAAAGTAGCGACCAAGCTAGACATGATAATCTTACCGATTTGAAAGATACTACTCTCTAACCCATTTGGAATCCCAAGTTTTAAGATGCGTTTGATCATCACACCATCAAATTCTTTGAAATTGTATGACCGGATATAAACAATCATTTTTGGGTTTCTGAGCATGATTAGAATAATGACGGCACCAACGATACGAGCAATTGATGTCGCTGAGGCTGAACCTAAAACACCCATATCAAATCCAAAAATAAAGAGGATGTTCGCTGCTATGTTAACAATATTGATGACAATAGCATTCACCATAGGCACAGCAGAATTGCCCATGATTCGGAATAAGGCAGCACAAACATTGAAAACGGCTAAAAATGGTAAGGACAGAGAAGTTGTAAAGAAATAAACTTGGGCATTTTCCATAATTGCTGAATCAATATTACCGAAAATGAAACGAAGAATAGCATGATTAAATGTTAAGAAAAGGATCATCATACCGATCGATAATAGCGTAACGATTAATAACAACTGTTTTGCTGCATGACGAGCCTCTTCATGTTTTTGCGCCCCAATATATTGTCCAACGACAATTGCTCCACCAGCACCTAAAGCAGCAAACAAGGTAATCAATAAAAAATTAATACTGTCGACCAAAGACACAGCAGATACAGCTGTTTCTCCAACGGAAGAAACAATCAATGTATCAAATAAACCGACTGTCATTGCCAGTGTTTGTTCGACCATCAAAGGGATGACTAGACGTTTTAATTGTTCTTTTGAAAATAGTTTACCGTCCCAACTTGGATCTGGGATCTGGGAATGTTTAAACCTCACTACTGACACTCCATTCTTTTAAGTTGACCAACCTATTATAGAACAATTGAATTGAAAAATGGGAAATAAAAGTGTTTTATTTCAATAAGAAAGAGACTTTATAACGTAAAAGTAAGTGGATTTTTATAAACAGAAAATATCTGTTGAATTTTTAAAAATAAGACCAAATGTCTTGTATTTTTTTGAGAAAAGAGTAGACTACTGATTATAGATAAAAAATATCCATAATGGATACTAAATATCTCTAATTGAGAGGTGAGATCATGAAATTAACGAAAAGTTTTGAACAGAGTGTTGGAGCCATGGCAATATTAGCTACTCAAGTCAAGGGCGTTCCGATTGCTTCTAGTACCATACACACACGGCTAAGGACATCATTAACTTATGGACAGAAGATTATCAGAAAGCTTGTCAAAGCGGGTCTAGTAGCTTCTGTATCGGGTCAAAACGGGGGTTTTTGTTTAGCTAAAGATGCAAAAGATATCAGTTGTTTAGATGTTGTGGAGGCCGTTGAAGGGCCCGTCCAAATGTTTAGAAATGAAAAATTATTAGACCGAGTGTTCAATGATGGAAATAAGCAAACCGTCAAAGAAGCTGATGAAACGTTGAAGGAAATCTTTAACGAAGCTGATGAGCAGTGGTGCAATTATCTCAGAAAAATCTCTATAGAAGATATCATCACTAGAGTCTTAGGCAATGAAGACTATCATGAGATAGATTGGAATCAGGTGTCATCATCTCGTGAATTATTGTTGAGTAAAATTTTAAGGAGTGGACGTTGAAATGATCAAGAAAGAATTTTTAAAAATCTGGCATAATAAGATGTTGGTGGCAACTTTGCTTGCTATCAGCATCGTTCCTATTTTGTATGCTGGTGTCTTCTTAAAATCTGTATGGGACCCATATGGCAATACAAGTCAATTGCCAGTTGCTGTCGTTAATAATGATCAATCTGTCTCTTTCAATGACCAAGAGTTGAACGTTGGTAAAGAGGTTATAGACAATTTAGAGAATAACGATAAACTAAATTGGCAATTTGTTGATGGTCAAACCGCAAAAGATGGGCTGAAGAAGCACGACTATTATATGGTAGTCACGATACCTGAAGACTTTTCTAAAAATGCGGCTACAGTACTGGATGCTGATCCTGAAAAAATGGATCTGACGTATGAAACTAATCCAGGAGCAAACTTTATCAGTGAGATCATTGGTGATAGTGCGGTCAAACAATTAAAGGCAGAAGTCGGAGAAAGTGTTACTAAAGCCTATACAACTGCTATTTTTGCTTCGATTCAAAAAATTGGTAGTGGGATGGAGCAAGCTGCTGACGGTGCTTCTCAATTGGATGATGGTTCAAAGAAGTTGAATTCAGGATTGACTGAACTCGATGGGAAAATACCAACACTAGCCAATGGTGTCAATCAATTAACATCTGGTTCAGGTCAACTCTCAGAAGGCGTCTCACAATATACGACTGGTGTTAGCGGTGTCAATGCTGGTGCACAACAATTAAACGGTGGATTGACTCAATTAGCTGATAAAGTCAGCGTGTTAGGCAGTAGTGCTCAAAATCTGAATGCCGGAACGACCCAATTGCGTGATGGGCTAGCAGAGATGAACAATAACATCCCTGCAGAAGATTATGCTGGATTAGCTAATAGACTTGATCAAAGTGCATCAGGACTTGAGCAAATGGCCAGTGTTGTCAATAGCATTCCTGACAGCCAATTAGATCAATTAGGAAATATAACAGGAGAAGTTGCCGCCTTAAAAACGGGCTTGGAATCAGTAGGTACTGACATAAAAGCTGCTGGAGATGCTATGCCTGATGCTATCCAAACGACAACCTCCATTGCTGCTAACGCTGGTGCAACAGCGGCTGTGAAAGCCAATGCTGAAGCCAATGCAGAGTATAAGCAACAAGTCTTAAATATCATCAATAACAGTGGCATAGATGCTGATCAAGCTAAGAACTTGACGGATCAAGTCAACGGGATTAGTGCTGACATTGATCCTGATGCAGTTGCCAATGCTATTGCTCAAGAAGTAGCAGCTAATAATGACACCATTGGCAGCGACGTCAAAGGACATTTAGAAAATGCTGGAGGCACTTTAAAAGCCATGGCTGGAACTAAAATTCCTGATATTTCGCAAGATCAAATCAACACCCTGAAGGGTCTTAAGAGCCAAGTTGCTAGCATGTCTGGAAATATCGCTGAGCTAAAACAATTGGAAACAGTACTGACTGGTATGGGCGCAGTAAAAGAAGCGCTTAATACGAAATTAGTACCGGGCGCCAATCAATTAGTAGCAGGTACGAATCAACTTGCGCAAAGTGCACCACAATTAGTAAGTGGTGTTTCACAACTTGAAAACGGCTCACAAACACTTGCAAGTGGGACAAATCAATTAAATAACTCTAGTAATCAATTAACAAGTGGCGCTACACAACTAAATAATGGGTTGAACCAATTAGGAGAACAAGTACCAGCTTTAGCCTCTGGTGTCCGTCAATTAGATACAGGGTCAAAAACATTAGCAGACGGGACGACAGACTTAGCAACTAGCTTAACGAGCGGTGCAGAAGATGTTACCAGTATGAAGCTAACAGATAAGAATGCATCGATGGTGGCAAATCCTGATGAAACAATCAAGAGTCAATATAGTAACGTGCCAAACTATGGACATGCTTTAGCACCTTATTTCATGAGTGTTTCCTTATTCGTAGGTTCGATTCTATTCAATTTTGCTTATCCAATCCGTAAAATTGCTGATCGTAAAAATGCGACAGCAACAAAATGGTTCTTTAGTAAATTTGTTGTGGCAGCAATAACAGCTACTGCGATGGCAATGATTATTGGTGGAGTGATGCAATTAATAGGTCTAACAGTTGTTAATCCAGTTCAATACTATCTGACTTTGCTTGCGACTGCCTGGTTCTTCATGTATATGACGATGGTCTTAGCGATGAGCTTTGATAACCCTGGACGGTTTATTTCCATCATCTTACTAGTTCTTCAACTAGGAGCTTCTGGTGGTGTATTCCCGATGGAAATCACAGGTCATTTCTACAATGTACTGCATCCATTTATGCCAATGACATATACAATCAATGGCTTGCGTCAATCGATTTCAAATGGATTAGGAAATGGGACATGGGTACAAGCTATGATGTTCTTAATAATTGGTATTGTTGTGTTAATATCGCTTCTATACCTTGCAATGACAATTTTGTTTAAACGTGGATCAGCTAATTATTCGCAATTAAATGACAACCAAAAACTATTAGATGACCACTATGATTTTGACAAAGCTAAATATACCTTATGGTGATGTGAAATTGGTATAAGGCGGACTGACTGATAGATTGCTTAAATGGATAAAATAATGACATCCTACTTTGGATGCCATTATTTTTTTATAGGAGCATACAGTTTTCAAGAATAGTAGTTTATACGAATAAAAATCTTTTTCAGATAAAGTTCCTTACGGCTCGAAGCTCCCCGCTTATTGAACAACCTCTTTGTCAGTGTTCCTGGAGTAGCTTCTTCGTATATAAGTTGATCTCACTTGAGAATTAAAAATTCTCAGCAAGCTCATCTTATATCTCGAAGCTGACCACTCCATGAACAACCCTTTAAACGGTGTTCAATAAGCAACTTCTTCATCCATAAGTCACTTTATCTTGAAAATTTAACAGCTTATTTTCAGATTAAGTTCCTTACGGCTCGAAGCTACCCGCTTATTGAACAACCTTTGTTATAATATGCTACAATGAGATATAGTTAGAATAAGTTAGGGAAGAGGGATAGTTTGTCTACTAATATTACAGCTGCATTTGAGAAGGTATTAAAAGATAAGACAGTGCCACTGAAACCAAGGACATTGAGTGATGGGAATATTGCTTATGATGGGACGTTTGATATAGCAGGACGTTCACCACTGGGATTTGGTGTCGTTCTTGAGAATAAACCAGATGTATGTGACTACCAAATCATGTTCAATGAATTGGCATGTTTAAAGAGTTATGAGCAAAAAGAAGCTGTTTTAGAAAAGCTAAATGAATTGAATATAGTGGATACTGGTTATTACACTCTCATTCTAGGAAACGATGGAGAGATATTCATGAAGACACTAGGGCGGACGACGACTAATGTCCAAGATTTATATGAAATTTTAGTGTATGGTACGAATATTGCCAAAAAAGCACAGGAAGCATTGATCGATTTTTTGGCGAGTTTGAATTAGTTGAGTTTTGAAATATCAGAGAACTCAATAAGAATCGTGGTATGATTATAGTGTGGAGATTGAAATAAATGTATTTGTAATCCAGACGAAAAAGGACTTGCCTCGGCAAGTCCTTTTTTAACCTTTAAATACTAAAAATATTCCAAACTAAATTGTTAAAACTAGATCGTTAAAACTAGATTGTCACAAGGCTTGAATCGTCATCTTTAAATGCTCAGGCTAAAGTATTCCATGAGATAATTTGCTAATCCATTTTGATCGTTTGTCTCATTGGTAATATCATCAGCAATAGCTTTCACTGCTGATTGGCCATTAGCCATAGCTACGCCACGTCCTGCTTCGTGAAGCATTTCTGTGTCGTTGAATTCATCTCCGAATGCCATGGTATCTTTCATATCAATTTTGTAGTAGTCGGCTAAATGTTTTAGAGCACGGCCTTTGTTAACCCCAGAAGAAACAACTTCCAAGCAAGGCATTTTGCCACCCCAAGTTCTAACATCTACTGTTTCACCGTATTGTTTGATGATCTCTGTGCTAGTGCTCTCTTGATCTTCTTCACTTGTGAAAATCGTTAAAGCAGTTGGGTCTTCAAGGAGACTCGTTGAGTTCAAAAGTAGTGGTGTGATGCTAGGTTCTGGGAAAAACTCGTTTGTAGGTAGTTTTTGGGATGTCGCAAAGATATTGTATTTTGCTTCAGCAATGATTAGATAGCTATTTAAAGCTTCTCTGTGAGTTGCGACATCAAGAGCAATGGATTTGCTGATGCCAACGTGGTAAGTGCCATCCCAATTTAAATTATTGGGATCATGGCATAGGGCACCGTTAAAATTGACCATTGGATTTTTTAAACCAACTTGGTCGTATAAATGTTTTGAGTTTCTGTAAGGTCGGCCTGTTACAATGATGATGCGGTGACCGAGTCTATCTAATTGACGCAACACTTTGATGGTCAATGGATCGATTTGAGATTGATCATTCAATGTTGTGCCGTCTAAATCTAATGCTATTAATTTGTTCGTCATAAATTCTCCTATGTTTTTAAAATATTGTCAGTTTCTGTTAGAATGTAGGAAAGGTACATCAAGTCGTTTACAAAATTCGTTAGGTGTTTTGGAGACTAGATAAATTTATTCACAAGATAAATTAGCTGTTTGGTAAGATAAAAGATTACACAGTTTAAGTGTAATAGTGAAAAGATGTTCGTGAAAAAAACTGTAAACCGCGTTACTAATAGTGTATCACATGTCGGCAAATAGTGCTATAAAGGAGTTTTTAAGAATGACTCAAGATAAAGAATCGTCATTGAACCCTTCACAAACTAATGAGGAGAAGCAAGACGACGTGCAATTGGAAGAACTTAAATCGCGGCTATTAGCTGCATTAGAATCGGTGATTGATCCTGAATTAGGGGTAGACATTGTTAACCTTGGTTTGGTTTATGGGGTTGATTTAGATGACGATGGTCACTGTCTAGTGAGTATGACCTTAACGACAATGGGTTGTCCTCTCGCAGATATTATTACAGATGAAATCCATCGGGCGCTTAAAAAAGTGCCAGAGGTCAAAAGTTCTGATGTGAAACTTGTGTGGTATCCGGCTTGGTCGCCAGATCGTATGAGTCGTTATG
>NZ_ATXL01000062.1 GCF_000421665.1 Bavariicoccus seileri WCC 4188 | reverse complement strand
TTCGTCGAAGAGAGAAAATCATTCGCATCTTTCCTAACCGTGCTTCTGCCAACCGATTGGTTGGTGCTTTATTGATAGATACCCACGAAGAATGGCTTGGCTCGACCAGAAAGTATCTTAAATTTGATCAGTGAGAGAAGGTTGAACATTGTAGTGTATTTTACACAAGATTATGGACTTGACTAATTTATATGTCTGTCATATTTTATTTATCATTTAATCTCTGTCTAGCTATATCAAAATCACGTTAATGGGTAGCAGAGAATGCTGGTCATAACGATAGCGACATTTGGAATACTAGTTTTGATTTCTTGCGTTAGCATCGTAAACTGACTGCGTATCAAAGAAGTTTTTTAAGATATCTGTTTCCCCTGATAAGACTGAATTAAAACGAATGCCGTCGATATTGATCCGTGCATTCCGATAATAAGCATCAGTCAATTGGCCCCAAGAAGGTGTTGACGCATCTACATTGCAGTATATTGCAAAGCCTTGACTTTTTAGATACTCGTATTTCTCATTACTCGCAGTATAGTCTTGCCAATCAGCGATATCCGCCCCAAAAGGATAAATCAAAATCGAAGTCTTACCAATGACTGGAGCTACCTCTTGCTGCCACAACTCATTGTCTCTTTTGATATGGTCAAGACTCGCTTGAGTCATGTTAAGATGGCCCCACGAATGAGAAGCCATTTGCCAACCAGTTTCTACTAACCGCTTAGCAACTTTTTTAGCCTCTTCGATTTCTTTCTTAGTCTTATCGTTATCACCATATTCGGAAATCGATGTCCGATAGCCTAACACCCCATTATAACCGGTTAAAGCTAGTGTCCCCTTAGCCCCATGATAAGAAAAATCAGGGTGGGCTTTGACGAACGAGTCTAGAAGTGGCACCATATCGTAATCTCCGACTTCTTTTTTACCACCATCCTCGTAAGTGTTCTTGATCTCGTTATCCTTAGTCAATACTAGTTTAGAAGCAAAACCTTCGCCTTCCATATACTCGTAGTAGCTGACATCATCTTGTGACAAGATCAATGGTTTTTTATTTGGTGGTAATTTCAATCCTTTGAAAGTCACAAATTGGTCATCATTAACTGTAACAAAATCGTCAAAATTGACTAAGACATAATTATTTTTATGAAGTTGTTCAATGATTTTATTGAACTCACTGATTGTCACCATATAGTTTTTATAACCTTGGGCTTGAGAAGATTCAAAAGCCAATTTCGGATCGACAATCAAACTGTGGAAAAATAAATGTGAAAACTTACCTGGATCATTCCACTCAACGAGAGACTCTTTCTCTTTTTCAATTTCGGCCTTAAGATTCTTTGCTGCTTCACTATCTTCCTCAGAAATAGCTGCCAAAGCACCATCATAATCATAATGTGCTTTTAACAGATTCGCTTCTTCCAGTGCTTCAGATTCGGCTTTTTCTTCTTGCTTTTTGTTATCCTCTTTGCCCTTATCATCGCCATTACCTGCCTCGTCCTTATCACCATTTTGACTATGATCAGATGAACCGTCATTTTGAGACATTCTATCATCACTCTGGGATAAATTGTAGACCGCCATTGTTCCTAGAGACATAAAAAGAATAACTAAGACGACCGAAATAATTATTTTTGTTGTTCTGGACATAAAACCCCACCTTAGAAATATTGAGCACAAAAGCCATTGAACATCAAAGAAAAAAACATAAGCTACAATTATATTCTAACTAACCATTAGAATATCACAAGCTAATGTGTGATCCACTTTCATTGTACCATGAGTGTCCTAAGTATCTAGTAAATATCATTTTAATGACATGTGTTAAACATTTTGAAGGAAAAAGCTAGAGTGCTTCAAACAGCCACTCTAGCCTCATCTTGATTAAATGGTTCTATAATATTCAATGTTATCACTAATAAACATCATATTCCGGTTCTGCATTTTCCTGAGTTATCTCAATCACAAGTCTATGAGGTAAGCAGATGCTCGTTTGACCATTCTTCCAGATCCAACTCGTCTTGACCGCTATTTGATCAGGACTATTATCTTGTTTTACCCTAATGCGACCATCTTCCACTTGGACGATATTATACTGATCATCAGCTGGATAGTAAGTTTTCTCAAAATCATCAACTTCATCTAAATTAAATTCATCGACTAGTTCACCATTTATCCTAACAATTGCGATACGATCTCCCTCATTATCAACAGCCTGTGCTTCTTGTAGGAAGAAAAATAAGAATGGCAAGAAAGAACCAATAATTAAGACTATGATGACGACAAAATCAAACGGCTTGAAAACCTTCATAACCCGCTTGATTCGTGTTTTTAAGTGATCACTCTTAGCCATAACCAATCCCTCCTCCACTCTTTATAATAACAGCTAATCGTTTACTCTATTTTGATCTTTTATTTTAATTTTTTATTTTGAACTTTTATAGGACTCTATCTCAGACTAAAGACTAAAGGACCCTCTAGTCTTTAACCGTATCAGCAAACGTTTTCAATGTCAAACTTGTTAAACGCATCAATCTCGTTTCACCTTATAATCTCAATAACAACATACAGCAGAAAACGGAAGAAAAAGAAAAAGCTATGACAACAGACGTGTCACAGCTTCTATGTCAGTCCTATCAAGACGTAACATTATAATCTTACATTTAGTTTCTTTTAGCTTCTTTGATACTTGTGAAAAGTCGCTAAAGCATTGTTGTATAAAGATTTTTATTACCTCTGACTACACTTTGACTACTTTAGGAAAAATTGGCCGTTTAGGAATCCTATAATACCAGTGTTTTCACCGTGTTTTAGTCTTCCAAAGAACGAAATGCAAGTAATGGTTTTACCTTTTCATTATTAGTCAAATGACGGTAGATTTTTGAAGTTGTTTTGTCCGTGTGACCTAATCGATCCTTCAAGACATCCCAACTACAATACTCGGCTACCAGACTAGCCATTGTGTGACGAGCTAAGTGGGTATGGAATGGCTTTCCAATCCCTGACCGCTCCACACACCGTTTGACGTGATCATTTACATATTCCCTACGATAAGGTACCCCACGTTTACTAGCATCGAGATAAACAAATAAATAAGTCTCATCCACAATAAACCGGTGGTGCTTTCTCATCTCAGCTAAAGCACGAATCAATTGCTTTAGTTTTTCCATCGCCAATGGTGTTACCGGCACTCGTCTAGCAGAACTAACTGTCTTAGTAGTTTCAATACGAAAATCTTTACTCTTTCCTTTAACCGCTGTCTGTTTATAGAAGAGAATTTCATTTCTTTGAAAATCAATATCTTCTGGTTGTAAAGCAAGTGCCTCACTAACACGGCAGCCTGTATAGAATAGAACATGAAAGAGAACTGACATAGGTAATTCTTCATGGACAATCCCATAGTTCAAGAACGTCCTCAACTCATCTACCGTCAAAAACTTATCTTCCACATTATTGACAGCTTCTTTCAAATCCCGAACGGTTACTTGATACTTAGGTATTCTGACTGTCTTCATTGGATTTTCACTTACTAACTGCTTTTTGAGACAGTACTTGAAAACCATGTTTAGGACTTGAATCAGAGATTGTAGACTATTTTTAGCATAGCCTACGTCTGTACCGTTGAGGCCTCGTTCCTTCAAGTTGAAAACCAACTCTTGTAGTTCATCTGATGATAAATCACAGAGTCGTTTATTGCCAATCCAACGATTGATGATAGTCAGTTGTTCTGCTCGCTTATCATAGGTCGATTCTTTTTGTTCATTTAAGGACCGGTAATATTGAAACCATTTTTCACCTACAACGCTAAACTTGTCGTTGCTTGCAACAATCCTTTTCTTGTGTCGTTGCTCCTTTTCCATTTCCAGATAAGCAAGTTGTGCTTCCCGTTTTGAATTGAAACCACGTCTTGTTGTTCGAAATGCTTGAAAATACCAAGTGACTCTGCCAGTAGAACTAATTTGTTTTTTAAAACGATCTTTTGTTTTCATTTATTGATTCCTCCTATTTCGAAGGAACCCAACAAGCGAAAAATCTTTGGAAATCTTTCTATCTATGCTTCCATTGTACCGCATCTTAATAAAAAGATGTAACCTATAAAGATCGAAGTAGTCGCATTTGTTCACGAAAGCCATCTGCATCACTCTTCCTCATCCATTCTAAAACATCGTCTCGCAGGTAGTGTCCTCGAATTCCATACCAACAAGTCGGAAAATCGCCAAGTTTGACCAAGCGATTTAACGTACTATCACTGATTTGAAAAAGACGTTTCAAATCAGTATTAGTAAGTACTAGTGGTAGTTGCGCCATAGCAAGTAGCCTATCTGTGTATTCTTCTAGTTTCTTTTGCAAGTACGGATAAAAATCAGTTTCAAGAACACTTTGATTAGTAGGATATTCCAATTGCTTCACCTCTTCTCTATCGTAAAAAATCTTCCCCAGTATTTCTAAACAAAAATTAGGTATCATAAAGCAATGACGTAGATAAGAAAAATCAAGTCTTAAAAATAGTAGTTTTTCATCTATCAGCTGCTCTGCCAAAGCACATAGGAATCTCACCTCCCCCCAGTAATGGCGGGCCAATTTGGTTACGGAAGTATCATTATCGTAGTCACGAGTCTATTTCAAAAACTGTCGCTCAAAGAAGTCTCTTGTCATGGCGAAACTAACCAAAAACTCGTAAACTACACGTACTGATAGATATACTATTCAGTTTTCAAAGAGCATTTGGCTTTTTCAGCCTACGAAAGTCTTCTATTCAAAACTTATAAAAAACTTGCATAGAATGAAAAGGAAAGGGAAAAAATACGTTAACGAGTTGTATCAAATTCAAGTATCTTTTCAATCAATTTCGTTTCCAGTTGTCTACGCATATATTCATCCACATACATAACCATGCCCTTTTCTTCTTCATAAACAGGCTTCATAGCTACTCTTGAAATATAGTTTTGATATTTTGACAGGACAATGGTCATTGCGATTGAATCGCCGGATCTTGCAGCTTTGATCGTTTCTACTGGTATAGACGGTATATATCGTTTAGTTTTCTTCATAACTGTCACCTAACATCCTGTTCAGATCTTCTAAGGCTTCCTGACGTTGATACCAAACACTTCCAAGACTTTTTCCGACTATTTCACTAATTTCACGATCATTGAGACCAATGAAAAACGACATCAAGATGATCTCTTGTCTAATACTAGCCAATTGTTCAATTGCATTTGCCAATACTTCATTGCCTATTAAAATTTCGATTCCTAAGATAGGAAACTTCCCATTACCATTCAGCCTCGTGTCAGAATAATAGAATTCTGTACCTAGATTTTTTTGTTCCAACGTCTCCATTGAAATTTGACGCTGGCGAAATCTCGCATCTTTCTTTTGAATATTGAATGCTTCATTGCGGACTACTTTCTTACAAAAACTGTCAAACATATGTTGAATGTGGGTTTCTTTGGGGTCGCCCATAACATTTTCCTCCTCAAAAAATTCATTCAACTCATTTTCATATCTATCCCTTTCCATTATTACTACAATCTGGGAGTGAGCATTTTTCGAAAAAAGACAAATTTTTTTAAAATAAAAAGGCATACAGACAAAGACTGTCTATACGCCTCACAAACGTTCTGCACAGATATAATGATTGAAACATCGCTTATTAGCCAGATTGATATTTAACAAGATGAAACATTAATCTTCTTTACTATCCAGCAGCTTTACAATAGATTTTTGTGGTGTACTGTAAAAAATATTTTCTACAATTAACATTAGTAAGCAGAAATCTTCGTAGCTCTTCTCCACGGAACACCCAATACTTGCCCTGATTTGAATGGTGATAGAAACAAAGATTGCTATTTTTCTGGTAAAAATAGTGACTTGAAGAAAATGCTATTTCTTATTATTGACAAAAATGGCTACTATTAACATAGAAATTACTGTGAATGCTGTCATCATCCAGATTTGGGTTTGAAAATTAGTTGTCGTTGCGACGATTAGCGATAATCCAATGGGACCTCCAATTTGATGCATTGTGTTTGTCACTCCACTAGCAATACCGGCCAATTCATCAGGTGCTTCATAAACGCCTGCTGAGGTCACAGGGGCCAAGATTAAGCCTTGACCTAACCCCAGAATGACCATTGGAACAAAAACGGTTTGCCAATAGCCATTGGCCGGATTTGAGATGGCAAGTAGCATTAACCCGATCGCTAATATTATTTCACCGGACAGCAACACCTTATTGTTCCCAAATTTTCCAGTTAGCCTTGGCAGTTGCATTGCAATGATAAAATTAACAATTGTCAATGGTAAAAAAGCAAATCCTGATTCTAACGCTGAAAAACCATATTGGCTTTGCATCATCTGTGGCAAAAAGAACCAAAATGGTAACATTGCCATTATAAATAAGAGCCGCGTCACATATGCTCCAGAACGGATTTTGTTTTTAAAAAGTGCTAAAGGTAAAATTGGCGCAGCAGACTTTCCTTCCCATAAAATAAAGATTCCCAAAAAGACCACTCCGAGAAAGACAAGACCAATTTTTCCTTCAGTAAAGCCATAAATAATCCCAATCAAGCCAAAGATCGAAAGTATACTACCTAAATAGTCGATCCTTTCTTTTCGACGGACAGAAGGCGTCACATATTTCAACGTTAAAATAAATAGCACTAGTGTAAATGGCACGTTAATCAAAAATCCGGCCCGCCAAGAAATCAGGCTTGTCAGTCCCCCACCAACTAATAGACCGATACTTGAACCAATCCCGGCAGTTGCCCCATAATAC
Organism: Bavariicoccus seileri WCC 4188; assembly: GCF_000421665.1. Lineage (GTDB taxonomy): Bacteria > Bacillota > Bacilli > Lactobacillales > Aerococcaceae > Bavariicoccus > Bavariicoccus seileri. The sequence goes on along the minus strand of NZ_ATXL01000062.1, from coordinate 2,038 downwards.
GCAATTGCTCGTTGTCTCATATTGTTTTGATAGGCATCCATAATCAATGCCAGTGTTGTCGGTGCGATAATGGAACTCCCAATTCCTTGAACTGCCCGCATCGCAATCACCATTTCAGCAGTTTGTGACAAGCCAATGACTAATGAACTGATTCCAAAAATAAATAACCCGATTAAAAATATACGTTTTCTCCATAATAAATCAGAAAGACGTCCGCTTAATAATAAAAAGCCACCAAAAGTCAGTGTATAGGCGCTTGATACCCAGGACAGTGCTGCTGCAGACAAACCTAAGCTTTCCCCTATCTCTACAGAACTTGTAAAAATAATTGAATTATCCATTAATATTAAAAAATATGCTAATACCTGAATAATTCATAGAATTTCTGAAACTCTATTAAAAGCTTATTAACGCACGGTTCTTCTTTTCTTTTACCGCACCCTTTGGGTGTACAAAAAGAACCCCAATCTGCTATGGTTAAAGTGTCTAAACTAAACCAAGAAAGGGGTTCTCTCAATGGCTACATTACAGGAAAAACACGTAAAATTCAACTCTAAAATGGTGGTGTCAAACACCGGTGGTAATCTTTCGTCAGATGCCGGTCTCATCTTGGTGAAGGAATTCATGAATTCGCTTGGATTTTATTCGTTCGCGAAGCAATTCCTCCACTTCAATGAGGACCGTATTTATTGGACTCATGACAACATCTCCCTGCTCGAACAGCTGCTCTTCCAGTTGATTGCCGGATATTCCGCAGATTCATCCGCCAATCTCTTGAAGGAAGATCCCATTTTTCGGTTGGTTTTGGATAAGGAAGCCATCGCCTTCCTGGCCTCGCTATCCCGCTTCTGGGACCGGATCAGCGAGGAGAACATTGCACAGTTCCAGGAACTGAACCAAGCCATGCTGGACAAGGTCCGCATGGAACGGAACAATACCCAAATGATCATCGATTTAGATTCCACACATTCGGATACGTTCGGGAATCAAGAAAAGACTGAGCACAATGCCCATTACGGCACACAGGGCTATCATCCGTTGGTAGCCTTCGATGGCCTTACGGGAGACTTTCTGAAAGCAGAACTTCGTTCTGGAAATGTGTATACGTCAAAAGGTGTAAAAGATTTTCTGGCACCGATGCTCACACATTACCGTCAAGTCCTTCCCTGCACTGATATTTTGGTCCGGGGAGACAGCGGCTTTGCGACGCCCGAGGTCTATGATACGTGTGAATCCAACGAAAGTTTCTATGTCATCCGCCTGAAATCAAATAAAGTCGTGGAAAAACTAGCGGAAACCTTTGTCCTGGTTGGGGACGACCATCCCTGGGAGGAAAGGGAAGTCCACTACTATTCCGCGTTCTATCAAGCCAATAGCTGGTCCCAAAAACGTCGAATCTGTATCAAATCGACTCGGGAATCGAATCAGCTGGTGTTCAGTCACGAGTACGTGGTCACTAATTTTCACGAGGAACTATCCGCGAAAACCATCTTCCAGATTCACCATAAACGCGGCACCATGGAGAACTTCATCAAGGAAGCAAAAAATGGGTTCTATTTCGACAAGACGGATAGCTCAAGCTTCTTGGAAAATCATGCACGGATGATGGTAAGCCTGTTGGCTTACAACCTGGTCAACTTCATGAAGACCATATGTCTACCTGAAAAGGAAGCGACATTCCAAGTCGACACATTGCGGCTCCGCCTGTTCAAGGTCGCGGGTAATTTAGTCCGCAGTGGCCGTAGATTGCTTTTACGGATGAGCTCCTCCCATGTCTATCAAGACTTGTTTTATCAGTTACTGGACAAAATCCAGCAACTCAGTTGGCAAGTGTAAAATAGCAATCAGCTTTTAAAAAGACATGGAATCACTAAGGGATTCGTGCGCCCAAAAACAGCTCCAGATTCCCTATCTTCGTTAAAAAAACAAAAGGAAATCTGTTTTCGCAAGTACAAACCGGTTGAAAAAAGAAAATTCAACTCAAATCGATGTATAAACGTTATTTTCCCAAAAAAATTAGATCTATGAATTATTCAGG
>NZ_ATXL01000061.1 GCF_000421665.1 Bavariicoccus seileri WCC 4188 | reverse complement strand
CTAACACCATTTGAAAGACTGGATCCTGTCGTAACAGATTAGCTGACGAGTCTGCCGAATAACCAGCAATCAGTTGCATAATGAGCTGTTCTAATATCGCTAAATTATCATGCGTGTAGTAAGCACGGTTATCTTTAATGTCCAGAAGTGATTTTGCCAAATCAGAAAACTTGAAGGTATCCATTACTTCTTTAACTAAGACTAAACCCGAATCACTCGATAAACGACCACCTGTATGCGAAATGATGATGTTTGAATTGAATTTTACCTGGTTTTTGTGTAAGCTAATCGTGAAGAGAACTCCTTTCTTATGGTTGGTTTAGACACCTTTACCATATCAGAATGGGGTTCTCTTTTCATCACTTAACAGGTGAAAATGAAAAAGTAAATTTAAGCTGCCGTTAGGCAGTTAGCACATGTTTCAACGAAAAGTATGAATTGTTCAGGTTAGAGATAAAAAAGACCTTTCAAAATATAAAAAGGTCTTTCTTATCTCTTATATATATATAGCTTTAAGTGAAATAAGTTATAAAAAACTATTTTACTTAAAGTAGAATAAGTATTTCTCTTAATATCACCCTACAAATATATTTTCTTGAGGATAGCGTATCAGAGAAGGGTTTTTACTGGTTAATAGTATAGAGGCAATTGTGATTGGACCAATACGCCCGACAAACATGACAAACATGATCACAAATCTGCCTATAGTTGATAGTTCAGTAGTTAAACCAGTTGAAAGTCCTACTGTTCCAAATGCTGAAACAACTTCAAAAACAATAGCGATAAAAGAACCATTTTCAGTCACAGTTAAAACAAAGATAGCTACAAACACTAATAAAAAACTTATTAGTGTTAGCGTTAAAGCTCTTAAAACAGCACTATTTTTTAACCTTCGCCCAAATAAAGATACTTCTTCTCCACCTTTTAGGGTTGTAATGGTTGTTAAAAGTAAAATAATAAAAGTGCTTAGCTTGATCCCACTACCAGTTGACGCACTTCCTGCTCCAATGAACATGAGTATCACAATCAAGAGCATAGTGGGTAATGTCAATGCCGAAATATCAATAGAATTAAAACCGGCTGTTCTAGGAGTTAAACCTTGAAAATAAGCGCTCCATGCTTTATCTTCAAATGATAAACTACCCAAAGTCTGAGGATTTGAATATTCCAGAATAAAAATTGAAATTATTGCAATGATATTTATCACTAGTGTACCTACAATCATTACTTTTGAATGTAAGGTCAATGTCTTGAATTTCTTCTTATTCCATACATCTAAAAGAACCGTAAATCCTATTCCTCCCAAAACGAACATGCTTGTAATCGTTAAATTAACTACAGGATCTCCTACATAGCTAGATAAACTATCAGACCATAATGAAAATCCAGCGTTATTAAAAGCAGCAACAGTATGGAATAAACTATAAAAAGAACCCTTAGAAAATCCAAATTCCGGGATCCATTTGATGGACAACAAAATAAATCCAATTAGTTCAATGCTTAAAGAGAAAAAAAGCAAGTAACGAACCAATCGAATAATTCCTCCTGAAGAGTCCTGGTTTAAAGATGCCCTAATAAGATTCCTTTGTTGCATGCCAATTTTTCGTTTGAATATGAAAAAGATAGAAACTGCAGATGTCATCAGACCTAATCCGCCAAGTTGCATGAGAAACATAATAACCGTTTGTCCGAATAGAGTAAAAGCTGTACCGGTATCAACTACAATTAATCCTGTAACTGTAACTGCAGAAGTAGCAGTAAATAAAGTATTTAACCATGAAATTGTTTCTGTAGTCGCAATGGGTAATTTTAATAATACTGTACCAACTAAAATAAGGACAAAAAAACTTAAAACTACTGTCACAGAAGGATTCAGACGACTAGTAGATTTTTTTAAATATCCTTTTAAAATAAGCTTCTTCATCCATCTACAATCCTTTCTCTTCAAAACGTTTTATATCATTGTTTTTTCCCATAACGACAATGATATCCCCTTCATATAGCTTATCTTTTGCTGAGGGGGAAATATTCACTTTGTTACCATTTTTTATGGCTAAAATAGTACAACCATACTTTGCTCTAATATCTGAATCATTGAGCGTTTTATTGGCTAGTTTTTTTGATATATTTAATTCTGATATACTGTAATCCTTAGAAAGCTCTATGTATTCTTGAAGTTTTCCAGATTGCATTTGATTAGCCACTCTAATTCCCATGTCGTATTCTGGTTGAATGATTCTATCCGCGCCAATTTTAGCAAGTACTTTTTTATGGTTAGCATCTTGGGCCTTTGCCCACACATTTTCCACACCCATTTCCTTTAATAATAAGGTACACATTATACTAGACTGCATATTATCTCCTATAGCAACCACCGCATACTCAAAATTTCCAACACCTAAAGCTTTCAAAAAATCTTTGCGGGAAGCATCCCCTATTACAGCTTTTGTACTATAGTCTAAAACGGCATTTACTCTTGCCTCATTTATGTCTATCGCCAAAACTTGATAGCCTAAACGATGTAACTCCTTACATACACTTCCTCCGAATCTTGCTAACCCAATAACCACAAAGTCTTTTTTCATAATTAAACTCCTTCTCTATTAAGGATAATAAATTTTCTGTAAACACCATATAAATACTTACAGTCTTTACGGATTGATAATTATCCATTCGTTTTCATATGTAAGAAAAAAACGGATATACACTTTTTCTTTCAATGCTAATTTCAGAATGATATTTTCATTTTTATTCATAAACTACCGCCTAGAAAAAAATGTTAATTATTTTTATATAGTACCATAAAACCTGAATAATTCATCGCTTACTTTAGAAAGCTGCTGATAAGGTCAGATAGAAATATCTGTCTTTTTTGTATTTTTGTGGAAAAGAAATGCATACAAGGAAGGGATGAACATATTTCGGAATGAAGAACAGCTCATTACGAGCCCAAGACGGGTACGTACCGACATATCACCCAAGAGCTGCGCCGCCAAGGCCAGCACCACAACCATAAAAAGGTTCTGCGGCTCCTGAAGTAGCTGGGACTGAAATGTACAAAATCCACCCGTAAGTCCCGCCGCTACAGATTTTACAAGGGGGACCGTGGGCACATTGGCGGATAACCGCCTGAATCGTTGCTTCACTTCCACCATCTCGCTCCAGAAACTGGTGACGGACATCACGGAGTTCAATTAACTGGGAGAGGAGAAGTTCTACCTCAGCCCATTCCTGTACCTCTATAACGGATAAGAAAAAAATTCTTGAAATCATTCGTTAGAATCCTTTTATAGCAAAAAACTTACAAAAAATAAGCTTGGAATTAATAAAATATGTTTAATTAGATACACGTTTTTATATCAATTCATGTTTCTTTTATTTTTGAGCTAGCATTCTCACATAGCTTTGATAATTCTTATTTCCACCAGATAAATTATAAACTTTTTTAAATCCATAATTTAATAACAAATTTTGAGACGCATTTCCAGTTACACCTTTATTACAATAAGTGACTGTTGCTACATCTTTGTCTAATTCTGCATTTCTTTCTCTCAGTTCAGCTAAAGGAACATGAATTGCTCCTTTGACATGTGATTTGTCAAAATCTTTTTTAGATCGTGTATCGATAATTTGTAATTTTTCACCACTAGTTTGGCGACTGATTAATTCAGCTGGTGTTAACAATGGGTTACGTTTTAATGCATTATCTAACGCCATACCGGTGTATAATATAGGATCTTTCGTTGTCGCAAATGGTGGAGCGTAAGCCAAATCTAAATGGAATAAATCTTCTGCTTTTGCTTTAAAGGTGATGGCTGTTGCGATTACGTCGATTCGTTTATCTACGCCACCTTGACCAATAGCTTGTGCGCCTAAAATGCGACCAGTTTCTTTATCCGCTAATGCTTTGATCGTTAATTCTTTCCCACCAAGATACTGAGCATGATCTGGTTTGATATTATACAAAACTTCAACTTCATAGCCTTCAGTTTTGGCTTCTTTTTCGGTTAATCCTGTTTGTCCAACATGTAGGTCAAAGATTCTGAAAATCCCTGTTCCTAAGACACCTCTGTGCTCTAAATCTCCACCAGTAATCACGTCTCCAGCAATCCGTCCCATTTTATTCGCTGTTGAGCCTAATGGACGACAGATGGGTTTTCCAGTGATAACAGAGAAGCTTTCGGCAACGTCTCCAACTGCGTAAATATCTGGAAGATTGGTTTGCATTTTGTTGTTGACCGCAATGGCTCTTGAAGCTCCCAGTTCTACGCCCATTTCTTTAGCTAATTCTGTATTTGGACGTACACCTGCTGATAAGATAACGATATCTGGTTCAATTGTAACGCCGTTTGTCGTGATAACTCTCTCTACTGACGTTTCTCCTTCAATCGTTTTTACCGTGTCGCTGAGGATTAAATTAACACCTTTTGCACGCATATGCTCTTCTACACGGAAAGTCATATCTGCGTCCATAGGAGGCATAACTTGATCTTCTAATTGAACGATTGTTACTTCTAATCCTTTATGGACTAATTGTTCTGTCATTTCTAAACCAATAAATCCAGCACCAATAATCAATGCTTTTTTAGGTTGTTTAGTTGAATAGGCTCCAATATCTCGTGCGTCTTGAATATTTCGAACTTGGAACACGTTATCATATTCTTTTTGATTAAATGGCGGTGGAGTGAATGGAGAAGCCCCAGTTGCAAAGACTAATGCATCGTAATTTTCTATTTTCTTTTCTCCAGAAACAAGATCCGTCACTTCTAACTGTTTGTTGGTTTGATCAATATGTGTCACTTTATGCTCGGTGAAAACTGATACATTGTATCTCTTTTTAAACCATGCTGCATTTCTAGGAGTTAAGGCACTTAACTCTTCTACTTCTCCACCAATGTGATAAGGAATACCGCAAACAGAATAAGAAATATCTTTTCCTTGATCGTACACGACAATTTCAGCTTCCTCCGTGTTTCTTCTAGCTTTAGCTGCTACAGATGTACCAGCAGCGACAGATCCAATAACAACAATTTTCATTTTTTCGCCTCTTTTCATTTAATTTAAGCAATCCTTAATATTCATATCCGTCGAACCAATGTTTTGTTTTATTTGAAAACTTGACTAATAAAAGCATGACAGGGACCTCTACTAATACTCCCACAACGGTTGCTAAAGTTGCACCAGAATTTAATCCAAACAACGCAATTGAGACAGCTACAGCAAGTTCAAAAAAGTTACTTGTTCCGACCATGGCTGCGGGTGCTGCTATTGAGAATGGTAGTTTACACGCTTTAACTCCACCATAACCAAGAATGAATATGACAATATTTTGAACAATTAGTGGAATAGCAATTAATAAAATATGGAATGGATTACTTAGAATTCGTTCACCTTGGAATGAAAAGATAATAACTAAAGTTAGTAGTAAACCAATTCGAGTTGTGCCATCAAATTTATTCACAAAATCTTTTTCAAAATAATCGTCACCTTTTTGCTTAACGACTTTTTTTCTGACCACAATTCCTAAAACTAAAGGAATAACAATAAAGACAAAAATGGAGAGTAAAAGTGTATTGATAGGGACAGATACGTTACCTATACCCAATAAAAGTGCCACAATTGGAGCATATAAAAAGAGAACAATAATATCATTGATAGACACTTGCAATAAGGTGTATGCTGGATCACCTTTTGTTAGTTCACTCCAGACAAATACCATAGCCGTACAAGGAGCTGCCCCTAAAAGAATCGCACCAGCTATGTATTCATTGGCTAGTTCTGGACTTAAAAACGGTCTAAATACTACCAAAAAGAAAAAGGCAGAAATTCCATACATGGTAAATGGTTTAATTAACCAGTTTACTGCTGTAGTTAAGATTAATCCTTTGGGTTTTTTTGTTGCATTTACAATACTGCTAAAATCAATTTTTAACATCATTGGGAAAATCATTAACCAAATTAAAATAGCTGTTGGAATCGATACATTATAGTACTCAAATTGACTTAAAAAATTAGGAATTGCAGGAACAAATTGCCCTAGCGCTACACCTATAATCATTGATAAAGCAACCCATAAACTTAAATAGCGTTCCCAAAGTCCAATCCCATTTTCTTTATTCGATACTTTTTCTTTTAAAGCTGTTTCTTTCATGATTTTTCTCCAATAATAATCGTATTTAATCTTTTAATGAGAAACAAAAGAAGATAAACTTTTTGCTTCTTTTTGAATGCCTTCAGTCTCACAAATGCATTCAGATGAATGTGTTAATAAATGAATGGATCCTTGAATGTATTGCTGGGCTACTTGCTCGTTAATTGAGTAATGTTGCCAAGTCCCTCTTTTTTCGGCTGTAACTAAGCCAGCTTCTACTAATATCTTAATATGGTGAGACAAAGTAGGTTGAGTAAAATCAAAATGTTCTAAAATATCACACGCACACATTTCTCCGCACGACAACATATCCAGTATTTTTACGCGTTTTGGCTCCGAAAGTGCTTTGGCAACCTTCGCATATTCTTCGTAAGTCATTTTTATTCTCCTTTCTACTTAATTACAGTGAGACTTCTGCTTCTTCCAAGCATAGTTTTAGCCACTCAGATAGTTCTTTATTTGTTGGGTAATCGTTCATCTTAACGATTGTTTCGTCATTCAATACGGTTACAGGCAAGCAGTCAATCCCTTTTTCTTGGATTAACTTCGTTACAGCTTGATTTCGAACGAATGAATCAGGATTGGCACTTAAATTATATCGAATGAATTGTTTCCCTTTTATCTTCCGTATTTGTTGAAAGAGACTTGTTATACGGATCAGATTTCCATCTACAGAAGGTCCACAAACACCTGTGCTACAGCACATCGGAGGTTCATAAAGAGTTATTTTATCCACTTTTACTCCCTTCCTTTCTCTAAATTATTTTAAAATAGTGATATAGGTTTTTCTTTTACTTCAGTAGAATGCCACTCGACTACCGCAAAATGATCATTAGACAGTTCTGCTACTGTATTGATCCAAGAGACTTCACTTTGAGCACGAGCTCTTAATACGTCATTCGTTGTACCACTCGTTAACATACTATTATTTATTACCCACCAAGTATGAGCGATCTTGGCACGATCTAAATCTTCTTGTAGGCGCATAGATTCATATACTGGTGTATTTTCAGGTAAAGTAACCATGACAACTTCTGTTTGTTCTGGATTTTATAAGACTGGCAACAGTCTACGAACGGACTCAGGAACTTCACCAGAAGTTCGTTCCACTTCTTTAGCATAGCTTTGAGAGGAATCTAACAATAATAAAGTATGTCCAGTTGGGGCTGTATCAATGACGACTACATCACAATCAACTGTAGCAACAATTTCTGCAAATCGTCTGAAAACGGCTATTTCTTGAGTGCAAGGAGAGCGTAAATCTTCTTCAACATACTCCAATTCCTCAGAAGACATGGTCTTACGTGCTTTAGATAAAACTTCTTCCTTGTAATCCTGTAATTCTTTTTTCTCGTCAATATGACTCATTTTAATATTTTCTGTTTCAGTAATCACAAATTCCAAATGAGCTGCGGGATCTGTTGTTGCTAAATGAACTTTTTTACCTTTAGCTGCCAATCCTGTTGCTAATGTAGCAGCAATCGTTGTTTTCCCAACGCCACCTTTACCCATAGTGAAAACAACTTTTTTGTTTGTTCGATCTAACTCATCTATAATGTGTTGTAATTTAGGGTAATTCATTACTTCTGGAGCTTCTACGGCTGCATTTGTTTGATCTGATGTTAAAAGTAACCGTAAGTTTTCAACGCCTGTTACGTTATAAGAACGTAATGGAACCATGAATTTTGAAAATTGTTTCAAATTTTCCGGCATGTTTTTTAATGTTGATTGTTGTTCATCATAAATTTTTTGAGAAACGCTATCTGTCGATCTTTCTAACAATCCATTGATAATTAATTGTTGATTTAACACACCGATCTCTTTTAATTCTTCTGAAGCTCTATTCGCTTCGATAAGTGGCCCGTTTTGTGGACGAGTAACCAACATTAAGGTTGTTTTTGTCCCCTCTGATAGTGTATCTATTGCGTGCTTATACATTTCTTGCTTATCGCCAAGTCCTGAAAGCTGACCCATACATGAAACACCAGTAGTGTTTTCATCCAAGAAGTTACTCCATGCAGAAGGCAGTTGCAACATTCTCAATGTATGTCCTGTTGGAGCAGTATCAAAAATAATGTGATCATATCGAGCTTCAACTTCCGGATTCGTTAAAAACCCAGCAAATTCATTAAAAGACGCAATTTCAACGGTACAAGAACCTAATAATTGCTCTTCCATGTTGGCTACAGCTGAATCAGGCAGCACCCCTCTATATGGACCAACAACACTTTCCATATAGTCACGTGCAGCAGTTATTGGATCAAAGTTCGCTACTGTTAAGCCATTAACTTCTGGAATTTCTAAGCCGTTGTTCGTTAATTCTTTCTCAAAAACATCTTGTAAATTACTCGCGTGATCCGTACTCACTAACATAACGTTCTTTCCACTATCCGCTAAAGAAACTGCGGTAGCACAAGCTGTAGATGTTTTTCCTACTCCGCCTTTACCAGTAAAGAAAAGATATTTTGTAAGGTTTAATTGTTCTGGTTGATAATTTTTCATTTTTTAAAATCCTCCTAACAACATCCTGAGTTTGATCCACAGCAGCCACCGTCATTTGATTCCACTAGGACAAATCTAACTCCTGTAAAAGCAGTTATTTCTTCGATTGAAGGGTATCCTCCAAATTTAACTATCTCACCATTTAGTAGTGTTGCTGGCAACGCATCAGCGCCCTTTTCTTGCAATAATTTACTCATTTGTTCGTTTTCTACAAATGTTTGAGGATCACTAGATAAATTGTATCTTTTAGCTTGAAAACCCTCTACTGTATCTAAAGCGTTCATAACTGAAGTAATTTGTAATAAGTCTTCATTTACAGCTGGTCCACATACTCCTGTGCTACAGCACATTGCTGGTTCAAATAATGCTAATTCTGTCATAATTTTCTTGCTTCTTTGTAGAGAATTTATTTTGACACTAATACATAGATAAAGTTCTATGTATAATATAGAACTTTATCTATGTATAGTCAATAAAAAATAATTTCGAGTAATTGTACTAACTTAATTTCCTGCCGCCATCTCTAAGAGTACCTATGATTAGCAAAAAAAGAACCTCAAAATATCAAGGTTCTGAATACATGATTCTATAGAATTTCATGTGTTACAACTTAATAGGAATTTAAATTTTATTATTAGATTTTTTAATCATTTACACGAAAATTAATTTTATAAAGAGCATACTCTCCTGAATCATTCATAGATTTTTATACAGGGACATTTTTATCAAAAAATTAGGCGAAACTGAAATGTTTCTTTCTTTTTTACAAATCGATTAGATTCCTTCCTAACGGAAGAAAAGAAAAGTTCATTTCTACTAAAAAAGAGCGCACTTTCCCCTTGTTTTTTTGAATAATTTTTAAAATTATCGATTTAACACTCGAATCATAGGTAAGTTAAATTCTGAAGAATCGTTTCAAACTCTTTGTCATACACATTTGCACAACTGAATTGGATTTGAACTCGACGAGCATGATGTGTCAGTCGAGAAGCAACCTTAATGAACCGAAAACGAATGGTATCGATAAGAGATTTT
>NZ_ATXL01000060.1 GCF_000421665.1 Bavariicoccus seileri WCC 4188 | reverse complement strand
GCAAAATATCTGCCAAATTATTTAGAAAAAAAAGAAACGCCGGGGCGTTTCCTTAAGTGATTTAACTGTAACAACACTATTTGACGTAGAACCCAAAAAACTTAAAAACCTTGCGATGTAAGACTGGCACGGAGAAGACCAATCTATCATCACAAGGTAAGAGTATTCAAATCTTATTGAAGACTCAAATAATAACAAATTTTAATTAAGGATAGTAATATCATAGATTTTTCTAGAAGTTTCTTGAGGTGAAATTTTCGTTACCTGTCTTTTATCTTCTAAGAAATTACCTTCTTCAAGTGAAGTGGAGAGACCACTCCAAGGTTCCAAAGCAATGAATGGACTTTTATTAGTTGTAGACCACAGAATCAAGTTCGGAAAATTATCAAAATCTACTCGAAGACCTTTACCAGACTTCCTTGACCGAAGCGTTACGCTACGAGACTTGAGCTGGTCAAGTGTAATGGCATCATGGGAAAAAAGTGAGTAGTCCAAATCGAGAATCTTTTGATTTTCCAAAAAAGGTGTGCGATCTTGCAAATCTAATAATCCTGTCTCAGGAAAACTCTTTGGTATCGAGCAAGACTCAACCTCACTAAATTCAATATAATAATCCTCATAGTTTTCACCTTCTACTAAAGGACAATTGAATGCTGGATGGGCTCCAATAAAGTAAGGCATTGTTTTTTCCATTTCCAAGTTCGTTACCTGAAATTCGGTTCTAATTGATTTACCATTCAAGGTATAAACAACTCTCAGTTCAAACTGATATAGGTAATTATCAAGCATCTCAGCATTTGGTTTAATACTAAAAGTCACGCTATTATCATTGACTTCTTCCAGAATAAATTCTTCTTTTCGAACAAAACCATGTCTACGAATAAGACCTGTAAAAAAGGGTCTTTCTTGAGGTCTATAAATAGCCCAATCATTTCGTAAACTACCACAGATAGGAAATAGAATAGGCGCCTGTCCATTCCAATAATTTGGATCAGCTTGCCAGAGATACTCTATCCCATCCTTGTCTTTAATCGAAGTCAGTTGACCACCCAGTGTTTTAAACTGAACAGTAAGATACTCGTTTTTTAATTCGATAGTCACAACTAATTCCTTTCTTTTTATTATTGGAAAGGCAAATAATTTACCTCGAAGTGAATAGTCTCACGTATTTCTACATCGAGTGATTGTAAAAATTCCCATTCAAATGCTGATAACTCTAAATCAGAATGGCAAATCCATTCTTTTCCAGTTGAAACATACCATTTACCACATTTTAGCAACGGGGTAGCTTCAAGCTCAGGAATCATAGGACAATCTTCGAAACTAACAATATATACATTTTCAAAGCCTGGTCTCAATAAGTGTTGTACTTTTTCTAAAGTATCGGATAACAATTTTTTACATTTTCAAGTAATATTACTCTATCACTTGAGTTTCTGCTACTTTCTTATACCAATGAGCTGATTTCTTAGGATAGCGTTCTTGCGTGTCAAAGTCTACATAGAATAGTCCATAACGTTTTTCGTATCCGTTTGACCATGAGAAGACATCCATAAGTGACCAGATGAAGTAACCTTTAACATTTGCACCATCCGCAATTGCGTCTGATAAAACTTCCAAGTGTTTCTTCACGTAATCAATACGACCATCATCATAAACGGTATTATCTACAAACTCATCTTTGTATCCAAGACCGTTTTCAGTGATGTAAATCTTCTTGTAGTTTGGATAATCATTTTTCACTCGCATGATTTGGTCATACAAGCCTTCAGGATAAATAATCCAGTCCCAATCCGTTCTAGGCACATAATCTGGTGCGATTCGGCGACCAACACCTTTAATCTGGTACTTAGAACTTCCTTTTTCACCCTTACCATTGTGAATGATTTCAGTCTCACCATCAAAGGCTTGCATCCAATCACTCATGTAGTAGTTGATACCAAGGAAATCGTTCAAATCTTTAGCTGCTTCAAGTGCTTGGAAGTCTTCATCACGAAGATCAAGTTCTCCACCATTTTCAGCTAGGATGTGGTTGACCCCTTCCATCGTTTTATCTGAATAGTGTCCAAGGTAGGTTGCATCCAAGATAAATTTGTTATGGATGATATCTTCTAACTCAGCGGCACGAACATCTGCTGGATTTTCTGGATCATAAGGGTATTTGGTTGGCAACGCATGTACTACACCAATTTCGCCTTTATAACCTTTATCTTTATACAATTTCACAGCACGTGCATGAGAAACCATCATATTGTGGTGTGATTGGAAGACTTTGGCAAGATCATATTGAATGCCTGGAGGGAATTTACCAACCAAGTATTGACCATCTCCAATTGGGCCAATTTCATTGAAAGTTGTCCAGTAGTTTACTTCTGGGAACTCTTCAAAACAGAAAGCGGCATAATCTACAAAGTGTTCTATATTTTCGCGGTTTAAGAAATCTCCATCTGAGTGAAGAACTTCTGGTGTGTCAAAGTGGTGCAAAGTCACGAATGGCTCAACATGACGTTTGTGGCACTCGGCAAAAAGATTATGGTAGAATTCAACACCTTTTTCATTTACTTCGCCATAGCCAGTTGGGAAAATACGAGACCAGGCAATTGAAATACGAATACCATTAACGCCATATTTTTCAGCTAATTCTAAATCAACAGGATATTTATGGTAAAAATCACTTGCAGGCTCTGCTGTGTACCAATAATTGTCTTCAAGATACTTATCCCATGCAATTGGGCCTTTACCATCCGTGTGAGTCGCACCTTCTGCTTGATAAGCAGCTGTAGCACCACCAAAAATAAAATCTTTAGGAAGTGTTTTAGTCATAACTATAACTCCTTTCAAAAAAAGCATTTGAGACGATATTCTGAGTTCCGGAAACCAAGGAAATGAAATGAAATGCAATGATATGGTTAACAATATTATAAGGAACTGAAAGAATAATCTCGTCTCAAATAACTTTTACAAATTTATTAATCAAACTGTTGTTGAACAAATGCAAGAGCACCTTGTCCATCACGTGTCAATTTGATATATTGAGCTCCTTCAGTTTTTGCAAGTTTAATGCCCAATTTATCTGTTTCAGCCTTCATATCATCGAAGTTTGAAGCGACCTGTGGAGCCAAGATAACCAAGTCAAACTCTGGCAACATTTCACGGTGAGCACCGTAACCACCCGCTGCCGCTTTGACTGGAACATTGTATTCTGCTGCTGCTTTGTTCAAGGCATTGGCAAGCAAGCCACTTGTACCTCCACCTGCACAAAGAACAAGGACATTAGTTTCTTTTGTGATATTATTGTTTGCTGCTACATCTTCTTTAGCAACGCCTGCTTTTCCAAGAACGGCATCTGCTTTAGCAGTATTGAAGTTTGCAGTTACTTTTTCTTTAAGAGCATCGTTTGTTTTACCAGAACGTTCTTCTTCAAGAATTTGTTCATCGTATACCTTAACAAATGGGTAATAAATGATAGTATCAACAACTACCAAGAGTCCGGCTAAGATAAATGATAGAACTTGGAAGTTAGTACCGAGTACAATTCCCAACGGACCAGGAGTAACCCATGGAAGGTTGGCAGAGAATGAGTTCATGTTCAATGTGTCAACAAAGAATTTAAAGATCCAAACGTTGACAATCGGAGCGAAAATGAACGGTACAAAGAAAATCGGATTCAATACGATTGGTGCACCAAATAAGATTGGCTCATTAACCCCAAAGAATGTTGGAACAACTGAGGCGCGTCCGATGGCACGGTTACGTTCTGATTTACAAATCCACATGAACAAGAATGGAACAATCAATGTAGCTCCTGTTCCACCCATGGTAACAATAAACATTTGAGTACCAGAAGTGATAACTTTATCTGCATGTTGTCCAGCTTGGATAAGATGCAAGTTGGCATCGATATTGGCATAAGTGATAGCAGCGATTGCTGGTTCGACAATTGAAGGACCGTGGATACCAACAAACCAGAAGAAGGCATAAGCACCAAAGATAAGTGTAATTCCAAGGTAACCATCTGCAGCTGAGAAGAGAGGAGCAAGAAGGGTACCGATTGATTCTGCAACGGTTACACCAAGAGTTCCCTTAACAATGAGTTCAAATCCATAAAGGAGAACAACCGATACAGTGAATGGAATCAAGTCTTTAAATACTTGAGAGATATTTGGTGGAACCTCTTCAGGCATACGAATAGTAACATTATTTTTCACACAGACCTTGTAAACATTAACTGTCACAAAGGCTGCAATAAATGCTGTCAAAAGACCTTTTGTTCCCGTGAAGGCTGTCAAGAAGCCTCCTTCTTTTGCAGGCTCAGCTGCCATCAAAAGGAACCCTACCATAGACGCTAGCATCGTAGATAAGAAGTTAATCTGATTGGTCGCAGGTAGGTCACGGTTCATTGAGTCCGTCAAAGCTTTAGCGGTAGTACCACCAACAAAGAATGCTAGGATACCCATCGAATAGCTATAAGGAGTCATCAAGAAGGTTTCAATGTCTTTTGACCAGTGGAATCCCCAAGCATTTGGGACATAGGCAATAAGGATAAAGATAGATGAGAAAAGGATGACTGGCATACCAGCGATAAATCCATCACGAATAGCACGAAGATAGATGTTTCGAGAGATTTTCTCAAAGAACGGTTTCCCTTTCTCAATAAGTTCAATGAGTTTATGCATTATTTTGCTCCTCTTTTATAAAGTTCGATGAGGTGATGAATCACATCTTTTAATAAGACAGTAGTCATTAAGTGGTCCTGACCATGCATCATGGTAACGCTGTATGGAAGTTCCTCCCCAGAAGCTTCTCGAGCCAACATAGCTGTCTGAGAATTGTGAGCCTCTGCAATACAGCTTCTTGCTTCTACCACAAGACTATCTGCCTTAGCGAAATCACCATTTTCAGCCGCTTTAAGCGCTTCTAAAAGTTTAGAGCGAGCATCTCCAGCATAAGCAACAATTTCAAACCCTAAGAGAGTCATCTCTTCTCTGTTCATAACAATATCCTCCGTTTTATGTTTTTACTATACTTTATCAGTCCATGGACTAGCTGTTTTAACAAGAACTTTGTTAAGTTCATCAATATTTTCGAATCCAGTAGTACGCAACCATTCACGTGCTGCTTTTTCACCTTCTTTGATGTAAGGTTCTACAGATCCTGCCCAAGTAGCACGTCCACAAAGCACACCATTAAACTTGGCACCTGAGTCGTGAGCAAATTGCAATGTTTCTTGGAACAATTTAGCAGATACACCTGCACTTAGGTAGATGTATGGAAGGTTAGTCGCTTCTTCTTGTGCTTTAAAGAAGTCAGCAGCTTCAGCTTTACTGTAAACCACTTCACCATCAGCAAAACCTTCGACATATTTAACGTTAACTGGTACTTCTACTTTAAGAACATCAATGTTAAAGCGTGGATTAGAGAAAACTTTCATCGCTTCAATGACTTTGCGAGGTTTCACTTTTGCATATTCAACAGAACCTGCATCTGAGATTTCTTCATCATAAGCAAGGATTTCTAAGAAGAAAGGAATATCTTCAGCGACACATTCAGAACCAACACGTTCAATATAAGCTTGTTTTTGTTGGTTAAGTTCATCTGAGCTGTCTACATCATAGTAAAGCAAGAACTTAACGGCATCAGCGCCTTGCTCTTTGATACGTTTTGCAGACCAAACATCCAAGCAGTCAGGCAAACGTTTTGTACTTGATGTATCATAACCTGTTTTTTCATAGGCAAGAAGAAGACCTGCTTCTTTATCCAATGCTTTTGTTGCTGGAAGTCCATATTCAGGGTCAAGCAACATTGAAGAAGCGTATTTTGTAAGTTCATCAGCAACCAAAACCTTTAGTTCTTCCATTTGAGCTACAGTTGGTTCTGTATCTTGATACTGTGCCATCAAACGTTTCAAAGCACCACGTTGGTCAAATGCCAAAGCTGAGATAACACCGTTTTTATCTGAAATTTTTTCCAAAGATTTGCGTTTCTGTTCTGTAAGTACCATTTTCATACCTCTTTTACTCCAATTTGTGAGTTTAGTGTTTCGTAATTAGTCATATTCACATGCCCTGTCATTGTTTCTTGAGCATTTAACATACCCAATGTCATCGCATGTTTTAATAAGTCAGCGTCACTTTTTTACTATTTAAAGCTGATGCAATACCAGCTACCGTTGAGTCCCCTGATCCGACTGGATTAACAACTGGGATATCAGGAATATCTACCTTATAGAAAACATCACCATGTTTTGCAAAGGCACCGTTTCGACCTAATGAGACCACTATCCATTCGATACCACTAAAAAGTGACTCTTTAAGAACGTCTTTGAGTTCTTCAATATCTTTTGTTATTTCATTTCCAAGCAACTGTGAAAGTTCCTCATTATTAGGTTTGATGGCAGTAGGTTTAGCCGACGATTTTAGAACTGTTTCAAGAGGTGCACCTGAACAATCCAAAACGACTGCTACTCCTTCATCCGAAGCAAGTTGGATAAGTTTTTCATAATAATCGTTGGGAAGTCCTGAAGGTAAACTTCCTGAAATTGTCACAACTTCTGATTGTTTAATAAGATTGCTATAGTGGTCAAGAAAGCCTTCTGCTTCTTCATGAGAAATTGTTGGTCCTTGTTCCAAAATTTCTGTTTGGTTACCCTCGTGTAAGATAGCAATACAGTTTCTAGTGTTTCCTGAGATTTTATAAAAAGCTGGACTAACAGGAGATTGTTCTAATTCGCTTTCAATAAATTCACCAATTTTACCACCTAAGAAACCTGTAGCAGTAACTTTATCACCAGATTCATACAAGACTCTAGTAACATTTAAGCCTTTTCCACCAGCTGTCTTACTAACATCTTTCACCCTATTCACTGTATCAATTTTCAATGTTTCTAGAGGATAAGAGATGTCTACTGAAGGATTTAGTGTGACTGTTAGAATCATTTGTTATACCTTAATCGTGGTAGTCACCACGGTCCCATTTTTCAAGGAATTCTGTAAAGAAATCTTCATCTGCTTGATGTGCATTATGTGTTTCAACGTGTTCGATTTTTGCAATCAATTTTTTATTTTCTTCTGTTGGTTTGTACTCAGCTTCAATGAAAGCTTCAATGATGTCATTCATAAGAAGACCACCAGTAATCATTCCACCGAAACCGATAACATTCGCATTTAACTCTTCTTTTGCATATATAGCTGATGTCATATCACGAACCAACGCTGAGCGAACACCTGGAACTTTATTGACTGCATTGTTAATGCCGACACCTGTACCACAGATACATACTCCCAAGTCTGCTTGACCACTTACTACTGCTTCACCGACTTTTTTACCATAGATAGGGTAGTGAGTACGTACGTGGTCATATGTCCCGAAATCAAGGACCTCATGTCCTTTTGATTTCAAGAATTCTGATACTGCCATTTTTTCATCTGTGACAATGTGGTCACATCCAATTGCGATTCTCATTCCTTAACTCCTTTCTTAACACATCTTGTTAAGCATATCTACTCGGATTTGATGACGTCCGCCATCATATTTACCACTGACGAAACCTTTAGCGATGTTTTTAGCAAGCTCATCACCGACGATTTCAGCGCCAACCGTAATCATTCGTGAATTGTTATGTCCACGTGTCATATAAGCTGAGCGTTCATCTGAAACTTCTGCTGCAACCATACCTTTAATTTTAGTTGCTACCATGAATGGACCAGCTCCATAAGCATCAATTACAATACCTAAGTTTTGCTCATCTTTATTTACTTCAGAGGCAACTGCCAAGGTAACATCAACAAAATCTTGTCCGTCCTTAGTCACATCAATTACCTCAAAACCTTCTTCTACAAGAAAATTTTTCACAACATCTTTTAATCTCGTACCTTTGAGATCTGCACCAACAACAATAGCCATTTTGACTACCTCCTAAATTTTAGAAAGAAATGCTACGTAGAAGTAGAAAACATTTTGCGAAATGTTCGAAATAACGTTTTCATCATTTCTTTGTTTATATAATATCAAACATTCAAACAAAAAGCAACGCTTTTTTGTTTATTTTTTGTTTTTTTTAAAAAATAGATAACACCGTTAAATTATTGTTCATTTTTGTTCATTTAATCCATCACAAAATGGACGTGAAATATCTATTCAAGTATTACAAAAGTCTTTTACTATCTATAACTTACTGATTAAGAGGTCCTACTTTATTTTCGTCTTATACAAAATCTGACCTAAGCTAATATACGTCAATCCTCTGTTCTTATTTCATCATCTAACGTTTGTTTTTGTTTAAAATTGTTTGTTTTACCTTGAAAATATTGTTTTTTATGATATAATTAAAAGAGAATTATCTTTGGGAAAAAATTACTTTATGAAAGAAGAGTCTTCATATGAACAAAAAACGACGATTAGAAAAAATTTTAGATATGTTAAAGATTGATGGGACCATAACCATAAAAGAAATAATAGATGAACTAGATATTTCCGATATGACAGCCCGTAGAGACCTTGATGCTCTAGAAGCTGATGGACTTTTAACACGTACTCATGGTGGTGCACAATTGCTTTCCTCTAAAAAGCCACTTGAAAAGACACATATCGAGAAGAAAAGTCTAAATACAAAAGAAAAAATTGACATTGCTAAAAAAGCCTGCTCTTTAATCAAAGATGGCGATACTATTTTTATTGGACCCGGAACTACACTTGAACAACTGGCATTAGAATTGAAAGGTCGTAAAGGTTATAAAATTCGTGTCATTACAAATAGTCTCCCTGTGTTCTTGATTCTAAATGGTAGCGAAACCATTGATTTATTGCTTCTTGGCGGTGAATATAGAGAAATAACTGGAGCTTTTGTAGGTTCAATGGCTTCGACAAATTTAAAAGCAATGAGATTTGCCAAAGCTTTTGTTAGTGCAAATGCTGTTACCCATAATTCTATTGCTACATATAGTGACAAGGAAGGTGTGATTCAACAACTTGCCCTAAACAATGCTATAGAAAAATTCTTATTAGTAGACAGTACTAAATTCGATCGATACGATTTCTTTAACTTCTATAATCTAGATCAACTCGATACCATCATTACAGATAACCAGATTAGCCCTCAACACTTAGAGGAATTTAGCCAGTACACTACTATTTTAAAAGCGGACTAAAATTATGACTTATAAAAATATTGTTTTTGACCTTGATGACACTCTTTATGACCATCAACTCCCCTTTAAACGTAGCGTTGAGAAATGTTTTCCGACGATTGATATCCAACAAATAGATAACATTTATAAACGTTTCAGATATTGGTCTGATGTTGCTTTTCCTAAATACACGAAAAAACTCATCAGTATTGAGCAGCTTAGAATTTTTCGCTGTCAGAAGACTATGGAAGAATTTGGCATCGATAGTATTTCTAGGACAGAAGCTCTAGACTTCCAAGCTGACTATGAATATGAACTCGATCAGATTACGATGATTCCTGAGATACATCAACTACTGCTGGCTCTACATAAAAACCACATCCCAATAGGTATTCTAACTAATGGCCCTGTTGACTTACAGAGTCGAAAACTCCAAAATATTGGTGCCTATCGGTTCTGTTGCAAAGTTTTAAATAAAGAATAAAATCCCTTACGGTATCTATGATTTAAGCTGGGATTCCCAATACTACCTTGATTTCAGTACAGACCGAAAACCCGAAGAGAGTGCCTTCTTTTCGGGTTTTCTTATATAATCCTCGAATGGCTTCCATGCCTTTAATCGTGGTAGAGGCAGTGCGTAAACTTCGATAGAATTTATTGCGTCTCTTTACTGGACGATGGTCTTGTTCAATCAAATTATTCAGGTATTTAATGGTACGATGTTCTGTCCCTTGATAAAAGCCGTATTCTTTTAGTTTCTTAAAGGCACTTGTAATAGAGGGGGCTTTATCTGTGAC
>NZ_ATXL01000059.1 GCF_000421665.1 Bavariicoccus seileri WCC 4188 | reverse complement strand
TTTTAAAAGAGTAAGATCCCTGAGAGACGATCAGGTAGATAGGCTGGAAGTGGACATTTAGTGATAAATGGAGCGGACCAGTACTAATCGATCGAGGACTTATCCAATTTTGGCTTCAAGAAGATTCAGTTTTGGGTAGATGGGTTTAGAGCAAGGAAGTTATTGTTAGATTCAGTTTTTAGAGGACAATGTTCTTTCGATTAGTGTGGTGATGATTGCCAGAAGGATACACCTGTTCCCATCTCGAACACAGTAGTTAAGCTTCTCGGCGCCGATAGTAGTTGGGGGTTTCCCCCTGTGAGGGTAGGTATCGCCGCGCTATTTAATTAAAGTAACAAAGATCTATAATGGGTCTTTGTTACTTTTTTTGTAATCCAAAATAGCTCTATTTAAGAATCGTTCTTATGTCACATTCTGCTTAGGATACTAGCAATCCTGCTTTGATGATGACGATGGTGAAAGCTAGTTGATTGAAAAAAGATTAGAAAAGTAAGGTAATAATTGGCCTATTCAATAAAGAAGGCTCATTATAAGCTGAGGGGAATTTTTTACTGAATACAAGTAAGTTCTAAGACTATTTTACTGAATACAAGTAAGTTATAATACTATTAGCGTATTCTTAAGATTTGGATGTTACAAAAATGTTACAGTTGATGTTATAATTAATTTAAGTTGTTGTTTTTTTCTGATGGCGTTCTGTTGATTTGAGCCATCAAAGTTGGGATTATTCAAGTGCTCATATCTGAGGCATTCACTTGAGATAAATAACACTTTATAAAGGTGGCAAATAAATGAAACGACGTAATCATAATGTTAAAAAACAGAAAAGCAGAAAAGGGTTGTGGATCACATTCTCATTAATAGTGATTGCATTAGTTGTAGCGTATGGTGTCGGAGCTACCTATTTTCAATCTCACTTCCTACCTAATACGGTTTTTGAGGATCAAAACTTGAGTTGTAAGACTGTTGATCAAGCGAACGCTACATTAGATAGCAAGGTATTAGATTCTGAACAAACCATACAAGAGGGGAATGAAACTATAGCTACCTATACCCCAAAAGAAGCTGGAATCTCGATTGATATCGCAACAACGCTTAAGAACCAACTCAAAGGGCAGAATGCTTTAATGTGGCCGATTGCTTTCTTTGAATCAACGAACCAAAAATTGAGTAAAGACGGCGTCACAATCGATGATAATACCTATAAAAGCTTCTTTGATCAACTAGGACTTGATAATGACAGCAGACAAAAATCAGAAGATGCTCACATTGAAGCGGGGGACAAAGGGTTTGAGATCGTACCTGAGGTGTCGGGAACTCAAGTTGACCCTGAAAAATTAAAAGAAGCTATTGTTAGTAATTTTGGTGAAGGCAAAAATACGATTGATTTGACTAAGACCTATTACCCGGTAGCTGTCACAAAAGATGATGACAAATTGAAATCTCAACTTGAGGAACTGAATGATAAGCAAAATACTGTGGTAACAATTGCTTATAACGGTTTAGATGAAGAAGTTCCAACTGAAGATGTACATGATTGGATCTATATTGAGAATGATGAAATAAAGTTCGACTATTCTAAGATTACTGCTTATGCAGAAGCTTTTAGTGACAAAGTTAGTACTTATAAGAAAACACGCAAATTTAAATCTACTAATGATGGTGAAGTAGAAATCAAACCTGGAACTTACGGTTGGACTTTGAGCAGTAGTGATTTAGCGGATAAGTTATATGCACAATTGAATAAGGGTGAAGATGGGACTATTCAACCAACAATCAATGGATCAGGCCTAACGGGGACTGGCGACGATATTGGTAATACTTATATTGAGGTCTCTATCAAAGACCAACATATGTGGTACTATAAGGATGGTAAGTTAGCACTTGACACACCTGTGGTCACTGGGCATCCAGAAACCCCTACAGTAACTGGAGCTTTTTATGTTTGGGAGAAAGAAAGAGATGCCATTCTGAGAGGCGAAAATAACAGAACAGGGCAAGATTATGAGTCTCCTGTTGATTATTGGATGCCGTTTAATTGGAATGGTTATGGTATTCACGACTCACCATGGCAACCAGCTTATGGTGGCGATAACTGGAAAATAAGAGGTTCGAATGGTTGTGTGAATACACCACCCGAGGTTATGGCCAAATTGTTTGATACTGTAGAAATCGGGACACCAGTCCTCGTGTATTAAAAAATCTAAGGTGTTATTCTGTTGAATGTTGAATTGCTGAATGTTGAACTATAGTTGTTTTACTTATGGTATCAGCTAGGACCATCAGATAAAGAAAGACAAATCGATGCGAGGTGCCAGCGAGAGCAGAACAACTGCTTTTGACCTGGTATACCTCGTTTTAGTATAATAAGAAAGCTAGATGAATTTAAGGAGGGTTGTCGACATGAACAAGATACTTGTGGTTGACGATGAAAAACCAATTTCCGATATAATCAAGTTTAATTTAGAAAAAGAAGGCTACGAAGTCGTAAGAGCTTTCGATGGTGAAGAGGCATTAGAAGTTTTTGAAAAAGAACAACCAGATTTAGTCGTTTTAGACTGGATGTTGCCAAAGCTTGAAGGATTAGATGTTTGCCGAGAAATACGCAAAACGAGCCACATTCCAATCATTATGTTGACTGCTAAAGATTCTGAGATTGATAAGGTTTTAGGTCTTGAAATCGGTGCCGATGATTATGTGACCAAACCGTTTTCTAATCGTGAGTTAGTGGCACGTGTCAAAGCCAACATCAGACGAGTGAGACAAACCGCAATCGATGATAGCAAAGATGGTAAATCGAATATTGAAATAGGAGGTTTGACCATTCATGAAGATGCCTATATTGTTACCAAACGTGGTGAAGAGATAGAGCTTACACATCGAGAGTTTGAACTACTCCATTATTTGGCTCAACATATTGGACAAGTCATGACAAGGGAGCATCTATTGCAAACGGTGTGGGGTTATGATTACTTTGGAGATGTAAGAACGGTCGATGTCACCGTCAGGCGTTTAAGAGAAAAAATTGAAGATACTCCAAGTCACCCTAATTGGATAATGACGCGACGCGGGGTCGGATATTATTTAAAAAATCCAACCAATGAACAATAAGAGTTGTGGCCTTGCCATAGCTCTTTTTTTGAAACTGAGAGGTACTCATGAAACATAAACTTTCTATTTTTCAATCGATACAGTTTAAGATACCAATATTATTCATATTGATGTTAATCATGGCATTGCAGTTGATATCAGCAAACTTTATTCGGCAATTGGAAAACCAAACTATCGAGAATTTTGAAAGCCAATTAGATTTGCGCTACGAATTCTTTAAATCGAATATCGAATCAATCGTGCTGAGCGATCAAACTCAGGTCAAAAAAGAAGAAGCCATATATCAAGTTCTTCAAGACTCAAATACGACGGATAATGTGTCTATCACAGTAATTGATCGCCAAGGCTACATTTTAGGAACCAATGATCAAACCAAACAGGGGTCTGTAGGAACAAAGTCAACTGATCTAAGGGTACAACAAGCATCCTTAATCAATAGCAATGTAGCAACTTATCAGTATGTGGATGAGACACATCATAACCGTCAAATGCGATTGATTGGGCCAGTTGGGTTGGGAGAAAACCGTGTACCAGAAGCGGTCATCGTGATAGATGGTGATGTGGAGAGCCAATACGACCAAGTGCAAAGTATAGCACTGATATTCTTGAATGCGTCATTAGTTGCGATTGCTATCACTATGGTTGTGGCGATTTTGATTTCAAGAGGAATCACTAAGCCAATTGCTGATATGTACGAGCAAACCGAGAAAATATCAGAGGGAAACTACTCTGGCAGTGTGAAGATCTATGGTGAGGATGAGCTGGGCCAATTAGGAGAAGCTATCAATCTTTTATCGGTCAAGATACGAGATGCTCAGGAATCTTCAGAATCTGAACGTCAACGATTGGATAGTGTCCTAAGGCATATGTCTGATGGTGTGATGGCAACAGATCGTCGCGGTCGGATTGTAATTGTCAATGATGCAGCTTTAGATCTGCTGAATTGTACGGAAGAAGATGTTCTAGGTGAGAGTATTCTAGAAGTTCTATCCTTCCCTAAGACACATTCCTTTAGAATCCTATTGGCTAATCAAGAGCAAAAAATCATCACTATGAATGATAGTGTCATTAAATGTGATTTTTCAGTGATTCAAAGGGATTCAGGTTTTATTTCGGGCTTGATCTGTGTGTTATCAGACATTACTGAACAAGAGAAAATAGAAGAGGAACGGAGGAGCTTCGTTTCAAACGTGTCACATGAATTGAGAACCCCGTTAACCAGTATTAGAAGTTATACAGAGGCACTAAGAGATGGTGCTTGGCAAGATAAGGATGTTGCACCAGAGTTTTTAAGTGTCATTCAAACAGAAACTAATCGGATGATCCGGATGATCAGTGATCTACTGAATTTGTCGCGGATGGACCAAGAAAAAATGGCACTTGAAAAAGAATTTGTAAATATGAATGATTTATTCAACCATATTCTGAATCGCTTTGACCAAATCATTAAAGATGAGGCCTATCGAACACGGAATTATACAATCATTCGCGACTTTACACAAACAGATCTGTGGGTGGAAGTCGATCAAGATAAAATTACTCAAGTTATAGATAACATCTTGAATAATGCTATTAAGTATTCTCCAGATGGTGGTCAGATCACCTGTCGCTTGATGGAGACACATGACAGTATTCTAATTAGTATCAGCGACCAAGGTATGGGTGTTCCTAGAAGGGCAATCCCTAAATTGTTTGACCGTTTTTACCGTGTAGATAAAGCTCGGTCAAGAGCAATGGGAGGAACTGGATTAGGACTAGCCATCTCAAAAGAAGTGGTTGAACTACATGGCGGTAAAATATGGGTGGTTAGTGCTGAAAATGAAGGATCTACATTCTTTGTATCGCTACCTTATGTTCCTTTTGAAGAGAGTGGTGAGTTTGAATGATCAAAAAATACGTTTCGACGACTATCCTCGTAGTGATGGTGATTCTGAGTTTAGCGCTCACCGTATTTATTGTCTGGAGACCGACCAGTGATGTGACAAATTTTGAAACTGTACCTGGTTCAAATGTCTCTTCGCCACGAAATAATTTGTCGTCTGAGATTATCTTTTCTCCAGTTTCAGTATTGAAGTACAACGGTATCCAACCCTCTCGGACTCAAAACAAAAACTTGGTAGCACAAGCCAATAGCATGCTAGTGGATCAAATCGATAATGTGAGAGAAGATACAGAGATGGATGGAAAAGAGTTTATTGATACTGATATTTTCAGTGGGGAACTTCAGCTCGAATACGATACTGAGACGCCACTTAGCTTTACAAGTCTAGTGAGTGATGATACTGGCGAAAATACCGTTATCTCGATTGACCGTATTGTTGTTCCTCAGGAAGATTCCTCCGAAATCTATTTGGTCAATACCATGCAAAATAAGTATTATCAAGCTGATGTTACTGGTGATGTGATACCTGATCTCTTTCAACTCGTTGATAGTGGGGACGTTTTTCCTGTCCAGTACTTTGTCCTTAAAAATGGGCCACAGTATTTACCAATCGAAAAAACAACTTTACCAGAATACACCTATTTGATTGAGCAAGAACCCGTTTCCTTTTATATCCAAGAACTATTTGATGATACGATTGACGTTAGAAATCGTTCGTCAGAATCAGTTGCTCAATATAACGATAGTCGTTCTGAACTGAAGATTGATTTAAATACGAATATCATGACCTTTAGGAAGAACCAGTTGAATCAATCGACAACCGATACCAATGTGCTGCGTGATGCGTTAAATATTGTTAGGCGTTTAGATAGCTGGTCAGGGATATTCAGATATAGTGGTACAGTATCGCAATCCCAATCCGCCTTTACCTTCAGAAGATATCTTGAGAGTTATCCTGTTTTTGGAGAACCAGATAATGGCTTGATGCAAATCAACATGGCTACTGGTGGGCCTACTTTCATCCAATTATCAACAAAGAGTATTCAAATCGAATTAGATGAGGAACAGAATAATGTGTCACTTGTTTCGGGAGAAGAGTTGATCGGCTTATTACAAACGAGTGGTCTTAAAATGGATCAAATCGAAAATATTTCTATTGGTTATGATTGGACGACCAGTGAAGAATCTTCTAAGGTTGCAAAGTTTACGCCTAAGTGGTTTATTAAATATAACAATATTTGGCGGAGTTTAGAAGATTGGCAAAAATCTGGAGGTGAGGGCTAGTGGATTTTAAGCGAACAAAATGGATATTGATTGCTGTCTTTTTGGCACTCAATATTTATCTCGTTTTCACCTACATTGACCGTCGCGGGGTTGTGACAACTAAAAATCAACAAGAGATCAATATCCAACAAGAACTCATCAATAAAAATATTACCTATTCATCGTTATCAACGCGACAACGATCATTACCCCTGATCAAGTCTCAGCCAGCGCAAACGCTGATACAAAATCCAGAGGGGCAAAATGGTACTTTGTCCGTAACAAGTGAACCTTCTAAAGTGTTTACATTGTACCGGCCAATTGTGATCGATTTTAGCGAAAATGAAGAGACACGTTATGATCCGTTAAAGGACTACGTGAATAGTGGGGCGATTATCAATGGAGAGAGTTATGATTTCATTGCTTATTACCCTACTAGACGAGAAATCGTTTTTACTCAGTTTGTCAATACAGTCCCAGTCATTGATGAGTCGACAACCCTGACCTTTTATTTAAATGGCGAAGGAGAAGTCATTTCCTATACGCAAAAGTATGCGCCAGATTTAGTGCCACAAGGTGTCAATCGGATGGTTATCAGTGAAAAAGATGCAATCGAGTATCTCTATTTGAATGATTATTTACCAGATGAGAGTCAAATTGTGACCTCAAAGCTTGCCTATTATCGTATACTAAGCTTGAATAACTTGAGCGTGTATACACCAGTTTGGTATTTTGATATTCTATCAGATGATACGGTAACGACGCAAAGGGTCGATGCTTTGAACCAAACAATTATTATTCCTGAATCAAAAAGCAATGAAGCGTTAGAAACGGAGCAGTAATTATAATGGAAAATAAGGGATTCAATATTAGTGTATTAGCAAGTGGAAGCAGCGGTAATGCAACATTCATCGAGACACCAAAGCGAAAAATATTAGTGGATTGCGGTTTGACAGGGAAAAAAACAGCACAATTAATGACAAGTATTGGACGAGATCTTCATGATGTTGATACTCTTTTAGTGACGCACGAACATCGTGATCATACAAAAGGAGTGGGGATACTAGCTCGAAAGTACCATTTAGATGTTTATGCAAATGAAGCGACTTGGCAAGCTATGATGCCAATCGTAGGTAACATACCTACTGCCCAACAACATATTATTGAACCCGGTGAATTAAAAACATTTTCTGATATCGATGTAATGTCCTTTAACGTGAGTCATGATGCAGTCAATCCACAGTTCTATGCATTTCAAAAAGATGGGAAGCAGTTTGTGATCTTAACTGATACGGGATATGTGAGCGATAAGTTGAGACATCTTCTCAAAAATGCATCTGCTTATTTGATCGAGAGCAACCACGACTTAGAGTTATTGCGAATGGGGCCATATCCATGGTCGTTGAAGCAACGTATCTTGAGTGATGAGGGTCATCTTTCTAATAATGACGGTGCGCTAGCAGTTAGCGAAATGATTGGAGATCACACAAAACAAATTTATTTGGGACATTTGAGTCATGAGAACAACATGAAACAAATTGCTTATGAGACAGCTTTTCAAATCATGGAAGAAGCAGACATTGGTCCTGGCCAAGCATTTGATTTATTAGTCAGCGATCCTGATATAGCACAACCATTACTCCATTTATAAAATGGAGTTATTTTTTTGGTTGGGGAGAAAGTTATAGTATAATGAAGCTCAAGCCACAGGGAAGGTTCTGGAAGGTTGTAACGACAGAATTAGTAGAAATATGATCCCGTTTATGATCAATTTGTTCTAATTTAATCAATTCACAATAGCTTGATCACGAATTATTCACATTTTTGCGCTACACTATTAGCGTATCAAGAACACTAGAGAGGAGTTTACTAAACATGGCAGCAAATAATAAACATCAATTACTAAAAAATTTCGTGGCCGGGGTTTTAGGAGGATTATTGGTTCTGATTGCGGGGATAGCAATTATGTTCCAAACGGGCTATTTAGGTCCATCTAGCAATGGCGCTCGTGACTCCGATACGGTAGCCCCAGCTGAAAATACCCCAACAACGGAAGACAATACAGTTGTTACGAGTGAAAACAAAGGGAGTTCTAATAGCAATATTGCTACAGTATTCAACAACTCTAAAGACGCAGTAGTCTCAGTTATCAACTTGCAAAAGAGTCATAATGACAATCCATTTTTTAATAATACTGATGATAATGATAACTCAGAAAGTGGAGAAACAGGTGACTTGCAAACGAGCTCAGAGGGTAGCGGAGTCATCTATAAAAAAGATGATGATAAAGCCTATATCGTGACTAATAACCATGTAATCTCGGGAAGTGATGCTGTCAAAGTACTTTTGAGCGATGGCACTAATATCGATGCAAAGGTAGTTGGTAGTGATGAATGGACGGACTTAGCCGTACTAGAAATCCCAAGTGATAATATTACGACCGTGGCAGAATTCGCAGATTCTGATGAAGTCAAAGTTGGGCAAGTGGCTATCGCTATTGGCTCTCCTCTAGGCTTAGATTACGCTACAAGCGTAACTTCTGGTATCATTTCCGGTGTGGATCGTCCAGTAGATGTGGATATTGATGGTGATGGTACAGTTGATTGGACGAGTACTGTTATCCAAACTGATGCAGCTATCAACCCTGGGAACTCTGGTGGTGCCTTGTTGAATGATGCGGGCCAAGTAGTAGGAATTAATTCTATGAAAATTAGCAGTGATACCGTTGAAGGAATGGGATTTGCGATACCAAGTAATGAAGTGGTAAAAATTGCTGCTGAGTTAGAGAAAGATGGCGAAGTAAAACGCCCTGTCCTAGGTGTCAGCATGGTCAACGTCAATGAATTGAGCCAATCAAACTTATCACAATTGAATATCCCTAGCGATGTTAAGAGCGGGGTTATCATTGGACAAGTTGTTAGTGGTAGTAATGCAGAAAAAGCAGGGTTAAAAGAATATGATATCATTACTAAATATAATGATACTGAAGTAACGGATACGGTGTCTCTAAGAAAAGCTCTCTATAGTAGTCCGATTGGAGATAAAGTGACGTTGACGATTATCCGTGATGCTAAGGAGCAAACTGTTGATGTGACTATGGATGAAGCGATGTCATAATCGTACTGTTCAAGAGTCTGTGGATAACTCAGTGGAAAACTCTTTAAAAAGATGAAAGGATAATTTTCAAAAAAAGATTGATATAGCCAACGAAAAGCCCATTATGCGAACGTACATACTGTGGATAAGTTGTGGATAAGGTTTGTAACAGCAATGTTACAAACCTTATTTTTTGTTGCTATGACAAGGATATCCTAGGGTCATTGACAGGTGTGAATACTGTTGATAAAAAGGTGGGAAAACCAAGCATTTACAATCGGTGTTTTCACTGGACCTGTGGTGAAAAACCGCGATACAAAAAGGAATCCACAGCAATTGCTGTGGATAAGTCTGTGTATAACTTATAGATAATTAAGAAAGTCGAGCTGATCCAGTGCGTTTTGTTCTGCTAAGGCTACAATACGTTCTTCACCAGTAATCACAGTATCCCTATTAAAAGTGATATTTAGGGATTCATTAGCTTTAAGTCTAAAACCAAGCACATTCATTTGGTATCGTTGTAGTAAATTGAGGGCATGGATTGTTTTACCTACCCATTTTTTTGGTGACGAATTTACAATTTAAGTGCAACAACAATAATAAAATAAAAAAAGATCCATAGTTTTCCTATAAAATAGATGTACCAACCAACTATTAGAAGGAGAAAGCTATGAATCCATACACACATCTTACCATGAATGAGCGAGAAACAATATTCCTAATGTATGAACAAGGCGAAACTATCGGGTTAATAGTTCGATTAAAAATGTTGACGTGGTTTAAATCTCTTACTTCGTGATAGAAGAAAAGTAGTACGACTAAAATCGTCGTTGTTTTTATCCCACCCGCAGTACCTCCAGGAGAACCGCCAATCAGCATTTGAATAAGATAAAGC
>NZ_ATXL01000058.1 GCF_000421665.1 Bavariicoccus seileri WCC 4188 | reverse complement strand
TATCGATACCATTCGTTTTCGGTTCATTAAGGTCGCTTCTCGACTGACACATCATGCTCGTCGAGTTCAAATCCAATTCAGTTGTGCAAATGTGTATGACAAAGAGTTTGAAACGATTCTTCAGAATTTAACTTACCTATGATTCGAGTGTTAAATCGATAATTTTAAAAATTATTCAAAAAAACAAGGGGAAAGTGCGCTCTTTTTTAGTAGAAATGAACTTTTCTTTTCTTCCGTTAGGAAGGAATCTAATCGATTTGTAAAAAAGAAAGAAACATTTCAGTTTCGCCTAATTTTTTGATAAAAATGTCCCTGTATAAAAATCTATGAATGATTCAGGATTCATTCTAAAGTATATAAAGTTGCTCAATACTATGATAAGGTATAATTAGCAAAAGAAACGTTCATTTAATGTGTTATAATAATGGTAAATATGAACAATCATAATTCTACATACGCTTTTCGCTATTTTGTATTACTATACTCATCTCAAACTGTTAGTTTGATACTTACTTAAAACTAGAAGTAGGTCGCAGTCTACAACTCATATCATTGGGCATTATTAAAGTAATGATTTATACTGAAAGCTAGGTTTTACACTCGTCTTATCTCTGATAACCATCTAGGAATAATTCTCATTTAGAATGGGTTACTTTCTTAATCTAGAACTTTGTTTAGATTATTTCTCATTTTGTTGGTTATGCTGTAAGACATGTTCTAATTGGAGGATTCATGGAAGATAAAATAATTTTCTCGTCTGTTATGTTACATAAAAGGATTTTAGTAATTTTAGATAATCAAGTTGACTTTATTTCAATCAATCATTTGGCCAAATTATTAAAGATTCCATCTGTTAATTCTGTGAAAAGATCTTGTGATAATCTCCGACAATCAATCACAGCCAATTTTGATGATTCTCAGGTCGAGTTGTTAATGAGTAAGGGCAAAGGTATCAAACTAAAAAGAAACTCAGTCAATATTAGAAGAATCGTTGAAAAATTGTATGAAGAAGAATTTTTCTATTCTGTTTTTAAATATCTTTATTCGAAACGCTCTGTATCAACCACTGAGTTCTGTCTGTCTAATCACGTTAGCGAGTCTCAACTAAGACGTAAGATACGTTACGCCAATCAAGAACTGAACAAATATAATGTTAACATTTCTGTCGGATCTCGGATTTCTGTCAAGGGGGATGAGTTCAAGATTCGAAGTTGGGGGTTTTCTTTTCTTTATCTTGTCCACGGTAGTATAAGAGACGTCTCATGGATTAAAAATTCGAACTTCTATATTGATATTGCTAGAGAAGTACTATCTCACTTAGAGGTATCAACAACTGATTACATGGTAGATATCGTTGCCTTGCTCTGCTACATCAACTATAAAACCAAAGACAGTCCTTATAGACTTAAGTTAACTAAGGAGAAGGAACAGTATCTCAAGCAGATTTCTTTCCCACCTCCTCCTAAAAATTTGGAAAATTGGAATCACGCTGACTGGATCTATTTAGTTACAGCATTATATGGATTCAACTTATTTGATTTCAAATTGACGATTGATCCATCTCGCATTAAAAGTGGTATTTCGCTGGTATACATGGATTCTTGGATTTCTTTCTTTGAGGAGGAATTCCGGATTTTGACAGATGACGAGAAAAATAATCTCTATAAGAACTACTACAAAGATATATTACTATTCCGTATTGTCCAAATGGATGCTGATTTTCTAGTCAGTTTCACAACTATCGATACTAAACGTATCAGCAGTCAATACCCCACCTTTTACCAAAAATTCGAGCGTTTTTGGTCCAATTTCTTAAAGGCAAATCCCTCTCGGGGTTCGGATTATCTTCGTAATGAAAGTCTATTGATGTGTCTCAATTTAACACCTGCAAAAGAGCTATTACCCACTGTTTCGGTCTATTTATTCACGAATTACCCAGTTGTGATAAGCAATTTCTTAAAAGACCGTATTACAGTTCATTTCACTAACTCCTACCATGTTAAATTTACATTAGATACTGAAGAAGCTGATTTATTTATCAGTACATCTTCTTGTACCCCAACGCCACAAAATAAAGAAATTGCAGCTAAACCTACAGTGATCATCAACCGGCAGCCTTCTGCTCGTGATTTTCAATTATTAGAAGAGGCTATGGAAAAAGTTATCAAAATTTATTGAGTTTTTTGAAAATCAAAAAAGGGTTCAAATGAAAGCCACTATGGTGCTTTCATTTGAACCCTTTTCCTTTTTGTTCTATTCAATCAAATTAACCTAATTTATTTTATTTACTATCTTCAATTTGTTCTATTAACTGAACCCATTCCATTCTTTCAACAATGAATATAGACCTATACTCGCTTTATGTCTCATTGCTGACCACTCCATGAACAACCTCTATTACCAGTGTTCCTGGAGCAACTTCTTCGGTAATAACTCTGTCCATCTCGAAAATTCAACTGCCTATTTTCGGATGGACTTCCTTATTACTCAAAGTTTAACGCCTCTAGAACAACCTTATCGACGGTGTTCCTGGAGCAACTTCTTCGTACATAAGTTAATCTTCCTTGAGAATTAGAAATTCCCAGCAAGCTCATCTTATGTCTCGAAGCTGACCGCTCCATGAACAACCTTTTATCAGTGTTTCTCAAGCAACTTTTAGGTCATAAGTCAATCTAGCTCGAAAATTACAAATTTTCTGCTATCTCGCCTTATGACTCAAAGTTGAACGCTTGAGAAACAACCTTCATTGTTCATGATATGCTCGATACACAACTTGTTTTGGCAATTGTCTTAGTTTCGCGACTTTTTTAATCGCCTCTTTACTCGTCAGATTATCTTGCGATATCACTAAATCAACATGTTCAAGCACTGTAAGATGACTATAATCCTCTTCGCCACTGGTTAAATCGACTACTTCATGTGGACCAACAATGACAACTAGCTCACCTTTCCATACTTTATCCTTTGTGCGCTCAAGCACCTCACAAACTGTCCCACGGATAAACTCTTCATAGGTCTTCGTCAACTCGCGCGCAATACAAATCGGTTGCGCCTCACCATATACTTCCGCCAGTTCACTCAACAATTTCTTGATTCTGTATGGTGATTCATACAAAATAACAGCTTCTGAGTGATTTTTTAGATTTTCTAACTCCGCCATTCTATTCTGCTTTTTCCGCTCTAAAAAACCATAGAATAAAAACGGTTGTGGCGTTAATCCTGAGGCAATTAACGCCGTAATCCCAGCATTAGCACCAGGTAAGGGGACTATCTTGATACTTTCTTTACTCGCCAATGCCACTAACTCATAACCTGGGTCGCTAATTGAAGGTGTCCCAGCATCACTCACTTGGGCAATCGACTGGCCTTCGTTTAACAAAGCCATTATCTCTGGTAACCGTGATTGTGTATTATGTTCATGGAAACTTAACTGCTTAGTCGTTATCTCAAAATGATTCAAGAGTTTCAAGGTATGTCGCGTGTCTTCTGCTAAAATCAAATCAACTGATTTCAAAATGTCGACCGCTCGAAAGGTCATATCTCCAAGGTTACCAATCGGCGTTGGAACTAAATACAAAATTCCTTTAGTCATTTCCATTCTCTCCTCTACGGTCAACATCTACACGGGTGATGGGTCGTTTTAGCGGTAGTGTCACACCAAACTCTAGTAGTTCACCCTCTTTTTGACTTCTCGTTAATTTCTTAAACGCCGCTTCACGTTTTAAAGCCGCCGTTTTGTCCCCATAACATTCCGAGTAGAAACACTCAACTGGCAGATGAGCTCTGGTATACTTCGCTCCTTTACCACTTTGATGCATCTTCAAGCGATGGTCAAGATTATTGGTATAGCCTGCATACCAACTGCCGTCATTACAGGTCAAGACATAGAAAAAGTGCTTTTCTTCGACATCTTCCAACTGTTTGTCATGGTCCACAGTGCTATTCATAGTTCTGTCTTGCTTCTTCATGAGGATACCCCAAGCAGTTCTTTCATCAATGGTGTATAGCTATCATCTATCTCATGGACAATGATTGGAGGGAGAACATGTAACCCATTCGCACTACCCAAATGCATCACTTCAATCAAAACACCATTCGCTTCTTTTCCTACTTTTGGATAAATCAACTGCAAGCGTTTCGGTTCTAACTGATATTTTCCAAGCGTCGACAACAGCTCTGTTAACCGTTCTGGGCGATGTACAATTGCTGCTTTTCCCCTTGTCTTCAGTAAGCGACTAATAACACGGGCAAAATCATCGAATGTTGCTGTACTTTCATGTCTAGCCAGTTGGTGACTCTTCAAATGGTGCGTTTTTTGTTGCTGAACACTGGTAAAATACGGTGGGTTGCAGGTTAGATAGTCGACACTATCTGCCTTAATAAACTCAAGGACATCCAAGGCATCACAATTGATTACCTGATAGCGGTCCTCTACCCCATTTAATGCAATCGTACGCTTAGCCATATCTGCTAAACGGTCTTGTATTTCTACCAACGTAATTGGAGCGATAACTTTATGACGTAACAAAAAAGCAACGGCGCCATTGCCGGCACAAAGGTCGACAAGTTTAGCTCGTTGCTGCCTTGGTGGTTTTGCAAAATAAGCTAGTAGGACGGCATCCATCGAAAAGGCGAACACCTCTGGATGTTGGATGATTCCGACTCCTTCTTGCCTAAGTTGGTCGACGCGTTCCCCATCTTTCAAATACTGAGTGATTTTCTCAACGCTTGGCATGGCTATCACTACCTTCTAGCAAGCGATCAATCATCGCTTCACAGAATAAACAATGCTCCCCTTCACCCATTCGCTTGCCATATTCTTCATTACAAATATGAAAGCCTTGTTGATATAACTGAGTGATCATCTGAGTGGAAGCGCTCGGGCCAGGACTCGTTGTTGGCTGATGGTCCGTCGTCTCTTTTGAATCGATAAGTAATTGTTGTAACTTCTCATTTTTACTTTTTAAATTTTTATTTTCCCGCATCAATGCACTAATTTGATTCTGCATAGTTTGGGTTTCTTGGAGTAAATGGGCCATTGTTTGTTCTAATTCAAACAGAGTGGTCATTATATCATCGTTTGCCATTCAACCCCTCCTGTCTCTGTATCGACCAGATGGCTAAGCGTTCAAATGCGCTCGCTACCGCCACATTGGCATCAACTTCTCTGATAGCAAAGTTAATTTGTGCAATCAAATCGACCCAATAATCGACCGATAACTGATCTTTTAATCTCTCATAGTCTTTGCGTTTTTCTGGTTTACTGATAATGACATCTTTTTGACCAACAGATAGAAGCAATACATCACGTGCCATAATAATTAAATCATTTAAGTAACTAATGGCACTTGTTCGATCAGTGACCACTCGGGCGACCAAGTAATCCACCCGTACAAACGCCCGTACATCTCCTGTTGTCAACAGAGTAAACAACGTCCATTCAGCACTGATTTTCTCCCAATAATCATCATCAGCTTGCCATTCCTTTGCTACATCGCTATCACTCGTGTGGTAGGCCAACCAAGTCGCTTGCTCGACTGTCATTCCAAACTGCTCGAATTGCTGACTAATTGTTCGGACACTGGGCGGTGTCAAATGAATCCACTGACACCGTGATTGAATCGTTGGTAAAATCTTTTCTTTCGATTCTGTCAACAAAAACAAATGCATATTTTGACCAGGTTCCTCTAAGAATTTCAACAAACTATTGCTAGCTGATGTCGTCATAGCGTCAGCTTCTTCGATGACGAACACCCGGTGTTTTGAGTCACTCGCAGCTTGAGATAGCAAATGAACTAACTCTCTAATTTGATCAATCTTGATGGAACGGCCAGTTGGTTCTAGCCAAATAAAATCAGCATGATCGTGCTCTTTCAACTGCTGATACCGATTAGTATCAGACATTGTCTCATCACTCGACTGCATGATCAGCGTTGCAATGCTCAAAACCGTTTGTTCTCGTTGTAGCCGATCGCCACCTTCAATTAAATAGGCATGACTCAATACACCATTAGTGATGGCTTTTTTAAACTGACTAATGGTGGTATTTTCTAGCATAATAGCCTCACTTATCATGATTTCATTTCTCTTTAACTGACACTTGTTAAATCATTCTAGCTTTATCTAAACTAGTGGGTGTGGATGTTGGTTTACTGTAGATTGACGTAAAGATAACACCTTAATAAGCTAATCAGAACTTGATAAAGTCATCTACTGGTAAAACAAAGACGGTTGCGCCACCGATAGGTACTTCAACTGGTGGTGTCAAGCTACCAAATGGTGACGTTTCAGCATAAGAAGTTGGCGAGATAAACTCAGTCCGATGTTTCCCAAATTCTTTGATGACTTCAAGAACGTCTTCTACTAACTCATCTTTGACACCAATCAAGAAAGTCGTATTGCCAGCTCTTAGGAAACTCCCAGAAGACCGTAATTGCGTTGCTGCAAATTTGTTTTTACGTAAAGCCTTATTTAGTTCATGACTATCTTCATCCTGTACAATTGCTACAATTAATTTCATGCTTTTTCCCTCTTTCTTATATAGCTTGATATCATTTCCTTTAGCTCATTGTACAAGTCTTCTTGCACCTGTGCAACGGATCTTGAGGCATCAATCGTGAAAATTCGGTCAGGATTTTCTTTCGCAAGTGTTAAATAGCCCTTCCGAACTTCTTTGTGAAAGGCTAATTTTTCTTTCTCCAGACGATCATCTGGTCTATCACCACCGGCTTTTTTGATGCGCTTCAGTCCAATCTCAGGATCAAGATCAAAATAAAACGTCCTAGCCGGGGTCAACCCTTCTGTTGCAAAGTAGTTCAATGTTTTCACAGCTTCAACGCCGATATGTCGCGCAACACCTTGATAAACAATTGAACTATCAACATAGCGATCACTGATAATAATGTGACCCTTTCTGAGATGGGGTAAGATGACTTCACAGATATGTTGTCGTCTAGCAGCAGCATATAATAAGGCCTCTGTACGATTATCCATCAACTCATTCGCTGGATCTAGGATTACGTGCCGAATTTTTTCAGCGATTGCTGTTCCCCCTGGTTCCCGACTGATAACAATCGTTAGCACGGGAAATTCTTTTTTCAAGACAGCCAATGCCTTATGTAAGGCTGTTGTTTTACCAGAACCATCTGGCCCTTCAAGTGTGAGAAACAATCCATCCATTATGATAACTCCTGTCGCCCTTCAATTGCCCGATATAGTGTCATTTCGTCAGCGTACTCGATATCTGATCCCACGCTAAGGCCATGAGCTAGGCGTGTCACTTTAATGCCCGCTGGTTTTATCAACCGCGAGAGATACATCGCGGTCGCTTCACCTTCCGCCGTTGCGTTCGTTGCAATAATAACTTCTTTGATGTCATCGTGGTCTTGTAGGCGCTTGATTAATGACCCAATATTGAGGTCTTCTGGACCAGTTCCTTCCATCGGGGAGAGAACGCCATTTAAGACATGGTACAAGCCGTGATACTCGTGCATCCGTTCAAGCGACATAATGTCTCTTGAATCTTCAACCACTAATACGGTCGACTGATCTCTTGTCGTGTCCCGACAGATTTCACACGGATCTTCCTCCGTAATATTACCACAGATACTACAGCGTTTGAGATCTCTTTGACAGCTAACTAACGCATTTGCAAACTCCAACACCTCGTCTTCAGGCATTCCCAAAGTGTAAAACGCAAGTCTGGCTGCTGTCTTTGACCCGATCCCTGGTAATTTCATATAACTTTCGATCAACTTAGCGATCGGTTGTGGATATTGCATGATCTATCACCTTTTATAGTCCTGGAAGCGACATTCCTTTGGTAAATTTGCCCATTGTATCATCATTGGTCTTTTTAATTTTGTTGATGCAATCTTGTGTAGCCATCACAATGAGGTCTTGTAATAATTCGATTTCCTCTGGGTCAACAGCTTCTGGTTTAACTGTCACTTCTTTAACTTCATATTCACCAGTCATTTTGACCGTTACTAAGCCACTTTGAGATTCTCCTGTAAATTCAGTTTGATTGAGTTCCTCTTGTGCTTTTTGCATTTCTTTTTGCATCTTTTGCATTTTTTGCATCATGCCTTGCATATTACCCATATTTCCCATTCCACGCATTCTATTACCCCTCTACTTTTACTTTGATTTTTATCTTTTTTACTCTTATTTTGTTTGATCTTATCTTTTTTAATCTTATCTTTTTGATCTTATCTTTTTTAATCTTATTTTTTTTAATCTTATTTTTTTCTACTTTAATCTTTTTTACAGGACGATAATCTCTTAATAGGATGACTATCGCAGACGTTTATTGACTGAGCTATTTACACCCCAATTATCAGTTAGTCCTTTACAACGACATTCTCGCTTCCAAATAGGTCAACTGCTTTTTTCGCCACATCAACTTCTTCGTTTTCGATACCCGCCACTAGTGGTTCTACTAGGGCGCTACTAGGGTCGTCAGTATTTCCGCTATCATTGTAGTCGTTTGAATCTCCTGTTTGTTCATGAGATTGGTGGTGGATCATTTTGATATAGTCTTGACGAACACTTGGCCACCGTTGTGAACTAACTGCTGTATAGCTTCCCATATAGTTAAAATGATTTTTCAAATAGGACTCAACAGCGTCATGTAACTCGCTCGTTTCAGCTTTGGTACAGACGATATCAAACGGAAACTCTAGGACGAAACCATCTGGCCCCGCAGCAACAACTTTCGAACTTTTTAAAACAGCACGCTCGGAGGCTTTTAACATCTGCAAAATATCTTGCCATGCATCTTGAAGGGTAGCGATATCTTTCTTAGTCGCTTGACCTAGTATTTGATGGATCTTAGTGACATTAGGTTCAAACGCCTTCGATGATTTGGCAGTATGAGTCTTAGGACGTGACTTGGTTTCAACACTTGTCGCCTGTCTCTCGTCAGCCGTTTCTGTTGACGCGTGTGGTTGAGACGGTCCTTTTCTATCAAGTCGTGTTCCATTTTTTGTGGCCATTTGCCGACTACTACCACTATCCTTCGCAAAGCCTTCTTCGGATATCGTTTCCAATTTCTCGTTGAGCAAGGCCACTTCTTTCTTCAACGCCAGTAATTCTTTGTGTTGCTCATTTTGATCCTTTAACCGACTAGCCTTCACTGTCATGACTTCTAGATAGACAGTTGGTTGGCTTGAAAACCTGAGTTGTTGTTGCGTATCATTCAACAGATCGATAAAGTGATAGTAATAAGGACTATCCTCTCCATCCGCTTGAACAAGTTGGTCCCGAGCGTAAGAGATAAAATCCTCAATAATACGACCAGATTCTTTACCTTGGGCGAGTAGCCGATGTAAGATATCTAACGCCTCACTAACTTCTCCCGAACGAACGTGTGCGACAAAGGCTTCAAGGTCAGATTTTTCCAAACTCCCGGTCACACTAAGAGCCAAGTCCGTTGTTACTTTTTCGGGTTGGCATGCGATAGCTTGATCCAAATAGCTCAATGCATCACGCATTCCACCTTGAGCTGCTCTTGCAATGATAGCAAGGGCTTCACTCTCATAAGCTTGACCCGTCTCATCTAAGATATAGGCCATACGGTCTGAAATTTGCCCTGCTGTGATTCGTTTGAAGTCAAACCGTTGTGTCCGTGACAGAATTGTTGCCGGTATTTTATGTGGCTCTGTGGTTGCCAGAATAAAGATGACATTAGCCGGTGGTTCTTCTAGCGTTTTTAACAGGGCATTGAAAGCTCCCGTTGACAACATATGGACTTCATCAATGATGTAGACTTTGACTTTCCCTTGCGTTGGCGCATAACGGGCTTTATCTCTAATATCACGAATTTCTTCAACCCCATTATTACTAGCTGCATCGATTTCGATGACATCATTGAAACTGCCCGCTGTGATTGCCTTGCAGGCTTCACACTCGTTACATGGTTCGCCATCAACAGGAGACAAACAGTTGACTGCCTTTGCTAATATCTTAGCCGCACTTGTCTTCCCGGTCCCACGAGGCCCAGTAAACAAATAAGCATGACTTGTTTTATGTAACAAGACTGCTTGCCGTAGCGTCTTAGTAATAAGTTGTTGCCCAACGATATCTTGGAATCGTTGAGGACGCCAAACACGGTACAACGCTTGATATGCCACTGATTTTCCCCCTTAAAAATTGATCACTACTAGTGTAACATAAGTCGCCATATTTCGAATAACTGATATCTGATTTTTAATGGCCCTTAATTGCTTTCAATTGTTTTTAATTATTATTTTAACCCATAAAACATCATAAAAAAAAACATAGAACACATAACGAAACCTACTTATAGCTGCTTCCTTCCGGACCTGACTCGTTCATAAGTTCGTTATTGTACTATGGCCTTTCGGCATCTATTATTGTACCATAAACTACTGATCATCGCCAGTCAGTTGGCTCTTTTTTAGAGCTTCTCTCTCTAGGGTTGTCAAACATATGTTACCTGAACTGATAATAGTGGTGCTTGATGTCTTGTCCACCAAAACGAATTTTTTGAGTTTGTTGTCAAGGAGGAAAGTGAAACGATCCTTGACAACAAACGATAAAAATATAAAATCAGTGGACACATCAAGCAGCTTCGTTATACTTATTTTCGTAATACTTTTCAACCATTTGATTTGGGCTTAAGAATCCCAATACTTTTCGTGCAATATTATTGTGTCGACTCATATATCGCCGATGTTGCTTTAACATATCCTCTACGGATTCAAACTCTCGTTTACCAT
>NZ_ATXL01000057.1 GCF_000421665.1 Bavariicoccus seileri WCC 4188 | reverse complement strand
GGGAAAGAATTTTTGAATCTGTAAGCATCTTTGAATCTTTGACACCGAGTTGCTGCAAACGTGAAATCACGTCCTGAGAGACATATGTAGCACAGACAGTCAGAGAACCAAAGTAACTGCCGTTCCCATTTTCGTCACTACCGATGGTGTTTGACTTGGCTACTAGTGGTGAGACATTAGTACCCTTAGAACTGTTCTTAGAAGTGCTCTTAGAAGTGCTCTTAGAAGTGCTCTTAGAAGTGCTCTTAGAAGTGCTCTTAGAAGTGCTCTTAGAAGTGTTTTTAGACGGACCGTCAATCGCAATAGTTTTAAAACCAAGATCGTTCGCAATTTGGTTCGCTTTTTGACCTTGAATCATTAATTTCAAACTATTATAAAGTGTAATGGTATGATTTTGATACTTAGCTCGGAACTGAGTGTGAGCAATTGGTTCTACAGCAAAATTTTTCAGTTTGTTCATTAACTGATGTGCTTGTTCAGCTGACAGTTTTAGGACGACCGGTTTGTCTGACATAGGAAACTCCTTTAGTTAGGTTTATCTTTGATAAAACTGTGTTAAAATAATGGTAATACGTCTACTTTTGAATGGAATGGAAAAGAATATAAAACTTTTTAGAAAACAAGTTAATAAGTTTTTGAAGACGGTACGATGGTCGCCTTTCACTTAAAGAGTTAGGCTTTCGAGATAGCACGAGATATAAGGAGATAAGATACCATGCAAAATAAAAGTAGGTTTAAAGCTAGCATTAATGGTAAAACATATACCATCACAGGTCAACACTCGGTAGAACACATGAGAGCTGTGGTAGCTATTTTGAATAACGAATTAAACGAAATCAAGAAGGTCAAACCAGATCTTTCTTCAGAAGATGCGGCAATTTTATTGGCTATTAATGCGATGTCTCAGAAAGTAGATCAAGAGAAACAGAAACCTGCTGAGAAGAGTCCACTTGGCCAATAATTCAGTAGGTTAGTTATTATAAGGAGTTAAACTATGTTATTAACACTATTTGTTATTGTGATTCTATTACTAGGTATTTATAACGGAGCTAGAAGGGGATTTGTACTTCAAGTCATCTATGCTGTTGGCTATGCGGCAAGTTATTATATTGCCAATCGTTTTTATATGCCTTTTTCTAAGTACACAGAAATGTTTATTCCGTTTCCATCTGCATCGGAAACCACTAACTTGGTATTCTATAATGCCAATCAAACCCTTCGGATAGACACCACATTTTATAGAGGTATTTCATTTGTCCTATTACTGCTTGCTGGTATAATTGTTACTCGGTTATTGGGGTACTTACTGAAGGATATTAGTTTTTTACCTATCCTTTCCCAAGCTAACAGTCTCATTGGAGCCGTAATAGGTTTAGTGATTAATTATGTTGGTGTTTTCGTCTTATTAACCCTACTCAGCTTAGTACCGGTAGATGCGATCCAAAAACAATTTGTAGATAGTCAAATCGCCTATAAAATTGTGACGGATACACCATACCTTTCAGACAGCTTGTCCCAATTATGGTGGTTGTCCTAAGTGTAGACCTGTCATATAGCCATTTAGAACGAAACAAAAAGGAAAGAAATTATGAATGAAAAAATTATCAAAACGTTAGAGTTTGAGAAAATTCGGGCTAAGGTAGCTGGTCAGACTCGAACTGATTATGGTAAAAAGCTTGCCTTGACCCAAGAGCCTTTGACTGATAGTCAAGTCATCCAACAATTACTTGATCAAACCGATGATGCTATGCAAATCATACGTTATAACAAATATTTACCGATCGCACAACTCGATGATTTGTCTGTTCCCTTAAAACGGTTAGC
Organism: Bavariicoccus seileri WCC 4188; assembly: GCF_000421665.1. Classification (GTDB taxonomy): domain Bacteria; phylum Bacillota; class Bacilli; order Lactobacillales; family Aerococcaceae; genus Bavariicoccus; species Bavariicoccus seileri. Next base: position 8,982 of record NZ_ATXL01000057.1, on the reverse strand, counting down.
AGCTTTTGCTGATTTGAATGCTAAAGAATTGTTGACGATCAAGCGATGCTTGGAGATTGTTCGTGACCTTAAGCGTTTCTTGGACAACGAAGAGCAAATTGCGAATGAATTGAAAGAATTGCCAGCATTGATTGCCTCATTAGTGAGCTTACCAGACATAAGGAGTGACTTAGCGCGATCAATTGCGGATGATGCTAGTATTTACGATGATGCGACTCCAAAACTTAAAAGTATTCGGCAGAGTATCAGGTTAGATGAGCAAAAGATTAAAGAGACCCTTGAAAACTATACATCCTATAAATACCAGAAATACTTGAGCGAACCCATTGTAACGTTGCGGAATGATCGTTACGTTATTCCTGTAAAAAGTGAATATAAGCATAAATTTGGTGGTATTGTGCACGACCAAAGTAGTAGTGGGCAAACAGTGTATGTGGAGCCACAAAAAGTAATAACAATGGGGCAAGAGTTAGCTAACTTAAAAACTGCTGAAAGAGAAGAGATACAACAATTATTGTATGAACTATCGGTACTTTTGGTACCTTACCAAGAGGAAATTGCAAACAATATTAGAGTGATAGGTAAACTCGATTATGCCCATGCTAAAGCTCAGTACGCCACTGCAGAAAAAATGAGCTTACCACTGCTGTCGAAAGACCGTTATGTTCGTCTAAAAGAAGCAAGGCATCCCTTACTAACCCTGGATAAAGCTGTTAAGAATGATATTATCATTGGACAAGATTATCAGGCTATTTTGATTACTGGACCAAATACCGGTGGTAAAACGGTGCTATTGAAGACCTTAGGATTGGTTCAACTGATGGCACAATCCGGCTTATTTATCCCAGCTAATGAAGAGAGTACTGTTGGAATATTCGACAATATCTTTGCAGATATTGGTGATGAACAATCCATTGAGCAAAACCTCAGTACATTTTCCAGTCACATGTCAAATATTGTGAGTATCTTAAACTCAGCTACTGACAAGAGTTTAATTCTACTCGATGAGATTGGATCAGGAACTGATCCTCAAGAAGGTGCAGCAATTGCAACTGCTATACTCGATTATATTGGGACGCTTGGTAGTTACGTTGTAGCCTCAACGCACTATCCTGAACTGAAATCATATGGTTACCACCATGCCAACACGATTAATGCTAGTATGACTTTCGATAGTGACACTCTTGCTCCGACTTATCATTTGGTCTTAGGTGTACCTGGACGAAGCAATGCTATTGATATTAGCAGACGGTTAGGCATGCCTGAAGTAATCTTACAGCAAGCAAAAAGTGGGTTGACAGACGAGACCCAGGATTTGAATCGTGTCATTTCTGATTTAGAAGAAAAAAGAGCAGAGGCAGAAAAAGAACAACGGATAGTAGAAAAGAATTTAGCTGAAAGCGACAAACTTCTAAAAGATCTGAAAGCTCAAACGGCTTTTCTCAAAAAAAATAAAGATAGATTGATTGCTGAAGCCAAGGAAGAAGCCAATGCAATGGTAGCTGCTAAGAAACTACAAGCAGACCAATTGATTGCGTCTATTAGATCATTGCAAAAAAAGGCAAATGCGCAACAAGTTAAAGAGCATGAATTGATTGCGAAACAAGGCGATTTTAACCAATTGACATATGAGCGAAAACTGCAAAAGAATAAAGTGTTGAATCGTGCTAAGAGTGAAAAATCGCTCAAAGCTGGAGATGAAGTTGAAGTTATTTCCTTTGGACAAACAGGCGTTTTGTTGGAAAAAACAGGTCCGAAAGAATGGGCTGTTCAAATGGGTATTGTTAAGATGAAATTACCTGAACAAGATTTCAGAGTGATTGATAGAGCGAAAAAAGAAAAGCCAATCCGTGCGACCCTCAAAGGAGGAAGTTCAAGTCATGTTAAGACAAGCCTTGATCTTAGAGGAAAACGGTATGAAGAAGCGATGAAAGACCTAGATCAGTATCTTGATGCAGCTCTATTAGCTAACTATCCACGTGTTACGATTATTCACGGTAAAGGAACGGGAGCTATTAAAGACGCAGTCTGGAAAGTGTTGAGACGCAACAAAGCCGTTAAGCATTTCGAATTTGCGCCCCAAAATCAAGGCGGTAGTGGTGCAACGATTGCCAAATTGGGATAATAATAGTATGATTGAGCCTAACGAGAGCATTAGTGTAGTAGAATCACTAACTTTTTGTTATAATAATCGAGTACAGTAAAAGGAGTGGTAGAATAATGACAACTGAAGTCAATGATAAAATTTTTCATGATACAATCGCTGATGGGGTCACTTTAGTCGATTTTTGGGCGCCGTGGTGTGGTCCTTGTCGGATGCAAGCACCTGCTATTGAAGCTATTTCTGAAGAGTTTGAGGACCGTTTGAAAGTAGCTAAGCTAAATGTAGATGACAATCAAAAAACTGCTCAAGAATTTGGTGTAATGAGTATTCCTACCTTGATTATTTTTAAGGATGGCGAAGAGGTCGATAAAGTTATCGGCTTACACAGTGAAGAACAACTAACTGAGCTAGTTGAAAAGCATATTCAATAATTTTTAAATAGTAAGAGAGACTGTGGCATTAGTTTGCTGTAGCCTCTCTTATTTTTTTGTCCTTAAGTTTGTCCTTAAGATCGATGAATACGATATACTTAACTTGAGTAACAATAATTGGTATACTATAGAAAATAAAAATAGGAGTGATAAGTATGCGTAAATTGAAACAATTACTGAAAATTTTGTTGCTACTGATTCCTTTACTGGCTGCTATTAAGGAGTTCCGGTCAGACGATTATTGATTTTTTGTTACCACGGGTACAAGAAAAGAAAGGCTGAAACCTATTTACGGTGACATAAATAGCCCTGAGTCGTCTCTTAGTTTTCGTAGAATAACAGTAGGGTGTGTAAGACAATGGATAAACCAATTGGAATTATTGATTCAGGGATAGGTGGGCTGACTGTCCTAAAGGAAGCTGAAAAACAACTTCCTAATGAACGTTTTATTTATTTAGGGGACAATTTAAGGTGTCCTTATGGATCAAGAGAGTCTAGCGAGATTGTGACATTTACACGTGAAATGATCAATTATCTCTTACAGTATGATGTTAAATTGATTGTGATAGCTTGTAATACTGCGACAGCACTGGCTCTTGAATATTTGGCGCAAGAAGTACCGGTCCCTATGCTCGGGGTAGTCTATCCCGGCAGTTTGGCCGCTACCAAACAGACGACTAACGGTCATATTGGAGTTATTGGAACCGTTGCTACCATTAATAGCGAGATTTATAAAAGAACTATCCAATCCATAGATCCAGCGGTTAGGATCTATTCGTTAGCGTGTCCAGCCTTCGTTCCAATCATCGAATCGGGAGTAGTAGATGGCAAAGAGTTAGAAACTATTGTAGAAGCAGAATTAATGCCTCTCAAAAGATGGGAACTTGACACACTTATTTTAGGATGTACTCATTTTCCACTTATTAAAGATATTATCAGAGAATCCGTAGGGAATGATATCACCTTAATTGATTCTGGAGCAGAAACGGCAAGAAAACTTAAAAAGATTGTTTTAAAATATGGTATTCAAAACACCAATAAAAGATCAGGAGCTATTAGCTCTTTTAAAACGACTGGGGATGTTAGTCAATTCCAGAAAATCGCTAATTTGTGGCTTGATAAAAGGGTATGGGATATCGAAAAGGTAGATTTAAGTCAGAGAGATGTTAAAGATATATCTTTCTAAGATATACTATTCGAGGATAAATGATTCAAAGAAAAATGAATCTAAGATAAATGATTCTAAGATAAATGAATCTAGGATAAACCATTATAAGACATGTCATTCTAATAGGATTGGAAGGATTGCAAGTGAGTAAAACAATCATCATTGCAACTAAGAATGTTGGCAAGGCCAAAGAATTTAAAAAGCTTTTTGCTAAACAGGGTTATACCATTAAAACATTACTCGATTTTCCAAACTTAAAGGAAGTCGAAGAAACCGGGATTACTTTTGAAGAAAATGCTCGTTTAAAAGCTGAAACAATCGCAACTGAAACCGGGAAAATCGTCATTAGTGATGATTCGGGTTTATGCGTTGATACCTTGATGGGAGAACCAGGGGTTCGGTCTGCGCGTTATGCCGGGAACCATGACGATAACTTAAATAATGCTCGTCTCCTAGCAGTTTTAGGGGAGTTACCAGACGAGTCTCGTAAGGCTCACTTTAACTGTACAATGATAGCTGCTGCGCCTGGAAAAGAAAGTTTAGTTGCAGTAGGCATTTGCGATGGAGAGATAGTTTCTGTTCCTAGAGGAACAAATGGGTTTGGCTACGATCCTTTGTTCGAGGTTGATGGCACCAATAAAACTTTTGGAGAAATGTCCCAAGAGGAAAAGAATAAATATAGTCATCGTGCAAAAGCTACTAAAGCACTATTTAATCACTTTGATGACTGGCTAAGTCGGTAGGCATTGACTAACTTGGCATCTCATCTTCAAGTAATCTAGCGTTTTTAAGTAATTAGGACAGTATTTTTTGTAAAGTTAAGGGGTTAGCGGTTGATAGAAGGAGGCGCATATATGAAATACTTAGTCATCAGTGACAATCACAGCCAATTACATCCAATGGACGATATCATTGATAGTTATCGGAATAGAGTAGATTATGTCGTTCATTGTGGCGACTCAGAATTCAGTTTTTCTGATCCAGTATTTTCAGGAGTCTATGCTGTAAGAGGGAATTGTGACTTTGACACTCGCTTCCCAGATGAATTGACTGTAGGAGAAGTATTTGTAGCTCATGGCCATTTGCTTGGCGTTAAAAGTTCTTTGAGAAGCCTTGCTAAAGCTGCTAAAAGTCATGGCAAAAGAATTGCTTTTTATGGGCATACCCACGTGTTCGGAGTAGACGACTTAGTGGATGATGTTGTCTGTATTAATCCTGGTAGTATTTCACTTCCTAAGGGACCAAATAGTGAGTATAAAACGGTTGCCATCGTAGAAGTTGATTCTTCTAATAGACATGTTTTAGTTAATTACTATGATGACCAGATGCATGAATTAAGTCAGTTTAGCACATCACTAGATTATTGATCATAAAGCAATTGATCATAAAGCACGTTGCTTATAAAAAACACGTTGTTTAAAAAAAGAATGTGAGTATAAAACACGTTGATCATAAGACGCGTGAGTATAATGTAACAGGTGAAAAAGATCTCATAAAAAAGATCTCAAGTATTTCTTGAGATCTTTTTTGCTTGATTCGCTGTAATATAGGGTAAACCCACTTTATCGTGGTGTCGGAATAGAGGAAACTGGTGTATTTGGTAGATCAATTCCTTCTTCTGCCATTGCCTCTAAGTACAGTGTCAACAGTTTTGATTGGACATCAACTTGCAATCCTGCGTCTACAAACAAAGTTACTCTATAGTAGAGTTGCCCGGAAGGCAAGGATGATAGTCCATTAAAAATTGGGCCTTTGTAAATATTAGGTAGTTGGCTCTTATTGGCTTCAGTTACGTCGTTGATGATCAGTTCCATTTTCTTGATTGGTGTATCATTATAGACGAATATATCGACAGTAGCTCTCATATGGCCTTGAGAGGAGTTGCCAACAACTAGTATCTGACGGTTTGGAATGTAGTAGATCGTGCCATCAAAACCGGTTAACTGAGTGCTCCTTAACCCAACATTTGTAACTGTTCCAACATAGGTATCAATTGTCAAAGTATCCCCCACGTCAAATTGGTGCTCTAACAAAATGAAAAAACCATTCATGACATCTGTCAAAAACCCTTGAGCACCAAGCCCAATAGCGATACCAGCAATACCAGCACCAGCCAATAGTGAAGAAACTGGGAGACCTAACAACGATAAAATGCCGTAGATCAAAACGAAATAGTAGAGATATTGAATGCAATTCTCGACTAACTTCATCAACGTTTTTGAACGATTAAAGGTTGATGTCTTCCGTGAGAGGTAATTTCTAAAAGAATGATTTGAGATAGAGATTAAGATACTTTTAATGATTGTTGCAGTAATGACAAAGACAATCAACTTAATTCCGGCAGATAAGCATGCTGTTAAAAAGCTTTCCCAGTCGAAATTTAAATAGTGTTTTAAAAAACTTTCCAGGTTACTAAAGAATTGCTGCATAAAGGAAACCTCCTAATGAACTTAGTATAGCAAATCACTGATGATATGTCAGTCTGGATAGTGATTTCTGGCATCCATTGTCTTAAAATGCTATCATAACATTATAGACAAAATAAATGATAAAGGAGTGAGTGCTAAGTGACTATTGGAGAAATATCTGGCTTGATAGCTGCGCTAGCTTTTGTGGCTTTAGTCGTTTTTTTAATCATCAATTTACGTAAAACAGCCTCTGTATTTGAGGAAATTGAAAAAACAGTTGGTGAAGTCAATGAAACAATTGCTATGGTCAATAAAAATGTCAATAACATTTCAGATGAAGTAGAAGGATTGCTGAATAAAGCTAACGATCTAGTAGCTGATATTAATCAAAAAGTTGAGAAAACTGATCCTTTGTTCACTGCAATCGGAGATATTGGAACTTCTGTATCTGATGTTAATGATTCTAGCAGAAACTTGGTCGAGTCATTAGCTTCTAAATCAAAGAAAACACAACGAAAAAGAAGTAGCTTAAGTAAAGTAGGGGCTGTTGTCAATCAGTTTAAAAAGGCAAAGAGTGACCGGAATACAAAAGTTTCTGTACCAGATATCACTGTGACTTCTGATTATCCTGATGCAAGTAATGGGGAAATAAAAGAAGTCATTATACCAAATGAGGGTAGAGATTCTACTGAAATTAAGTAGCGTTTTTGAAAAAAGAGAATAGGAGAGATTGTTATGACAAAAAATAGTGGTGGATTTTTACTAGGAGCAATTATTGGAGGCGTATCTGCAGCAGCAGCAGCTTTGTTGTTTGCACCAAAATCAGGAGCAGAATTGCGTAAAGATATCGCTGATGAAGCAGATCGTTTACTTGATCAATTACAAGAGTACTCTGATATCGCTGTAGATCGCGGTTCTGAATTCACGCAAACTGCTAAAGAAGCGTCTTCAGATATCAAGTTAAACTTGCAAGATACAGCCAATGTGGTTAAGGATCATTTGACCGAAGCAACTTCAAAAGTTAAAGATACAGCTAAATCAGCTAAAAAAGATTTTTATGAAACTGGTAAAGATGCTGCAGATTCAGTGAAAAAAGCTGCAGATGATACAAAAGAAGAGCTAAAGGACACTGCTGAAAAAGCGACGAAAGAAGCCAATGAAACAGCAGATAAAGCAGTTAAAGAAGTCGACGAAGCTTCCAAATAATCGCTTGATGTAGATTATTACTGTGCAAAGTTAAAGCTACAGCATTTTTATTATGCTGTAGCTTTTTATTCTGCCTTATTATTTGCTTTTATTTTTTGATAACGTTTGGTTAGCATACAGTCAATGGTGAATTGAACGCTTGAGTAATCCTATGATGGTTTGCTGTAACTAGTTCCAATTTATTGAGTTATCAGATAAGGAGAGTGAGTAAACTTTATAAAACCTTCTTCTGACATATAACCACAATCTTCGATTCTGACACCTATATCGCCATGAATATAAATACCGGGTTCAATTGAGAAACACATCCCAGGTTTGATTTCTAAGTCGCTTCCTTCAACGATCGATGGATATTCGTGACAACTTCTCCCAATGCCATGTCCAAGGCGATGAATGAAATAGTCACCATAGCCACCATCAGTGATTACGTCTCTAGCAATTTGATCAACTTCACTAGCTGTCATACCAATTTTAGCTTCTGCAATTGCTTTATCATGTGCTAATTGAACTAAATCATGTATTTTTTTATAGTGTTCGCTAAGAGAGGCAACATCGCCATTATAGAACATTCTAGTCATGTCAGATGCATAGCCCATCCACATAACTCCTAAATCTGCTAATACAAATTCATTATCCTGTAAGACACGGTCGCCAGGTTCTCCGTGTGGGTCAGCAGCATGGTCTCCAAATAGTATGAGGGTAGAAAAACTAAATTCTTCAATACCATTTTCACGCATTTCTTGTTCTACGACATTTTTCAATTGTGTTTCAGTAATACCAGTCTTGATATGTTTTTTGACTAGGCTTGTCATTAAATCTGCTTTTTCACCAGACTCTATCAACAGTTTGATTTGTTCAGGTGTTTTAAACATTCTTTCATATTCTAGCCAACTAGTGGCATCTTCTTTGATGCTAAAAGGCGTGAACTTCTTGATGTTTGTCATCCTACCATAGGTAAAGTGGTCATATTCAACTGCAATGTTAAGAATCTTATCCTCTTTTTTGATATGTTTACTGAATTCTTCATAGGGATTTTGATCATCCGTTGCTCCAAATACAGGGATATCGGTTTTTTCCTCAGCCATATTGACTTCCAAAGCTGGTGTCATCAAAAAATCATTGTCTTTAGCCGAAACAAATAAGGCTAAAAAGCGTTCATGTGGATCAGATAAGTAACCAGTTAATTCAAAAATAGCAATCGGAGAAGTTACAATTGCAGCATCAAGTTTTTCCTGCTTGAGCCATGTTTTAAAATCTGTAAATCTAGTCATTGAAATTCCCTCTTTCTTTTGTCTACACTGTAATTATAGTTTAACATCTTCTTTTAAGTCAAGTCCATAATCTTGTGTAAAATACACTACAATGTTCAACCTTCTCTCACTGATCAAATTTAAGATACTTTCTGGTCGAGCCAAGCCATTCTTCGTGGGTATCTATCAATAAAGCACCAACCAATCGGTTGGCAGAAGCACGGTTAGGAAAGATGCGAATGATTTTCTCTCTTCGACGAACTTCTTGGTTTAAACGTTCAATAAGGTTGGTGCTTTTCAGTCGGTTATGTCCATGACCGCTGACAGTGTACTGAAAGGCATCTTCGAAGCCGTCATCCAGGGTTTCACAGGCCTTTGTATATTTTGTTTGGTCAACATAGTCATTAACGAGACG
>NZ_ATXL01000056.1 GCF_000421665.1 Bavariicoccus seileri WCC 4188 | reverse complement strand
AACAATTTAATAAAGGTCATTAAACGAATTGCTTTTGGGTTTAGAACCTTCTATCACCTTCGGATGAGAGTTTTAATTCAACAAGATATCTGCCAGATTATTTAGAAAAAAAAAGAAAACGCCGAAGCGTTTTCCTTAAGTGATTTAACGGTAACAACACTATTTGACTTAGAACCGGTTTTCTTCTATATATTGGTTAGCTAGGACTTTTTGTCCCAGCCTCTTAGTTAGTTAAGAGCTATTCATTTTTTATCCGATCATACAGATAACATATGCACATCAGCTATAACTACCAGCTATAACTGTCGAATAGGCATATTACATATAAATACCCTAATAGCCATATATATCTGGCATTTACAAACGACTGTTGTCTGTTACAGTTGTTGCTCGACTACTTCTTCACTTTCTGTCATTTCAGTGACGATTTGACCATGGCTTTTCTTGTTGTTTCGTTTAGAAATCCAAGCCGTTAGCATTGGTGTTAAAATAGCTGTCACAATCACTGATGCTGTGATTTGAGCCGTTGCCGTACCAACGATGCTAGCGTAAGTCGCATCAACAGCTGCTAGTGCCGCTGGGGTCGCAATAGCACTCCCCGCAGTTGAAGATATCGCTGCACCTGCTACACCACTACCACCCGTTAAACGATCAGTTGCAATACACAAAGCTCCACCAACTAATGTTGTAATTAATCCTAGTAAGATACCAGAAATACCACCTTCAACAATTTGACCGAAGTTCATATTACATCCAAGTGCAAACCCAACAATCATAATAATGGCATTCGTCCCATTGTTAAGCATTGTCTTGATGGTTGGAAAAGTATTTCCCAAGAAAATACCAACGACTAACGGCAAAATAGTTCCAACTAAACTCCAGATTGAAATGTCGGCCAAGCCAGCAGAACTAAGAACTGCCATCGTGACCATCGGACCAACACTTAACGTTGTAATCCCAACAGCTCCGGCATCAATTTCATCCCCAAAAGAGGAAACAATCCCGGCATACATCGCGTTGTTAGCCACAGAAATAGCTCCAATTACTGCTACTGCACTTAAACCAAGGAAATTATCATCAAAGACCTTAGCAACAATTAATCCTAAAACTACTGATAACGCAATTTTAGTTAAAATAATTGTACCACCACGGAGGACAGCTTTAGGTGTATTTTTAAGGGAAATAGTACTCCCAATAATCACCAAGAAAGCTCCTACCAATGCACCGGTCCCTTGAGCAAGAGGTGTTGTAAAACCACCAATCCCTAAAACTTGCGGGAATAATGTGTTGATTAAACACCCAATAAACATTGGGACGATAATGGTTGCTCCTGGAATTTTAATCCGTTTAATTTTATCCACAATACTCACAGAACTCACCTCAACCGTCCATCACAATGCCGCCGTCACAGTCACCGATTTCTCCGTTGACGAAACTAGCAGCTTCAGATGCAAAAAACAAGATCATTTGAGCAATTTCTACTGGTTCAGCAGCTCTACCAAGCGGAATCATCGAAATAACCTTATCATTTTTCACTTTATCCTCTGATAAAGAAGTGGTCATAGATGTATGGGTAAAAGATGGACAAACAGCATTACAAGAAATACCAAACTTGCCACCTTCTTTAGCAACGGCTTTCGTTAGTCCGTTAACGCCAGCCTTAGAAGACGCATAAGCTGCTGTTCCTAATAATCCACCACCGAGTTTACCGGCAACAGATGAGACATTGACAATACGTGCGCCACCTTGCGCTTTAAAGTGAGGATAAAAAGCACTGATAGTCGTGAAAGTACCAGTTAAATTAATGCGAACCGTTCTTTCCCACTCAGCATCTGTCAAATCATCAAATGGTTTGGCAGAAATAATACCAGCCACATTGATTAAAATATCAACTTTGTGAGCTTTAGCAACTTCTTCGATCACCGCCCTGATTTCTTCTGGATTACCAACATCCATTTTGTAGAAAAAGTTGCCTTCTCCTAATTCCTGAACAAACTTTTTCCCATTTTCAACATCAATATCAGTAACGATTACATGACCGCCACCTGCAATAATCCCCTTTGTAACTTCTTTCCCTATACCATTAACTCCACCTGTAATAAATGCTGTTTTCCCTGAAAAATCAAAAGCCACTTGACATACCTCCAATTATTTTAACACTTTGTTATTTATTTCACAATTACAATGTTATTATACTGCGAAAACAATATTAACACAATATTATTTTGTGATTTTTTTGTTAATGTTGGTTATATTTGATCCCGTTTGCCCTTATTTACTCTTACTAAGCTTGTTGAGTTTGATGATGGTGTCATCACTGACCGTTTACCGACGCTTTAAAATAGATTCCCTATTGTGATAGTGACGTCTCCCTACTAAAAAGGGTTGCAGACGTTTTTCCATCTACAGCCCTCTCTCAAAACATTTTATGCCGGTATTTAAAGTATTATTGAAAATGCGAGTAACTGCCAAATACCTTTAACAAGTGATTGCAAGACAAAAAAGAAGAGAAAAATTTCTCTTCTTTCAGTGGATTAGACGAGCTAATGTCAGTATTTATTTTAGTTGGTAATAGCTTCTTTATCTGTGTTATCATGAGCGAGTTCGAGAGGAAATTCATCCGGGTTAGAAGCAATCATGACTTTGATTTCATGCCCTTCCATAACCTTTTCGAATGCTGTCCGCCAGTTTGAAAGCGTAAACTTTCGTGTAATCATACGATCAATGTCAATAGCCCCTTTGGCCAACAAGTGAATAGCAATTGGCCAGTCATATGGATTTTGCGAGCGGCTACCTTTATATGAAATTTCGCGTTGAATAATAGATTCTGTATCTATTTCTACTAATTTGGTAGCAAATAAACCTACTTGAATAAATTGACCGGTCTTTTTAAGAAGTGGTAAACTAGCATTGACAGCGAGAGGTGAACCAGAAGCGTCATAAGCTTTGTCTACTCCAACACCATTAGTAGCCTTATCAACGATTTCTGCCAAGTCTTCTTGTAAGGTATCTACTATTATATCGGCTCCCATTTCTTTTGCGAGTTGTAATCGATGAGCGTCTTTCGTGATACCAGTCATGATAACAAAAGCGCCAATTTCTTTTGCAATTTGTAATAAGAATAAGCCAATTGGACCTGGTCCCGTAATGAGGATTTTATCTTGAAGTTCCAAGTGACTCATTTGGTACATGGCATGGACACAGCACGCCAATGGTTCACTCATTGCTGCTCCTTCATAACTCAAATTGTCTGGCAAAATATGAACACTTTCTTCGCGAGCTAAAACAAAGTTTGCTAAACTACCATTTTGTTGTGTGCCTAACCCCTTCCGATGTGGACAGAGGTTATATTGCTTTTTCTGACAATACTCGCACTCATTACAAACCGAGAATGTCGTTTCACTTGTCACACGTTCTCCTACTTTTACCGTCGTCACATCTTCCCCAACAGCAACCACTTTGCCAGAAAATTCGTGTCCTAATACAACAGGTGTCGTTGGATTTTTATATTCCCCTTTAAACGTATGGATATCAGAGCCACAGATCCCCGTATAAGCCACCTTAATCAAGACTTTGTCACCAGTTACTTCTGGGACTTCTAAGTCAATCAATGCCATCTTGTCGTATCCAGGTTCTGTTTTACAGACACCTTTCATCATTTTACTCATTTTAGTCTTCCTTTCTAGAAACAAATTCTGTTATAGCTATGAAAATACTGATAGCCATTAAAATACTGAATGATATAATTCTGCTAATTTTAAGAAAATCCAGTTCAGGAAGTTACCACCTGTATCAAAGTTACTAATTTCAACGGCACCTTGTGGGAATTCCACGATACCTTGGGCCATTTGTGTGATCACAGGAGCATAATCTGTTGCCATCCATAGTGCTAACGTAATGACAATGGTTAAGGAAATAACTGAATGTAGGATGTTACCCTTACGACTTGGAACTATTAAAGCCGCAAAGAACGGAATTGTTGCTAAATCGGCAAATGGCAATACTCTGTTCCCAGGTAAAATAACCGCAATAAATAATGTAATGGGAACCATCAATAAGCCAGTTGCTAACGCCGCCGGTGACCCTGTAGCTAATGCTGCGTCCATACCAAGATAGATTTCACGATCACCATAGCGTTTTTGTAACATTTGTTGCGCACTTTCTTGGATTGGAATAAGTCCTTCCATCAAGATTTTTACCATCCATGGCATCAAGAACATCACCCCACCCATGGTCATCCCAATTTGCAAAATACCAGCGAAGGAGTATCCTCCCAAAATACCTAAGAACATTCCGATAATAATCCCCATGATCATCGGTTCGCCGAAAATACCAAATCTTTTTTGAATCGTTTCTGGCTTCACATCTAGTTTGTTAATTCCAGGAATTCTGTCAACCACCCAGCCGATTGGTATCCCTAACAAAGCATAACCTTGTGCTGACCCGGTCGTAAAACTAATACCTTCTAAGCCGTAATACTTTTGTAGCTGTGGCGCTGTTTTGTCAGCAATAATTTGAACCAAAACGGTGTAAACAATACCACAGAAAATCCCGAAGAAAAAATTACCAGTGACAATATAACCCGTAGCTGCTGCGGCACTCATATGCCAGTAATTCCAAATATCAATATTCAGTGTTTTCGTCCACTTAAGGGCAAGCATGATCAGATTGACAATTAAAATCACTGGAATCATAACAGCTGCAATAGGTTGTGCCCAAGTCCCAGCTGCAACTGCTGGCCAACCCGCATCAATAATGGTTAAGTTGAGTCCAAACCTTTCAACCATCGCTTGCGCAGCAGGGCCAACACTTGTCGTCAGTAAATTGATAACCAAATTAATGCCGATCATTCCGATACCGACCGTGATACCTGATACAATAGCTTTTTTAACAGGAACCCTGAAAACTAACCCTACTATAAAAATAATGATTGGGAGCATTACACTTGCCCCAACATCTAAAATACTTTGTACCACATTCATTAAACCATCCATTTTTACGCCTCCTCAGTTAGGTTTTTTACCTTTATTTAATTTTTTCTACAGCTTCTAAGATTTCTTTTTCAACCTTATCCGTCCCTATACCAGTTAAAAATGCCATCGCCTTGATTGCTGGTATTTTATACTCTTTTGGTAGCATTGTGGTTGAAATTAAAATATCCGCTTGATCTTCCTTCGATGACGCTTCTGAAATCTTGATTTGGTCTATTTCCACCGGAATTTGATGTCTCGCAAAAAGGTCCTCAACTTTTTTCATGACAACTGTCGATGTTGCAATACCCGCACCACATGCTACTAATACCTTAATTTTTCTCATCTCTTTTGCTCCCTCTTATAAATTATTTTCTATCATTGTGTTGAAAAAAGTTGTTTTGTCTGACGCCTCTAAAAGTTTCTCTAATAGTTTCTCGTTTTGTAACACCCCCATTAATGATTGCAACATTTCCAGCTGTGCGTGTGGTTGGTTTAGTGCTAATACAAAAATGATTCGAGCAGGAACAATTGTCACTCCATCTTCCATACTCTTAAAATCAACAGGTTTTTTAACTGTCACAATCGCAATAAACTCTTCAGAGACACACTCGGCATCCGTATGAGGTATTGCCGCCCCAATCTTTTCTAATGGTATACCAGTCGGAAAGGTTTGCTCTCTTTCCGTTAACTTAGATAAGAAAGTTGGTGTTACAAATTTTTGCTTCAGCGCCTCTTTATTAATAGCTTCAAATACCTCATTTTGCGTTTTAAAATCTGCATCCACAAAGATTAAGGGTCCTTTTAAGTAATCACTTATTTTTTTTTTGCCGTCCATATTAATGCCTCCAACGTGTATCACTAAATTTCCGAATTATTTCTAACATTTTCGGTTTATCTGTTGCCTCTTCCAGCTGGTCAACTGCGGTTGAACCCGCCAAATCCATTATTTCGAGAATCAAATCGATATGCTCCTCTTTGTTATTAGAGGCCAGAAAAATAATGGTATGTATTCTTTGACCACTTTTTGTCACAATCCCCTTTTTCACAACCGCCAGGGTTATGCCAACCCCTAAGGCACCCGCCTCGGCAACTGTATGAGGTAATGCAATTTTATTTCTCAATACCACATAGTCTGGTAAGACAGCCATCTCCTGTTTGACCGCTTCAACATAATTCGGAGTAATGATGTGCGTCTCTTTGAGAGGCGCTGCTAGCATGTCCAAGACACGATGCCAATCAGTAATGTTCTCTATCATCATGATGTTTTTTTCTGTCAACATGTCTGTTAAGCCGTTTTTTTTGGTAGATAGAATCACGGATTCCTTAGGTTAAACAAGGCTAAAACATCTTCATAAAGTGCCCCCTCATCTTTGATCGTCGTATGTTTTTCAATCACCTCAAGAATATTTTCTGGAGTGACTTTATTAGTCTGACCCGCATAAGTTGTCCGTAAAAACTTTTGACGTAACTGTTTCTTTTCCTCAGCAGTTAAAAAACTGTTCACCACAAATACCTGTTTATCCGTCTTTAGCGGCACTGGGGAGAAAACATAATCTGCATCATAGGTATTTTTGTAAAACTCCCTAGCTGAGATAACGGCAACAAAATTGACCTCTGGCAACAACTTCCTCAGACTGTGTTCTAACATGGTGGCGATTGAAACCCCATTAGGACAAACGATAATTGCTTTTATACGGTTATCTTCTGAAACGATATCACTTGTTCCTACCATATGACTCCCTATAAACAAAGAAATCATGAACAATTCTGCGTCTGGTAGTGGTTCTTTAAAAAAGTCTGTCAATGGTCCACTAGCTTTTTTAACGAGATAGAACAAAGATGATAAATCTTTATCTGTGTTTTCTTGAAAATACTTGGTTTGTAAATTCAAATGGTATTTGATTCGGTAATAGGCAGGTCTCATATGAACCAATAATCTGTTTAGTAATACCTCTTTATTCTTTAACTGGATTCCCACGATCTTACTAAACTTTTCAATCACAGCTTCAAGAGCTGCCTTCATATTGCTAATCTCAGTGGCTGATAGGATGTTAGCGCGTGAGAGATTAGCGGTTAATAAAACCATCGTGAGATAAACACGTTCGTTTTCCGTTAACCTCTCAACATCCCAAATCACACGATCAGCTGCCAAATACTCTTTGGTATCTGACAATTCCGCTTCATTGATTTTAAAGCTATAAGAAATTAGTCTTCCTTTTTGAGCCCTTCTTATTAACAGAATTAATAGTAATGGTAATATCTTGAGCCATTCATCGGTAAATTGAACACCTAAATCTTGTTCGACTAATTCCACTCTTTTTTTCATCGTTTCAATGGCGTTAGGTTCAATGTTGGCATATTTACTGATCAAGTCGATACCATGATAGTTTTGTCCCACAGTTATTAACAAATCTGACAATAACTTGCGTTTGTCCCACTCATCGCCCTGAATATAGTAGCCATCTTTACGAGAATAGACTAGTTTTAAACTATAAGGCTCTATCCTCTGGTCAACTTCCTTTAAATCTCGTAAAACGGTATTACGACTAACTTCCAATTCATCGATAAAGTGATTTAAGGATAGGTACTCATCCTTACTTAACAGCCGGAGTTGAATCAAGTCCACTCGCTCATCACTTGAGAAAACATATCCAGACGACAGATCATTCTTTGCTGGCTCACCACCTTTAACATATGAGAAGACCTCACTCGAAATGATAAAATGACCATTTTTAGTTCGTTTAATCGGTTTTAGCTTTTCTTCCTCTAACGAACTATTAATTTTTTGAAGTGCATAGTTCAGTTGCCCTCTTGTCAATTCAAATTTCTGGCAAAGCTCCTTACTAGTGATTTGAGGATTAGTCATCAACTCTACAAATAGTTGGTTTGTTCTCTCTTCCAAATTCATAATCATCCCTCTCACAACTCAAATTTACAGTAAAAACGCTTTCATTTCTATCTGTATTGTTCCCAAAATATTTAGTAGTTCTTCTGCATCATGGGACTCAAAAAAACAGTTCAATAATCTTGAACTGCTATTTTGAGTTTGTTAAAAATGTAACTACTGTTATATCAACGTTTTGAAACAGTAGATATCATTCTTTATTCACTGATTATGCAACATGGGACTGTTCTGGCTCACGTTTCAGGGTCGTAAAGTCTCATAAGTTGATTACCGATTATGCTAAGCCAACTCAATTCTAGTTTACAATTTCACAATCACTTCGTAAGATGAAAGTGTTCATAAAACAGATGAAAGGATGAGTTACATGACAACAATTGATTATTCATCACCAAGTTATCTTGAGAAAGTAGATGCCTTCTGGCGAGCAGCCAACTACTTATCTGTAGGTCAACTGTATCTAAGAGATAATCCCTTATTAGAAAAGCCGCTTGAAAAAAAGGATGTTAAAATACATCCCATTGGTCACTGGGGGACTATTGCGGGACAAAACTTTATTTATGCTCACTTAAACCGCATCATCTTAAAAGATGATTTGAACCTCTTATTTTTATCAGGTCCTGGTCACGGTGGACAGGTCATGGTTTCAAATGCTTACTTAGATGGTAGTTATACTGAGAAATTTCCTAAAATTACTGAAGATAAAGCAGGGATGAAAAAACTGTTTAAACAATTCTCCTTCCCTGGCGGTATTGCCTCACATGCTGCCCCAGAAACACCTGGATCGATCCACGAAGGCGGCGAGTTGGGTTACGTCTTATCACATGCGACAGGTGCAGTCTTAGACAATCCAAACGTGATTGCCGTACCTGTCGTTGGCGATGGCGAAGCAGAAACTGGTCCTCTCTCAGCAGGTTGGTTATCAAATACATTTATTAACCCTGTAAATGATGGCGCTATCTTACCGATTCTTTACTTAAACGGTGGTAAAATATCGAACCCTACCATTTTATCACGGAAAAGCGATCAAGACCTCATTAATTATTTCAGCGGTCTTGGCTGGGATCCTTACATTGTTTCCGGGACTGATCCTAAAGACGTTCACCCTGTCATGGCAACAACACTTGATGAAGCTTTTAGTAAAATCAAAGCCATTCAAACAGACGCTAGAAAACATCCTGCAAGTGATGCTACGATGCCGAAGTGGCCAATGATTGTCTTTAGAACCCCTAAAGGATGGACCGGACCAAAAGTGTGGGCTCACGAAAAAATCGAAGGCACCTTCAGAGCACACCAAGTTCCAATTCCTGTTGATGCCAACCATTTAGAACATATTGACCAACTGGAAAACTGGCTACGCTCTTATCACCCTGAAGAACTATTTGACGACAACGGTCACTTAAAAGAAGACATTCGGGCAGTCGCACCAACTGGCAATAAACGCATGGGTGCTTCAGACATTGCAAATGGCGGTATAAATCCCAAAGGATTGAAGTTACCAAACTGGAAAAACTATGCCATTGATACCTCTACACCAGGAGCTGTTATTACACAAGATATGTCAGTGTTTGGGAAACAAGCCCGCGATTTAATTGTTGACAACCCTACAAACTTCAGAATCTTTGGACCTGATGAAACTAAATCTAACCGCTTAAATACCGTTTTTGAAGTCACAGACCGCCAATGGTTAGAACCAAAAGAATCTACCGATGAGTGGCAATCCTCTGCAGGGCGCGTTATTGATGGACAACTATCTGAACACCAAGCAGAAGGCTTTTTAGAAGGTTACGTCTTAACAGGACGCCATGGCTTCTTTGCAAGTTACGAATCCTTCTTACGCGTCGTAGATTCAATGCTTACCCAACACTTCAAATGGCTTAGAAAGGCAACCAATCTACCTTGGCGTAAAGATTATCCATCCTTGAACGTTATTGCGACATCAACCGTGTTCCAACAAGATCACAATGGCTATACCCACCAAGACCCTGGTGTGTTAACACATCTAGCAGAGAAAAAACGCGAGTTTGTGAGAGAATACCTCCCAGCTGATGCCAATACTTTAATGGCAGTGATGGATAAATCATTACAAGAAAAACAAGTAATCAACTTAATCGTCTCAAGCAAACACCCTCGTCCACAATTCTATTCCGCCGACGAAGCAGAAATCCTAGCAAAAGACGGCTTGAAAATCATAGACTGGGCAAGTACAGACGATGGCCAAGAACCAGATGTCGTTATCGCAGCAGCAGGAACCGAACCAAACCTGGAGGCACTAGCTGCCATCACGTTGTTAAACAAACGATTCCCACAATTAAAAATTCGGTTTGTCAATGTCGTTGACATCCTCCGCTTAAGCCATCCATCTGTTGATCCAAGAGGCTTGAGTGATGACGATTTCGATGCTATCTTTACCAAAGATAAACCAATCGTATTTGCCTTCCATGGCTATGAAGGTTTTATCAAAGATATCTTCTTTAACCGTCACAATCATAACGTTTGTATCCATGGCTACCGTGAAAACGGTGATATTACAACACCATTTGATATGCGGGTGTTAAACCAAATGGACCGCTTCCACTTAGCCCGTGATACTGCTCAATTATTGTTTGGAGAAAGTGCGGATAGTTTTATTTCTGAAATGGAAAATAAAATTGACTACCATCACGCGTTTATTCGTGAAAATGGCGTTGACATCCCAGAAGTTGAAAATTGGAAGTGGCAATCGCTTAAAAAATCTGAAGAAATTAAAGCTTAATATTTAATTTTTCTGTGCCGTATTTGTCATTTACAAAGAAACCTTACAGTGTCATTTAGTTATTCCTCCCACATTATCACTGTATAGAACTCTAGAAAACTTGAAGAATAGCGTGCAAAACAAAAATAGTAGGAATCTCTGATCACTTTCGGAAGATTCCTACTATTTTTTGATGATATTCTTATTTTGCGCTTAACATTGTTTCGCTAACCATTTTCTTATAACCTGGCAGTTAATAAGTGTGACTAGTATTTAGATTTCGAAACCAGATACTAGAGCTTGAAGATCAAACTTAAACCATATGTTTTGGAAGAGACTAGTGTCATGCCAGTTTTGGATACATTCAAAACTACATAGCTCTAAAACGAATGGTACACAATGGAAAATTTAGAGAATGTTTTGGACGCATTCAAAACTACATAGCTCTAAAACTACAC
>NZ_ATXL01000055.1 GCF_000421665.1 Bavariicoccus seileri WCC 4188 | reverse complement strand
CCTCCTGTTAATCCAATACTAAACCAAATTATATATGGAACTTGAGAATATTGAACTGTTCCAATAAAAGTTGATACGCCAAAAATATATGCTAATGCATTCCAGTTGTAGTATTTATCCATCTATAACCATTCCTTGCATGAAAATTAGTAAGTACCTGAGACAATATTAGGGAATACCCCGTTCATTTCTACCCCTAAATATACACCTTGTTTATTACTCACAGCCTGTAAGATAGAATATGTAAATCCAGCCAAACTTGGAAATCCTAAAATACCAACTGCGCTTGCTATTGCCGCTCCAACTGGCCCAAGTGATATTGCTCCCTGCCAACTATAGTTGCATATACAGCAGCTGGTCCAATCATTGCTGCTGAAGACAGGGTTCCGATCTAGACCACAGTGACAACAAATTGACTTATGGAAAAATATGGCACACATATAATTAAATTGTATACAACATGACCATATCAAAAGGAAAATATATATTCAAACAATTGCCTTATCTTTTTTCAATTTTGTTTTTAAATAAACTTAAAAGAACGATCATTAATTAAGTGCGAAACTCAGGATAGACTTCGCAAGTTTAATTACAAGTAAACGTGCACATAAAAACAAAATTATTTTTAAAGCCTATAAAATGCGTTCTAAGACGTTTTTATTTTCATAGGTATATTTTATGATTTTGATTTTAAAAGGTTTGTATCGGCTTAAAAACAGCTTCTGGATTGATTTTAATCTGTATTGTGATAATTATAAAATAGAAAATTTGCTCTTTTTTTGAATCATGCTATAATGAATGTGCGAAATGTGAAGATTTCGAGTATGTATAGCACAAAAGAGGCTGGGACAAAAGTCCCAGCCTCTTTCGTTTACATAAAAATAGATATTCACTCCTATGATTTACTCAGAAAAAAATCATCCTCTTTTGAAATACGCAACTGTTTTAACAGAATACGTCTAGCTTAACCAATCATCACTCGCTCTTCAGGAAATCTGTATGCAACTTCTCGCTGGTTGGCTTTTTTCATCAATGAAAAAGCAACTGTCATGATTCCCACACGACCAATGAACATCAAAAGAATGATCAATAGCTTGCCGAAAACCGATAAATAGGGCGTAAGTCCCATCGTCAAGCCCACAGTCCCAAAAGCTGAAAAGACCTCAAAGGCAATATATTGCAAACCGAATGTCGGGTTTTGCGGCATATTTTCAGTAATCGATAACAGGAAAATAGATATGAAACATAACGACAAAGTTAGAAAAAACAAAGTAAAAGCTCACGAAACGGCAGATTCTTTAATTGTTCGTCCAAAAATCTCAGCTTGGCTGCGTCCTTTTAACAAGCTACGGACCTTGATGATCAAGACTGCAAATGTCGTTGTCTTCAATCCCCCAGCAGTTGATCCCGAGGTTCCGCCGATATACATTAACATCATCGTCAGCATCAAACTGGCTTGACTCATTTGTCCGTAATCAATACTGAAAAAGCCAGCTGTTCTTGGGGTGACCGCTAAGAACAAATATTGAAAAAAGCGTTCAATGACAGAATCACCAGTGATCAACTGTGAATTTTTTTCGGTCAAAAAGAAGCCTACCGTTCCAAGAACAATCAAAACGATCATTGTGATCCATGCCAAGCGGCTATGTAAGGAACGTTTTTTGGATGCCCTATGCAGGTGATCGAACCAAACGAGAAAACCGAGACCGCCGGCGATAATCAAGAAACTGACGACCCCTAGCACAAACGGTTCATTCTGAAATCCGACCATACTGTTGCCAAACAAGCATTACAAAAGGCCGAAATCGCATGAAAAACACTATACCAGAGACCCTGGCGCCAACCAAAACGAGGAACAAAAGCAAAAGACAGCAATACAGCCCCACTAACTTGGATCAAAAAGGCGAAACGGATAATGTACCATGCTAAATGGATTTCACCGGACATACGATCTAGATTCAAGGTTTCTCGCAAAATCATCCGCGTACTAAGATGGACTCTTTTTCTTGCCAAAATGTAAAAGAAGACGGGAATCGACATGAAGCCGATTCCACCAATTTCAATCAATATCAACAAAATGCCTTGGCCCCAGATATTATAATGATCCGCCACCGTTAAGGTAGAAAGACCCGTCACACAAATAGCTGAAGTAGCAGTAAACAGAGCATCTAAAAAGTTGGTACCTTCACCACTTTTGGTGACCGTAGGCAACATCAGTAAGCCTGTCCCTGCCAATATCAGTAAGAGAAACACTAGTGAGACGATTTGTGGAATTAAAAAGTGTTGATTGATGTGCCAACTTTTTTTCAAACGATTTCTTTTTTCATTCTCATTTCCTTTGACCTTTTTCAAAAACGAATGTCTTGGTAATCCAAGTCTTTTGCTTTCGTTTTTCTCTTATCATACCATTTTATTTTGATTTATTCTTCACTTTGATCATTCTTGTTACATTCGCTCGTTCGTTTTCTTCTAACCGCATTTTGATCCCATATATGGCCTCTTCTAATTCAGGGATCGTCAAATATTCTAACGCATTGACCCGCCTGCGGGTTCGTTCGATTTCCCCTGCCATCAATTGACAGGTTTTTTCGATTTCTGTTAGAGCCAACAGCTTGGGCATAACGTCTGTAAAACGGGCGACGGCGTTATCTAAAGGAACATTGGAATTCAAAAATCCGTATTCGATCGGCGCTTGCATCACAGCATCATCATAGTCAAAATGCATGACCGGTACTTCTACACTCATGATATTTTTCGTTGATAATTCAAGGGAGACTTCAGTTGCAGGTAAAATAAACATTTCTTCAATGTATTTTTCATTGATTGTGGCATTGGCCAAGCGAAATGCCTTCATGGCATGTTGCAACTGCTCTTCCACATTTTTACGTAAATGATCATTTTTTTTGATTAATTCAATAAATTGACGCATGAGTTCATCTTGTTTATCTTTTAATAATTTATGGCCGCGTTTAGCTGTCGCCAATTGTTTACTGAGGCGCGACAGCTCCATGCGGGTTGGATTAACGTTTTTTTGCGCCATTATTCTCCTCTTCCGGTAAATATTCCGCCAGTAACGCATCACTGATTCGCTTCAGTTCGACTTTTGGCAACATCGCCAATAATTCCCAGCCCAATTCCAAGGTTTCGATAATGGAGCGGTTGGTTCGATATCCTTGATTCAAGTATTCAATTTCGAAGCGTTCTGCAAATTTAGCATAGATTTTATCAACGTCTGACAAGGCCGATTCGCCTAAAACAACTGCTAATTCCTTGGATTGCTGTCCTTGCGCGTATGCAGAAAACAACTGGTTCATCGTTGCAGCATGGTCTTTACGTGTTTTGCCTTCGCCTGTCCCTTTATCTTTTAAGCGTGACAGCGATGACAAGACATCGATTGGCGGTTGAATGCCATTTTTATATAAATCCC
The DNA here is from genome assembly GCF_000421665.1 of Bavariicoccus seileri WCC 4188. Lineage (GTDB taxonomy): Bacteria > Bacillota > Bacilli > Lactobacillales > Aerococcaceae > Bavariicoccus > Bavariicoccus seileri. The sequence goes on along the minus strand of NZ_ATXL01000055.1, from coordinate 7,994 downwards.
GAGACAAGATGATTTGTCCTTCAGTGATATAGCCTGTTAAATCAGGAATTGGATGCGTTTTGTCATCTTCTGGCATAGTCAGAATCGGCAACTGCGTCACTGAACCTTTCAAGCCGCGAATTCGTCCGGCACGCTCATATAACGTTGATAAATTCGTGTAGAGATACCCTGGATACCCACGACGTCCCGGTACTTCACGGCGTGCAGAAGAGATCTCCCGTAAAGCTTCACAATAGTTGGTCATATCCGTCATGATCACCAAGACATGCATATCCTTTTCATAGGCCAAGTATTCAGCTGCCGTCAATGCCATTCGTGGAGTAGCGATCCGCTCGATCGCTGGATCGTTTGCTAGATTCATAAAGACAACAGAATGGTCGATGGCGCCAGTTTGCCGAAAATCTTCCATAAAATATTCTGCTTCTTCAAAGGTAATCCCAATGCCGGCAAATACAACAGCAAATTCATCTTCCGAGTTTAGCACTTGTGCTTGACGGGCAATTTGAGAGGCCAATTCTTTATGAGGCAAACCAGAACCTGAAAAAATTGGTAGTTTTTGTCCCCGAACCAATGTGTTCAAATGGTCAATTGATGAAATCCCCGTTTGAATAAATTCATCAGGGTAATCTCGGGCTGCTGGATTAATGACTTCGCCGTTGATATCCATAAATTTTTCGGGAACGATCTCTACTCCACCGTCTTTGACCCGTCCTAAACCGTCAAAGACGCGCCCAATCATTTGCTCTGAAACGCCTAATTCCAAAGGATGCCCCAAAAAGCGGACCGCTGATTCGCGCAAGTTAATCCCTCCAGTCCCTTCAAAAATTTGGACTAATGCTTTGTCTTCTTGAATCTCAAGCACTTGGCCTTGTCGCATCTCTCCGTTTTGCATGCGGACTTCGATCAACTCTTCGTATTTGACACCAGAGACACGATCGACGGCCATCAATGGACCGACGACTTCTCCAATCGTTTTATATTCCTTGATCATCAGTACGGTCTCCTTTCTGTAAAATTTCTTTTATGGTTGCTTTGATTTCTTGATGCAAAGCAGAAATTTTGGCAAATTCACCTTCAGGCAAATACTTCATGCGTGCAACTTTGTCTCGTAGTTCTTCAATTCCTGAGTAGACTTCTGAAAGATACGCACCTAGTGTTAACGCATCTTCGGCTTCTTTGTGGAGCAATAAGATCGTTTCTAGCATTTTGAACTGCTTTTCACGAGAGGTAAACGTATCGACATCGTCAAAAGCATTTTGCTGTAAGAAATCTTCTCTCAAGGACTTGGTCGTTTCCAGCAATAATTGATCTTTTTCTGATAAAGCGTCGATACCGACAAGACGAACGATCTCTGACAACTCAGATTCTTTTTGTAGCATCCGCATGGCTTCTGTTACTTGTTTGGACCAATCCACTTGCATTTGCTGATCCAAAAAGGCGCCAAGTTCGTTTTCATATAAAGAATAACTCTTCAACCAATCGATTGATGGAAAATGACGTTTTTGCGCTAATGTGGCATCTAAGCCCCAAAATACTTTAACGACCCGTAAAGTATTTTGAGTAACTGGTTCCGAAATGTCCCCACCAGATGGTGACACGGCGCTGATTGCAGTAATACTGCCTTCTTGATCAGAACCTAAGCAAATCGCTTTCCCAGAACGTTCATAATACTCTGCCAAACGGCTACCTAAATAAGCCGGATATCCTTCATCCCCAGGCATTTCCTCCAAACGACCAGACATTTCTCGCAGTGCTTCCGCCCAACGTGAGGTTGAATCCGCCATGATCGCCACTGAATAGCCCATGTCACGGAAGTACTCTGCAATGGTAATCCCCGTATAAATCGACGCTTCCCGAGCGGCTACTGGCATATTTGATGTATTGGCAATCAAAACGGTTCTAGCCATTAAAGATTCACCACTGCGAGGATCGATCAACTCTGGAAATTCGTTCATTACATCTGTCATTTCATTGCCGCGTTCCCCACAGCCAACATAGACAACCAAGTCGACATCCGCCCACTTGGCAATTTGATGCTGAACAACGGTCTTTCCCGCACCAAAAGGACCCGGAACGGCTGAAGCCCCGCCTTTAGCGATTGGAAAGAACGTGTCAATCACGCGCTGTCCTGTAATCATCGGTTCGATTGGATTCAGTTTTTGCTTCACTGGACGGCTATGACGAACCGGCCATTTTTGTAGCATCGTAAATGAACGTTCTCCTTTAGTCGTATCTAAGACATAAATCACTTCATCAATCGTATATTCCCCTGCATAAACAGCTTTGACTGTTCCTGAAACGCCATGAGGAACCATAATTTTGTGATCGATCAGTGGTGTTTCTTGCACAGTTCCGATAACCATTCCGGTACTAACCGCTGCACCCACTTCGACCATCGGTACAAAAGACCACTTTTTCTCATGATTCAACGCAGGCAATTGCACCCCGCGAGTCAAGAAGTTACTTTTGGTAACATCCATAAAGGTTTCCAATGGGCGTTGGATCCCATCAAACATTTGAGACATAATTCCGGGAGCCAATTCCACGGATAGCGGTTCACCAGTGGTTTCGACTGGTTCTCCGGGACCAATCCCTGAAGTTTCTTCGTAGACTTGGATCGAAGCGACGTCGCCGCGCATTTCGATGATTTCACCGACCACGCCTAAATCTCCTACATAACAGATATCTTCTAAACTTGCATGACCCATATTTTTGGCTAAAACCAATGGACCTGATACTTTAATAATTGTTCCTTTTTCCACAACATCGGCTCCTCTCTATAGTATGTTTTGTCCGACCGCTTTTTCAACATTATCTTGAATCATCCGTCTGCCGATTCCTCGGGAACCATCGTAATCAGGAATCAAGATGATCGCAGGTGTCATTTTTTGTTGGACCTTTGCTAATTCATCGGGAATCATCTCTGCACATTTTTCAGTCAGATAGATAATCGTACTACTCTTCATTAATTTTGCCAGTGCCTGCTTGACTTCTTTTTCTTCCGAGGCATAATAAACTTGGAACCCAAATAATTGAAAAGGAATGACGGATTCTTTCTCGCCGATCACACCGATTTTATGCGTCATAGCGCCGCATCCTTTCTCTGATTTGTCCTTCCGTAAAGCCGCTGCGTTTGCCTACCAGCAAGATACGCAGATTTTGCAGTTCCAAAATCTTAGCATTCAAAAATGCGAGTAAAGGTAGTGGTCCTAAAGCATCTATTTGGGCTGATGCAAAGCTTTCTGTAATCAAGTTGTCTTGTAAAAGCGCCAAGCCAGCGAAGTCGATCACTTGTTCATGAATGATTGGCCGCATCACTTCCTGATACTCACTTTCTAATAAGAACGTTATAAAGTCGCTATAGGACGCATCCGCAAACGCTAAAAATTCTTCTTTCGGGATACTGCCGACACTCACCAAGACCGCCTTCATAAAACTGCAGGATCGCTTTTGGCTCAGACAGCGAGCGGCGATGGTTATATTGGTTAAATCGATCATCTTAATGACGGCTTCTTGTAGTTCAGGTATATTGATTTTGTCTGCCAATCGCCGTTGTTCATGCAAATACCGGCGATCGTATATGATATCGATGCCTTGCACCACAGCGCCGCCTTCCAAGTGTTCCCGAACCTCTTGAATTGTAGTCACGATTTTCTCAGGCAATACTTCTGATATGCCTGTTTTGATGGCGGTCCGGCATTCGTCGATCGTGTAAAAACCGTCTTCAACCAGTAGATGCGCATAATCCTTTCCAGTCACTGACTCTTTGGTCAAGACTTTCAGATTGTGGAAAGTAAAAGGCATCATATACAATCGGAGGATTTCTTGATTGGGAACCAGCTCGATCAATTCTTTGATTGTCTTTAACAATTCTTCATCAAGTGATATTTCGAATTGTTCGTGAAAATATGGATGCAAATAGCGTTGATAATGGGTCTGCTGCAGCACCGTTTCGACCACAGCAAAGTTTTTTGCCGTAATCATTTGTTCCACTTCTTGCGGCTTCAGTAAAGTCATTTCTTTCAGCCGAATGATGGGATTCAATTGATGATAATTCCTCATGGATCAACCTCCTTTTTGTATGATCTGTAACCACCGTTCACGGGATTCTTTCTTGTATTCTTCAAGTAACACACGATAAGTAAAGTTGTATTGAATACCATTGTCATCCACCAAAAATCCAGCTTCTGACAATGGTGTTCCTGCCTTGATTTGATACGGCAAGTCGGACTGACAAGCCGCGACCCAAGTATCATCTAAGTGGGCTGCTTGATCTAGACCCGCATGAAAGGTCACCGTGCCACTGATTGGCAGCCGCTCCAGCACATTTTCAACAAATGTCTGGAGCTCTTCTGGTGTCCAACCAATCATTTGTTGATAAGCTTGCTCAAAAAGTTGTGTCAGATATTCATTTTGCTTCACAATTTTTTGCTGCTTGGCGGCACTTGATTGGCGATTCAGGGCTTGCTGATAATTTTTTTCGACTTGCTTTTTTGCTTGCTGGGCACGAAGCTGCAAGTCCGACTCTTTCTTCGCCCAGTCACGTGCCATGGTTTCACTGATCCTAGCACGTTCAGCGGCAGCCAAACGTTCCCGTTTTATCTGCGCTTCTTGGTCTAGTTCAGCAATCATTTTGTCGATTGCATCCATACCTTCGCCCCCTTTAAATCGTTCCTAAAAGTAAGAAAGAAATAACAAAGCCTAAGATGGCATACATCTCAACCATTACTGAGAACATCACGCCTTTAAAGAAATGCTCTGGTTTCTTCGCTAAAATTTGAATCCCAGCTGCAGCGACCTTTCCTTGGGCCATTCCTGAGAATAAACCAGTAAAAGCAACTGGCAGTGATGACATCAAATAAGCCATACCAGTCACTGTCGACATTTCACCACTTAAGCTGCCATAAATCATAAACGCAATAACGAATCCGTATAGACCTTGTGTCCCAGGAAGCAATTGTAAAATCAAAGCTTGTCCAAACTTCTCAGGCTGATTCGTCGTTAAAGCTGCCGCTGCTTCACCAGTTTGGCCCACACCTTTGGCTGAACCAATCCCAGAAAAGATCGTCGCAATCCCCATTCCGATAATTGCAAACACCATACCACCATTATTGTTAATCAAGTAATCAATCATTTATTGTCTCCTCCATTTTCTTTGTCAAAATCAACATATTTCTCACTAGGCGTAAAGGTTTCAAATTGACGTCCACCACCAGTGAAAAATTTGCCGAAAAATTCTACATATTGTAAACGAGCGGCATGCACATATGCACTCAGTAACGATAAAAAGATATTCAATGCTTGCAGTACAAGCAATAAGAGAATACCCACTGAAAAACGAGCAGCTGGCGGCAAATAGCCCACCAATAAGTTGAAGGCTGCTGCAATACTCCCACCGGAGATCCCTAAGGCCATCAAGCGACTGTAGCTGACAAAGTCACCGATGTAACTCGTCACACCGTACAAGTCGTACAATCCTAGAATGAAGCCGCCCACTTTGGTTTTCCCTTTAAGAATCGGTACCACGATAATCAATAAGGCACTAAAGCCCGCTAAAATCAAGCCGACAGTGGTTAATGCAGGGACATCAATCAAAAGATTGCCTGCGGCTGCCACTAGCAGACCACTCAAAAGTCCTAGCCACGCAAAGCCTTCGTTTACTGCACCTAAAAGATCCTTTTTGCGGATGTTTTCTTTAGCCGCCAAATAAAGACCTGTAAACAGTTGGATGCCACCAAAAATCATCGATAGACCAAAGATTGCCATAAAATCTTCGGCGGGCGATAAAAGCTGGAAAGGCAATGTAGCACCAAAAAACGAGCCGTAGATTGCACCCCAAATCATGGTTGGTACAGACAATATCTGGAACAATTTCAGAAATTGTTTGGTTCCTTTTGGCAAACGTAAGGCATACAGCCCAATCGTTGTCGCTACAGCCATCAATGCACCATAACCTAAATCAGCCACCATCATCCCAAAGAAAACATAATAGAAAGGCGTCATCCAAGGGGTTGGATCAATTTCATCGTATTTCGGCAAACTATACATTTCCGTCAGCATTTCAAAGGGTTGTATAAATGAAGCATTTTTTAACTTCGTTGGTACTTGATTGGCAGCAATCTCGTCTGCCGTTGGTTCTTCAAATGAATAGTAAATCTCATTGGCAAAGGATTCTTGGACCATTTCTGCCACTAACGGTTGATCCTTTTCTGCAATCCACCCGCGCAAGAGCGAAAATGTCTGACCTGCCGCTAGACGTTGTTGCATCATTGCACGATTCTCACGAGTCAAAAACAGTTCTTCCGCTTGCTGCAACAGGATCAGCCGTTGTTTGTGCTGACTGATTTCTGTAATCAGTTCTTTGCGCTGCTGCGTCAAGGAAGTCAACGCTTGTTTCGCGTTTTGCAAAACCACTTTTGGTGATTCTGATGTTAGGCCAGTTTCTTTCTTCACCCCAAAACGGTGAAACAATTGGAAAACTTGCGCCTCGGTCGTTGCTAAAAAAAGACAGCTGAAATTAACTTTCTTCTGATCAGAATAGATGACTTCTATATGAACATCTTCCAATTGACGCAAAGCTTCAGCTAGATCTTCCCAGCGTGGTTCTTCAACACTACCTGCAAAAAAACACGTATGTGTAGGTGCTTCAATTTCTAGTGGCACGTCAAGATTTTGCCACTGTGTCGCCCAATCTTCTGCCTGAGTCGCTGCTTCGATCGCTTCAATCGTCTCTAACCAGCGCTCCTGCAAATTCTCAACTTGACCTAGTTCTGTTAAAGCTGCTGCTTCATCGAAGCTTGTTTCAAAGTCCGACAGCCGCAAGGCAGCCCGCCGCCACTCCGTGCTTTTTTTCGCATCGCCAGTTTGACGAATAAAGCGGATTGCTTCTTGTAGACGACGAATCAGTGTCTGATGAGAAGTACTTTCTGGCGTTGTACCTACAAAAAATTCCTGCAACCAAGTTTCGTTGGCTTCTTTCTCAAATACATTCTCGATTTCAACAAACTGCATCGCTTGCAACTTCGTCAACAAACTTTCTTGGTAGCGTTTCGGGGTGATCAACGTTAATTTATTTAGTTTGGTTACTGCCATAAGTCCCGATCACTCCTTCAACGATCTGTTGAATCGCTTGCTCTTGGAAGCTTTGCATATTTTTTTGGTAACGATCTAAAACTTGCTGATTTTCTTCTGCCAGCCGTTGCTTTTGTGCTTCCAGCGACTGGTGTAACTGCTCTTCGACTGCGACTTGTTCTTGTGCAAGTGCCTCTTCCAAAGCGGCAGCCCGTTTTTGCAATTCTTGTTGTTGCTGCGCTTCTTCCAATTGTAGCGCTTTTTTCAAAGCGATCAATTGCTGTTCATTGGCTTCTTCTGCTTCTCGTAAACGAGTCAAAGCTTCTCTCATTAATTCCCCTCCTATAAATCGTGTGTATATTCAACTGAAAAACAAACAAAAAAGCATACCTCGCGAAGAAGTATGCTTATAACAAAAAAAGGCCAGCATTCCTCCAAGAATGTTCGCCTCACCCCTTGGCAAACCTGATCCTTGAAACACCGAAATGCTCAACCTTTGTGTCTTCAATTTTTCGATACAATATGTATTCTAACAAAAATAATCCCAATCATCAATAGATAAGTGCAATTATTTTCACCTCTCATCTAGGGTTGTCAAACATATGTTACCTGAACTGATAATAGTGGTGCTTGATGTCTTGTCCACCAAAACGAATTTTTTGAGTTTGTTGTCAAGGAGGAAAGTGAAACGATCCTTGACAACAAACGATAAAAATATAAAATCAGTGGACACATCAAGCAGCTTCGTTATACTTATTTTCGTAATACTTTTCAACCATTTGATTTGGGCTTAAGAATCCCAATACTTTTCGTGCAATATTATTGTGTCGACTCATATATCGCCGATGTTGCTTTAACATATCCTCTACGGATTCAAACTCTCGTTTACCATAAAACCGAAGTTGATCTTCCCGGTGACTTCG
>NZ_ATXL01000054.1 GCF_000421665.1 Bavariicoccus seileri WCC 4188 | reverse complement strand
TCGCAAGTACAAACCGGTTGAAAAAAGAAAATTCAACTCAAATCGATGTATAAACGTTATTTTCCCAAAAAAATTAGATCTATGAATTATTCAGGATAAACTATATTTCAAGTAGTATTTATGTCACAACTTCATTACGAAACTAGTAAGCAATTTTCACAAATACCTCTTCATTAACAGTTTCTACTGCCAAATCCCCACTAATGAATTATCGACTACTTAGAATAGCATCTATAAAAACGAAAGATGAAAAATATACCGAACACTAAAGTTAGAAGTTAGATTTTTTTCTAAGCTTTGGAGGCCGGTACAAACATCTCTTTTTTCATACTAAAAATGCAAAACTAATGTTTCATAGCCTTACAGCAAATGCTTCATATGGTCTTAAAACAATTGTTTTTACAAGAGGAATATTAATATCGTAATTAGAAATGACAACTTCTCCCCCTTCTGATGGCATATTAAATTCATTCTCATGATTACTAATGTTAGCCGCTATAAGCCATTTTTCATCACCAAGTTCTCGAATATAGGCAAAAACTTCATCAGCAGTGTTTTCTAACAATTCATAATCACCCCACACGATTATTTCATTTTGTTTGCGTAATTTAATTAATTTTTGATAGGTATAGAAAATTGAATTTGGATCTACTAATTCCGATTGGACGTTAATGTTTTTGTAATTTGGATTAACATGTAGCCATGGTTTTCCTGTTGTAAATCCCCCATTCTCTGTATCATCCCATTGCATAGGAGTACGGGCATTATCTCTGCCCTTTGCGTTAATTGAAGAAAGGATGTCTTCCTCGGAATATCCTTGTTCCATTCGTTCATGATACATATTGATGGTCTCTATATCTTCCGCTTCTGAAATATTAGAAATTGGATAATTTGTCATTCCAATTTCTTCTCCTTGATAAATATAAGGGGTCCCTTTCATCATATGCAAAAGAATAGCAAACATTTTTGCACTTTTTTCATGATACTCTTGATCACTGCCCCATCTAGAAACTATCCTCGGTAAATCATGATTATTCCAAAACAGACTGTTCCAACCTTCTGATCCCAATGAATTCTGCCATTTAGACAAAGCAATCTTTAAATCAGGGATTTCCAATGGTTTTAAATCCCATTTGTCTTTTCCTTCTTGTTGATCAAGTCCTACATGCTCAAATTGGAAAACCATCGAAAGTTCATTTCTCTCGGGATTAGAATACAATTTTGCAATCTCAGGAGTTGCCCCCCAAGTCTCACCAACTGTCATCAAATCTTTATCTCCAAAAGTTGATTCATTCATTTCTTGTAGATAGTCGTGTAGTTTAGGCCCGTTGCCAGTAATTTCCTGATCTGGTATTTTACCGATTAGATCAATTACATCCATTCGGAACCCCCCTACCCCCTTATCAATCCAGAAATTCATCATTTCATAAACTTCTTGTCGAACTTTTTCGTTTTCCCAATTCAAATCAGGCTGGCGTTTACTAAATAAGTGCAAGAAATATTGTCCTGTTGTTTCATCAAATTCCCAAGCTGTGCCACTAAATGTTGATCGCAAACCATTAGGAACACCGCCATCTACTGCATCCCGCCAAATATAGTAATCTCGATAATCATTGTCACGGCTTTTCTTTGATTCTACAAACCAAGGATGCTCATCAGATGTATGATTAACAACAAGATCCATAATCATTCTTATATTACGTTTTTTTCCTTCAGCAATTAGTTCTTCCATATCCGCCATCGAGCCAAACTCAGTCATAATATTTCTATAATCACTAATATCGTAACCATTATCATCATTCGGTGATTGATACACGGGAGAAAGCCAAATTGCATCAATTCCTAGATTCTGAAGATAATCCAAGCGAGAAATAATTCCTTTTAAATCTCCAATGCCATCCCCATCAGTATCTTGAAAGCTTCTAGGATATATTTGATATACTACTGAATTTTGCCACCATTTTTTCTTCATTTTATTTCCTCCTATAGCCAAATAAGTTCTACCTCAATTGGCAATTTTTGGCTAACTGATACTTTTCGATTATTTGCATCTGCATCAATCGTTATTAAATTCCCTAAATGGTCTTCTATTGTCTCACTAAAGCTATCTTTTGCAACCACTACTAGCTTTGCATTTGTATATTTTGTCAAATCATTTCCAATAGATTCTCCAATCGTCTTAGATTCACCTAGATTCAATAATATAGCAGAATTTTCCTTGATAAACACCGGAATTTGATCGAATTCTGCATTAACATGAATTGTTTTCCCTCCCTGAACAACACTATGATTCCAAAAATCAACCCATGTTCCTTCAGGTAGTTTTACCTTCCGAGATATCATCCCCTCATGGATTACTGGTGCGACAAGTAAGGATTTACCAAACATAAATTCATCATAACAATTTTTAAAATCTTCATTTGGAAACTCAATCTGCATCGCCCGCATAAGGGGAGTTTTTTCGTTCACTGATTTAAGTGATTGATTATAAATATAAGGCATTAAATTCATCCGAGTATTTGCAAAAAATCGATAAACATCTATTACTTCTGGGGTTTGAGTTCGTTCTGCAATATTCCAAGGGGTCCGATCTTGATTAAATTCTCCTTTACTTTCTGCATGGTATTGCATAATAGGACAAAAAGCTGCCATGGAAGATGAGCGCATAAACAATTCTGCCGTCGGAATATCCCCATTAAATCCAGCAAGATCCCAGCCCCAAAAAATCACACCAGACATTCCTGAATTAATTCCTGCAATTAATTGACGATTAAATGCATCAAAAGTGGAACGCTCATCCCCAGCCCAATGTGCAGGATAACCTTGCGCACCCGTATATCCAGAACGACTAAAGGTAATTCCTTGATTTTGTTGTGCAAATTCATAATATGCTTTTATATATTCTTTTGGGTAGCGATTACGCATTTCACGACCATTACTCCCATCAGAAAACATCACGTCTGCACCATAAACCATTTCTCCACCATCTGTTTTGAAGCCGTCGACACCAATATCAAGCAAATACTGACGCTTTTTAAACCACCATTCTTTCGCTTCTTCATTCGTAAAATCCATTAAAAGACTATCTGTAAACCAATTTTCCGGAATACGATATGGTGAACCGTCAATATTTTTAACAACAAATCCTTTTTCAATCATGTAAGCTTCATCTTGATCTTTCAAAGGATGATTTTGCTGATTCAAATACTTTTCAATCGGAATTTGCCACAAAATGAATTTCAAACCATTCTCATGGCAATGATTTACCAGTGCCTTTGGATCCGGCCACCTTCCCCATTCTGGAAAATTCATCTGATCATACGTGTGTACTTCTCCTGGCATTAGCATCGGATATTGAGCATCATTAAACATGTAATAAGTCGTTTCATCACTCCATTGTTCTAAAACGATAACTGTCGCCGGTATATCATATTTATTCGTTAACTCAATTTGCTCACGGACCACACTATCACGATCCCAGTTATTACTAGACATCCACGGTCCCAAAGTCCAACTAGGAACCATTAATGGTTCCCCGGTGCAACCAATATACTGAGAGATCATTTCTTTCATATCGCCATGCAATAAATCAATTTCAGCTAAAACATTGTTTTCACCGGTTTCGATATAGATATCTACTTCAAATTTATTGCTATCTTGTAAATCAAATCTAGTATAGTAATTTGAATTGATAAATAAACCATAATTACAATCGGTAAAGTAATAAGGCATAGGCATGTATGTGCGTGTTCCTTGATCTCGATACTGATTATAAACAAAGCAATCAATTGTATTGCCAAGTTGGTTTACTGAATTGTACCTTTCGCCAAATCCATAATATATTTGTGCCTTATCTTTTATACGCAAGGTCGTTCCAATAATTCCTTTTCCAACCAACTCGTGAATTTCCACAAAGTCTTCACTAAGACTGAAAGCTAAAGTTTCATTTGAGACAAAGAGATGATTTTGACTATCTATTCTAGCCATTTTTTTATTAACTTCAATTGAATCCAATTCAGGTTTTTCTTGACTTAGCAAAAGCTTAGTTTCTTGAAAAAGCAGATAAATTGATTCTTCTTCATTTTTAATACTGTAGATATTTTCTTTTTCATTTGATCCAATAAACTCAATTCTATTGAGCGCAGAATTTTTCTGAATAGCTAATTCGTAGACTTCAGATTTTTCATTTTTTTCACTTATCAACGTAAAGAAGTAATTACCACCTTGATAATTAGCAGGAATCTCTACTACTGCTTGATAAATGCGTAAAGTCTCATCAACTAAACGACATGGGAACTTTTCAGCGATTCCCTCTAAATGCATAAATACTTCTTGAATATCGGAAGCGTTCACTTGGACATTGAATACACACTTCTCTTTTACGGTTGGGTAATGAGGTGCTCTCTCGTATGGTAATTGGTTGTATACATTGCTATTTCCCAAAGGTTTATGAATAAATACACTGGTCGAGATATTTTCCTTTTTTTGCTGTAAGTAAGTTTCAAGGATTTTTATAAGTACTGTGTCTTCACTCGAATGATTTTCTGCTTGATTTAGATAGCTATCTGCCCTTACAAAATCATATTTTTCAGTGAAATAGATACCTAATAATGCCGCTGTATTTGGATCAATACTTTTATTGTAAGAAAGTAGTTTGTTCATACCTGAGACCATAATCAAATCTTCTGGGGCAAACAGCCCAAATGGTAATACACTAAGCACTAGATCATAATCCGGATTATTTTTTTTCAATGAAGAAATTAATGATCCTTCACGAATCATATGGTTGAATACATAATCTCGTATATCGGTTAGTGATTTTTGTAAATCATATAATTGATATGCATTCTTTACTTCAGATAGAGTTATATAAAATATTGCTAAATTAGACGTATAAATATCCTCATCTTCTTCAAAAACATTAGAATATTCCATAGACCATTTAGACTGAATTGCATTAATAACAACGTAATCATCTTCGCCCAGTTCTATGTTAGATTTTACTTTTAGCCATACAATAGCTGCTGCAACAGGCAAGTTATCCAATTCAGTATTAAGATTGTAGATGGCATTTGTATTTACTGAGCTATTTAGTAGATCGTTATATTGCTCTAAAACCTCAGAAAAAGTCTGTTCTAATTTCATAAGTAATCCCTTTCCTAAATATAGGTCTGGAACAAATTAAGTAAGCTATCCTTGTCCCAGACCTGTTCGTTATTATTATTCACCAAACTCAGATTGAAGATTATCTAAAGCATCTTTAGCTGATTCATCACCTAGTAAAACTTTCTGGAATTCTTTATCTGAACTATCACTGACCTTACTCCACTCAGCATCAACTGGAGGTAAAATCAAGTAATCAAGTGAATCAAAGACCGCTTTACGATTTTCCGGAGGGGTTTGTTCCAAATATGGAGCCAATACTTCATCATCAGTAACTGCTGGAAGCTCCCAACCACTATCTACTCGAATTTCTGCAACATCTTTGCTAGCACTCATAAAACGAGTAAATTTGTATGCAGCTTCAGCATGTTTTGTTTCTTTGGAGACTGCCAAACCATTTGCAAAGAAGTGGGTCGCCTTTTGAGTATTTCCTGCTTCAACTTGAATGTCCCAATCAAAATCAGCATCTTTAAATTGACCGAACATCCAAATTCCGGTGTGTACCATAGCAAGTTGACCATTTAAGAACAGATCTTCTGAATTTTGTCCTGACATTTCTTCTGGGGAAGGCGAAACTTTATCTTTAGTTACATTATTTACCATGTATTCTAATGCTTCAACATTCTTTGGATCATTGATTGTCCAATTCCCGCTGTCATCTTTTAGTTTTCCACCATTTTGAGCCGCAACTTTATAAAACTCATTCATCGTAACAGGTGAATAAGTACCATAGATATTATTGTCTGCATCAGTTAATTTTTTAGCAGCATCAACCTCATCAGACCAACTCCAGTCTTTTGTTGGATAATCAATCCCCGCTTCATCAAATAAATCCTTATTATAGAAAGTTACAACATTTGAGAAACTTTCAACCATACCAAATTGTTTTCCATCATATTGATAAGCTTCAAACGCTTCTTTATTTAATTGTGAAGAATCAAAGTCTTTGTCCTCATCGATGTATTTACCAAGCTCTAACAATGCATCTTTTTCAGCATATGAAACAAAATTTTCATAATTTAACTCAAAGACATCTGGAGCTTGATCTCCAGCCATTAAGGTTTGTAGCTTTGTAAAATAATCATTAAACGGAACAAGCTCCACATCAACTTTGATATCTTCATTTTCTTGTTCGAAACTCTCAACCATTTCGTTCAGTTGATCTTCATAATCCGGAGTAGCAGAAAAACTGTAATACTTAATTGTTGTTTGATCTTCATTGGTTGAAGAACTACCTCCTCCTCCACACGCCCCCAAAAGTAACATTGCCGTTGCTGCTACACCTGTTAATAAAACTTTTTTCATCATTTTTCTTTCCCCCATTTTTATTATTCTTTCATTCCACTCATGGTCATGCCTTGAATGAAATATTTCTGAGCAAACAAGTAAACTGCTAAAATCGGTATAACACTAATAACGACACCAGCCATTACTAAGTTCCAGTTAGTACTCCATCGACCTTGCAATAAAGACAGACCTAATGGCAAAGTGGCCATTTCACGGCTACTCGTCACAATGAGTGGCCATAAATAATTGTTCCATGATTGCATAAAAGTAAAAATAAACAACGTTGCAATCGTAGGCTTCACTAGAGGTAAATCAACTTTAGTAAAGACTGTCCAATGATTGGCCCCATCCATATAGGCAGCTTCTTCCAATTCAGTAGGAATTGTCAAAAAGGATTGCCTCATTAAGAAAACGCCAAAAACTCCAAATATATTCGGCAAAATTAGTCCTTGAAAGCTATCTATCCAACCTAAATTTTTCAATAAGATAAATTGTGGAATCATTATTACCTGAGATGGGATCATCATAGTACTTAAATATATTAGAAATAATGCATTACGGCCTTTAAAACGCATACGTGCAAAGGCATAAGCTGCCATGGATGAAACTACAATTGTTCCAACAGTAGTTAACAGAGAAACAATAATCGAATTTTTCATAAATGTCATCATTGGAAAACGCTCAATGACTTGCTGATAATTATCAATTTTAGGATTTTTTGGTAAAAACTCTGGTGGGAAAACCATTGTCGCGCCACGCTCTTTAAGCGAGGTAGAAACCATCCACAAGAAGGGCATTACCATGATCACACAACCTAAAAGAATGACAAGGTATTTTAAAACTGTAATTAAATTAATTTTTTTCATTTTGTCATCTTCCTTTCGCCCCACATTTGCACAAGAGAAACAACTAAAATTATTGCAAATAATACCCAAGACATTGCTGCAGCATATCCCATTTCGGAATATTTGAATGCTGAATTATAAATATTTTGAACCAATACTGTAGTTGAGTCTCCAGGTCCACCTTCTGTCATGATATTCACCTGATCAAACACTTGGAAAGAATTAATCAAGGAAATCATTGAAACAAAGAAAGTAGTTGGTTTTAACATTGGAAGTGTAATCTTCCAAAACTGATGCCAATTATCTGCACCGTCTATACTCGCGGCTTCATATAAAGATGGTGAAATATTCTGTAAACCACCTAGATAAAGTACCATGATAAAACCAATATCTTTCCAGACACTTGTAATGATGATGGCTAACATGGCTGTCTTGGGATCATTTAACCAGTTAGGACCATGAACACTGATAAGTGACAGGAAATAATTGATTAGACCAAACTTTGGATTAAATAACCATTTCCAAACCAGTGAAACTGCCACCCAAGAAGTGACCACAGGAAGAAAATAGATTCCCCTGAATACTGGCTTCAAGCGAATTTTACTATTAAGAAGCAGCGCCACTAGTAAACCAATTATCATCACCGATGGTAAATATCCGATAATAAATATAAATGTGTTTTTTAAAGAGTTCCAAAAATTTGCATCTTTTAACAACGATTGATAATTTTTTAATCCGATAAATTTCATCGGATTAATTAAATCCCACTCCGTAAAACTTACACCCAATGAGTAGAAAACTGGGTAAATAATAAAGGTCAAAAAACCTATCAAACTGGGTAGTAAGAATAAGCAAATCCACAAAGCATTGTTTTTCTTAGAGCCAATCATTTGTACTCCTCCTCAACTTTCTTCAATATAAAAAACTTCGAATAACATGTCAGTAAGCATACTATCCTTGAATTTCTTTACTGAATTAATTTTCTTCGCAAATATTGACTCCCGATTCAGACTTTCCCAAAGCTGATTTTTTACATCATAAGAAATATCTGGTAAATCAATCCGTTCAAAAATCATTTCGTCCATTGACTGTTTATCAACTTCATTGACTGGTAAGTGAACCTGATCACTGATTTCAACACAAAACATATCATTTGCCAATTTTGATCCATCTTGATTTTCTACACAGTACAATGTAATTTTATGTTGACGGTTTGCTGGTAAAATCTCTTTTTCTCCACTGCTTTCAATCAAAATCTTTCTATTATTCCAATCAAGAATTAGCTTTGTTATACATCTCCTTCCTTTTACTTCTTCAACCATTTCAAAAGTATTATTTGCACCAGGAAATACTTTCCAATTAAGTACCTCAGGGAGACCATCAGGATTTGTTTCCATAATTTTTAAATCAGTAGGAATGATAGCACCTGATTTTGCAAAAACTGCAGTTTCATTAATTTTGCGGAAAATACTTAATTCCGTATTCCCTTCATATCGTCGGCCAGTATGATAGTCATACCAGTTTCCTTCTGGCAACCAAATATCTTCTTTGGCAAATTTATATGTTTTACTCGTTTCGTGAACAATTGGAACCACTAATAATTGACTACCAAAAAAGTATTGATTTTGATATTCATAGGCTTGGGTTTCTTCAGGATATTCGTAATAAAGCGGCCTAATTAGAGCATCACCATTTTCATGAGTTTCAATATTCGCAGTATACAAATATGGCAACAAACGATGCCGTTCTCTAAGAGCTTCTTTCATTGAGAGAAAAATTTCGCCAGAAAAGTTCCAAGGCTCTTTACTATTAAAAGGACTAGAAGAACTGTGTAATCGATTAATGGGACTGAATGTTCCAAATTGCATCCATCGCAGAGTTAATTCATCATTACGTATACCCTTCATATGTCCACCAATATCATGACTCCACCACGTGTACCCAATATTCGAAGCTGTAGAGGTAAAATAGGGCTGAAACTGTAGTGACTCCCAACTAATAATCGTATCCCCAGAAAAACCAATAGGATATCGATGACTTCCCGGTCCTGCATATCTTGAAAGAATCAAACCATCTTTACGCTCAGCAATATCCTCAAAATGATATTGATTCAAGAGCCACAATGGGTCTAATCCATTTTCCTTGCTTTGATTTCCTTGTTGCCAATCAATCCACCAAAAATCTACTCCTTGATCCTCTAGAGGGTGATGCACATCGACAAAGTAACTTTCTACAAACGAATCGTCAGTCATATCAAATTCCGCTGGTTCTTCAAGTAAAACGTTTAACTTTAAACGTTTAGAAACAGCTGGATAACAGTCCTCAAATGCACGAATACCATCTGCTGGATGGACATTTAAGGTAATTTTCAATCCTCTATTATGAAGCTGTTCTAAAAACTTTTCTGGTTCTGGAAAAAGGTTTTTATTCCAGGAGTAGCCCGTCCACTCGCTGCCAAATCGCTCCGGTACATCTCGAATATGCCAATCCATATCCAGCACACTAACTGCAAGAGGGATTTCCTCACTTTTAAATCTGTCCATTAAAGCCAAGTAGGATTCATCCGTATATGCCCAAAAACGGCTCCACCAATTTCCTAGAGCATATCTTGGTATTACAGGAGTTGGTCCTGTTAGTTTATAAAAGTCATGTAAGGCATTTTTGTACTGATGCTGATACCCAAAAAAATAAATGTCAACATCGTTATCCGTCCTCGGAATAGCTTTCCCATCTTCCGCTACAATGAACGAATTGGAATCGTCGAGAACTGCATATCCTTGCTCAGAAATTATTCCTTCATCTAAGTCAGTACTTCCATTAATATTATCAAGTGTGCGAGTTGTACCTTTTAGCGTATCAACTACTTCACCATAAAACCATTTATTATTATAATCAGTGAAATTTGATTTCATATCTATGGTCAGCCCTTGACTTGTAAACTCTTGCTTATCATAACTTAGATGAAAATAGTCTGTATAGATTTCAAGGGAATTTTCCGATTCGACAAAATCAAATTCGAATTCAGGAAAATTTCTGTCCAGCACTACTTGTGTTTTTTGATTTATAAAACATCCTGATTTTGAGTATTCCATTCGTATTAAACACGGGGTTAATAATGTGAAACGATAATTATCCCCCATGATTTTGTTTTTGCTTGATGCCTTTACCATTCTCTATTCTGTCCTTTCTAAAACCGACTTACGTTTGATTAATTCCCCTTCAACTAGGAAATGACTGTCTACCGTTTGATCCGGATTTCGCAACATTGTATTTATTTTACTAACAGAAATCTTACCTTTTTCTTTCTGTCTAAGATCAACTGTAGACAAGGAAGGATCTAATAATTTAGCAAATATATTATTGTCAAAACTTACCAAAGATTTAAATTTCAATTTACAATCACGCAACCTATGAATATATTGTGCTGCCAGATAATCTGAGTTAATTACTGAGGCGGTATAACTTTGTTTTTCTGAAACAAAGTTCTCTAACTTATCCTCGGAAAACAAGAGCTTTTCATCTAGTTTTAAACCGTATTCTACAAGTGCATCAACATATCCAAGATACCTCTGAGGCACAACCCCGTCATCATTCAATGAAAACTTCGGACTAAAAAAAGCAATTTGACGATGACCATGTTCTAATAGTAATTTAGTTGCAGTGTAACTAAGCTCCCTATCATCATTATTTACAAAAACAATATTTGATCTTGTGATAGGAATATTATAATAACTATCAATAAAAATAATTGGTTTACTAATTTTATCGATCAGCTCATTAATGATATGTTCAAATGCCCCTACAACAATAAAGCCATCAAAATTCCAATTTCGTTGTAATACATCTATATCCTTCAATTCATTAAATCCATGGAACATAATAAACATACCAAGTTTCTTTGCTTCGAATTCAAGCCCAGTCATCAAATCCGAAATAAAGGGATCGCCAAAATCAATTTCATCTTTTGTAGAGTAATATAAGATACCAATCATTTTTGATTCTTGGGCAACTAAAGAGCGAGCATTTAAATTAGGAGCATAATTATATTTATCCATTACTTTACGAATTTCTCTTTTTTTCTTTTCCGAAACTCGATTTGGTTTGTTGTTCATAACATTTGAAACAGTTGCTATGCTCACACCTGCTTCTCTTGCAATATCTTTGATAGTTATTTTTTTCATTCTTTTCTCCCCAGAAATACGTTAAACGTTTTACTTAACTCAACAAATGAATAATACCACCACGCAAAAAATATGTCAACGTTTTCAATAATTATTTTAAAAAAATTGGAATACTTATACTAAAAACCTTTCATATAGGGACTCAAATAAAGTTAAGCGTTTAATCACATTTGCTTATAGTTATCTATAAACCTGAATAATTCATAGAATTTCTGAAACTCTATTAAAAGCTTATTAACGCACGGTTCTTCTTTTCTTTTACCGCACCCTTTGGGTGTACAAAAA
>NZ_ATXL01000053.1 GCF_000421665.1 Bavariicoccus seileri WCC 4188 | reverse complement strand
TCAAAATGCACATTTTTCTTCACTAATTTATTAAACTGAATTTTTTCGAGGAACTCACGAACCAAAATCAATCCGCCATGGGAAGATAGCTTTTCACTTTTTGAGGAAATTTGAACATTTTTATTGAAACTTAGTCGATTATCGCGTAAATTTGACATATAGAACACCTCTGTTTTGTATTTTCGTCAAATCTACATTAACAGAAAGGTGTTCTTTTTTCACGCACCAAATGGGTGAAAAAAGAAACTCTTTACAAATGTTGAAGAAATACGGTTTTAGAGCGCAAACTCATAAAACTATGAATTATCTAGGTCTAAATTATAAATAGTATGCTAGTACGTCTGAAATTGTGTTACTACACCAAAAAACCAAAGATTGCTGAATAAGCTATCTTTGGTTTTTTTTGTGTCATTTTACGTCATTAAGTGGCACTATTTACATTATACGGTTCCACTTTTCTATTTTTGCCTTTATTTGGCTATTATTACCTTCTAATGTCTTCTTTCAGACTTGTTAAACAACCTTATCTCCTGGTCAATAGACTTTTCAGTATTTTCTGACCGATTACTATCAATCTGTGTAATTTTAGTGTCATAGTATTCTTTTAATAGCTGGTAAGAATAGATTTTTGAACGAAAAACTGGCAAGCTAAACAAGATTATCGTCAAAATTAAAGTATTGAGTAATAAGACATGTATCAAAATAAAGCCACTGTTTAATGTCTTCTGAAAACTAAATTGCTTTACCTGTTTGAAGCTTCTATGGTTCTTAGTCATGCTAAATCTGTTTATAGAGTGTCTTTTTATAGAGTATCTGTTCATAGAGTATCTGTTCATAGAGTATCTGTTCATAGGGTATCTCTTCATATCACAACTCTTCATTCTTTCATCACAGTAAGCTAATTTTATAAACATTACTTTGTGAGGCTGACTCATGCTGTAATTTTACTATTAGCGAGTCACCTTGGTCTTCAAATCTCATAGATGTCAATCGATTTAATAAAACCTCATGTCCGCCTTGATTTGTCCTTCTTCTGATCATCAAGCCATCTTTGTTGTAATAGCGTTCAAAATAGATAACTCGCTCATTTTGCTCATCAGCAAACACAATATTACTTTGATTAATACTGATTAGTTCATAGTGTTCTATATACTCTTCCAAATGGATAATAAACCAATGCTCATCAAGTAAATGGCTATCGTAGATTCTAGATGGGACGAAGGTCATACTACGAGATAATGAAAATAATAGGATCAAGGTCAAACTATTGATCCATAACCCAATTATGGCATTAGTGACTACAAAGCCACTGTTAGTTCTCCTCTTGCTTATTCTCATACATCTCCCTTCGTATCATCACTATCTCTCTCTTATTTTCCTCCAATATCACAAGCGACAACATCACGTGATAAAGCATAAGGAGCATCATGACCGTAATCGCAAAAGCAATGAGTGCTTCTGTTAAAATATAACCTTTTTTCTTTAAACTATTTTTTTTAACTAGCACAGTTATTATATCCATTATATATAAGCTACTCTCATTTCTTTTTTATTACATTTTATATTTTTTATTTGCTTATATCGTATATATTTAACAAGTCAAACATAGTATTTATAGGATATCTTTAAACAATCTTCCAGCTCCTAATTGAAATCTGTAATTCATTTCTTCATTATGACGCTGCATCTTCACAGTAATCATATTGTTACTAACCCCAGTGTTAGAAAATTTAATAGATGTATTTGTTTTTAAATGAATTGAAGAAGGTAATACAACAGATTCAATCTGTATATCATTAGCGTCCACTCCTATAAAATCGATGCGATTAGTAGGATATGGTCTAAATTGGATTCTAGTTGGTTTTTCCTTTAAATAGCTATAAGACTGTAGCAAACTGACTTGAGCTTCAAACTGTCTTAAAATCAATTCTTCTTCTAATCGAGCCACTCGTTCTAGCGGATTTACAGATATTAGTAACACTGATCCACTGATGATCACTAGCACCAAAAGAGTATGGATCAGTGTAAAGCCTCTGTGACTGATGCGGTTAGTCTGGCTAAGATTTAATCTAGAAAATAGATGCATTATAAATTCAAATCCATTAATCTATTAAGTTTAACAAGCCATCATCTATAACAGTCTCATCCGAAACACCTAATTGAATCAACTTATTATATTGCCCTTCCGTAATGTATTTTTCGGTGTATAGCGCATTTAAAGTCGCAATCGCATTAGGACTGTGATCTAGTTCATATAATTCCTTTTGGCTCAAAGTCACTTGTATGAGGGCTCCGTCATTTTTGGCTTCAATATTTGCTTTTTGATTCGCTATATTAGGAATCACCAGCAAACTAATTAATGATATGATAAACATTACCACCATCATTTCAATCAAGGTAAAGCCTTTTTTCGCATTTCTTCTAACACCATTTAAAATCAAACCGAATTTTACAGCTATTGTCATAGAATCTTCTCCTATTCTTTTTTTGTTTTTTTTAGTTTGAAATTTACGTTTACTTTTTAGTTTAATTCCCTTGTTAATGTTGTTTAAAATTACAATCATACGGTCATTGGACTACATCAATTGGTCGATCATCGTTATGACAGGAGCTAAGAGGATAAAATATATGCTAGTTATCACAGCTCCAACAAATAGTAGTAGCAATGGTTGGATGTAAGAAATAGCTTTTTGAATTTTAGCCTCTGCCTCAATAAAGCAGTCTTTAGCGTATAATTCTAATTTTTTGGCTACTTGATGGGTCTCATCCCCTCTTTTCATTACTAAACCTAGTTCATTAGTAAAGAGCGTCTCTGAATTGAAAATTTCGATGACATCTCGTCCGCTTAAAAGTTGCTGTTCAAGCGAATGTGCAAGTAGCTTTGTCGTCACAGGCATATACTCATTTTGTAATTGACCAAGCGCAATCATAATTGATGCATTCTGCTTTAACACATTTGCTAGTTCTTGAATAAAAGTATAGGTGTAAAACAGCTTGATTGGCCTTGCTAAAAAACCAAAACGGAGGACATTTTTTGCCAGTTTTAAATTTGATTCTGGACGACTATATCGTTTAAACCAATAGATGAGCAGTGCTGAAACCACTAGTAAGCCTAATAAAAAATCTGGACCTCTTTTGATCCACCAAATGATAGTTGCTAAATTTTGGCTACTATTCTGATCTTTTGGCAGTAGCATCGTAATTTGCGGTAATAAAAAATGTCTTATTCCTATTAGTAGTCCCAAAGCACTAAAAATTAAAAATATTGGATAGACTAAGGCTTTTTTTAATTTCTGTTTCCGCTTATCTTCCTCTAATAGCTCTTTTGAGATGTTTCTTAAAGTTTGTGTGATATAGCTTTGTTCTTGCGCAAGGGCTATCCGTCCCAATTTAGATTCTGAAGATATGACGTAACTGAAGGCTTTGGCGAGCGATTGATTATCTCTTGCTGCACTTTCAAACTCCCTTAAACACTCCTTTTTATCTGGCATTATAATTTGTATAAAGGATATAGCATCATTAAAAGGTAGTCCTTCTTCAATAAGGTCAGAAAATGTCTCTAAAAATAAGCATTGCTCTGTTTTTTTCCAATATCTTCTACTTTGCTTGATATTTTTAAAAAAGTTATCAGCTATAGTAAACAAGCTTGCCAGCACGTCATCCGCCTCCACGACTCAAATTTTATTTTTTTTATCATTTTCAATGAAGTTCAATAAAGTTCAATGAAGATAGAAAGCGTCTCTTTGAAACGCAGTGATTGTATTCGACTTATATAGAGCTTCTAGCTTATAATTAAATGATTCTGCCGCTGGTTGCTCCTTATTTACCATCAGCAATTGCTCGACTTGTCTTCCGTTCATTAATTCCATCAATAGTCTTCTGCCTCCCGCTTTATCTGGGATAAGACGTTGAGTTGTGATCGATACGATGGATTGAATTAGCTGTTGTTTTGTGATGCCCAATTCTAGCAGTCTGAACAAAACACCCTTACAATTCTTAGCATGGATTGTTGCAACAACTAAATGACCCGTCAATGCCGCCCTCAGCATCATGTGTGCAGTAGTCTCATCACGGACTTCCCCAATTAATAAAATGTCAGGATGATGCCTTAAGGCACTTTTGATTAACAGATCATAGGTGATTCCAGCTTGTTCATTGATTTCTGTTTGCAAAAAGTTATTTTCTTTTAGTTCAACAGGATCCTCCATCGTTATTATTTGTTTTTGATGATGACGATAGGATTCCCTTAACAATTGATAAAGCAAAGTTGTTTTACCTGAACTAACGGGCCCAGAAAATAAGAGCAACCCATTTTTAGATTGAATCAATTTCCTTAATGTTTTTAAGTCGTCTGGGTAATAAGCATCGATCTTTTGTTCTTTCTTTGTATCTAAATGCATCCTCAGGACCAGTGATTCTTTATTTTCGTAATTAGTAAGTGTCGAGACACGTACAGTAGTTTTACTTCCAACTGCCTTGATTGTTCCGGATTGTGGTAAGCGTTTCTCTCCAATGTTCAGTTGTCCAATATACTTGATATAGTTGATCAACTGCTGTGCAATATCATTCGATAATTCAACTTCTTCTGTAATCTCTTCTCCGCTACGATACAGTATGGCATAGTGATCGTTTTTGGGTAGTACATAGATATCGTCGATGTCGTATTCTATCCCCTTATCAATCATGTCATTATAGCGTTTCTTTATCATCCCTCTACTTACCATCCTTACCTATAGCTACTATATAATCTGACCGGTCATAATAAGGGATGCGAGAAATCAAAAAAACAACCAAAATTCCGCTTAAATTGGAAATTTGATTGTTTTTTGAGTCTCACGTTATTCTGTTATTGACATATTTTGCCTTCGTTAGAACTATTTATTAAACCTCAATCATCTGGTTTAACCTATTCATCTTGTTAAACATTCATCAGAACTATTTTTAAGATTCTAATTGATCAATCAATGAATTGACGTAAGCAATTGTACTCTTAAGAGCAAGATCATTTGTCATGTCAACATCTACACCTTTAGCAAGTGAAATTGGATCCAATGACCCATTTTTAGATAAAATTTCTAACCAAGCTTTAGCATATTTATCTGGATCTTTAAGCAATTTCAAGCCAACTTGTGTCCCAATCGTCAAACCAGCTGAATAAGTGTAACTATATAATCCCATATAGTAATGAGGTTGTCTCATCCAAGTTAATTCAGCACCACTTGAAATTTCAACTTCAGGTCCCCAGAACTTTTCAAGAGTTTCCTTAAAAATCTGGTTCAGTTTTGCCGCATTCAAGTGTTCTTTCTGATCGATTCTTGTATAAACTTCTCTTTGGAAATACGCTTCAAGTAAATGTGTTACCATATTATGGAAATATGTTCGACTGATGAACTCTGAGATCAATCCTTTTTGAACCGCTTTATCATCCGTTTTACTCAACAGATACTGACACATCACTACTTCATTACAAGTTGAAGGAGCTTCAATAAAATATAAGCTAGCTTCCGGAACAATAGCGTCGTTATGTTTATAAGCATTTTGAAAATGCCCAGCATGTCCCAGTTCATGCGCTAAAACCAATACTTCGCTCATCAAATTTGTCCATGAAAGTAAGATATAAGAAGGGCCATCATAGACGCTAGCACAAAAACCTCCAGTACTTTTCCCAGTGTTCTTAGGAAAGTCTATCCAACGCTCATCAAACGCTCGGTTAATCACTGCTACATAATCATCGCCTAGAAGTTGAAAGGCATCAGTCAGCATCGTTTTGGCATCTTCAATGCTGATTTTCTTCTGATCATCTGATAGGCTCAACTTGACATCTTTAATCGATAAAGTTGGTAAATCATATTTCTCCTGGATCAACTTGACATATCTTCTCATAACGGGTGCAAACTCAGACATGATAACATCTAGTTGACGATCAAACGCCTCACGTGTAACCTGTTGATCACTGAGTAAATAATCGATTACAGAGTCAAATCCTCTTAGTGTCGCTATCTTTTTTTCCAATTTAACTTGGTTTATATAATTATTGGCTGTTGTATATTGATATTTTGATAGTGTCTTATGGAATGACTCCCAGGCTTTATGTCTGATATCTGTGTTAGCATGGAATTCATACTCATTTTCAAATAGGACATAACTATTGGGATAAACAACGCCATCAACCTCAAACGACTCAAACGTTAAATCTTGAAATTTAGTCGCATCATAGCTTTGAGAAAAACTAAATAAATTGCTATGTAGGCTTGCAAGTAAAGATTCTGACGTTTGATCCAATTGATGGTCTTTAAACCGCATGATTTTAGCGATAAAAGGTTTAGCTTCTGGATAAGATTCCAGCGACTCAGCCACAATAGAGGGATCTATTTGACCGATTTCCAGGTCAACGAAAGCGAGTTTAGCGCCAACAGTTTCAAATAACTCATAAATTTTGCTTTCATTGATTGCCGCTTGTTCATCCCCTGCATCAACCGTTATAGGTAAAGTACCATAATGAATCAATGGGCTTAGTTCAGCATCAATCACATTAAGATCTCTTAAGGCATTCGTCAACAGGCTACTAGAAGTCAACTTTCCCTTATACTCTTTGGCAAATGCATCGACTTTTTTATCCATTTGCTCCAGAGCCTCTATAAAGGCCTCCTGGGTTGGGAATAACAACGACATATCCCAAGTTTCATTTACTGGGACATCTTTTCTTAATGGTAGTGCGTTCGTAGACATATACTATCTCCCATCCTTATTTAAACTTATCATAACGATTTATCCTAATAAGGTAAATCGTTATGATATAACTCAGTATACACTTTTTTCTAAGAACTCACTATAATCCCGTTTAGTAAAAAAACATCTGAGTTAAAAAGCAGATCAACTACTAGAAGCTATTTTGCTACCCTACATTTTCGTTCTGATATCTAACTAAAAGTCTATATAGCATAAAAGGAATGAGATACTAAGATCTCATTCCTCACAATGGTTCATATAGTTATGTTTTTATTCGGCGTTATGATAAACATCTGAGACATCGTCATCATCTTCAAGGGCATCAACAATTTTTGTCAGCTTTTCAGTATCAGCCTCATTTAAATCAACAAAGGTCTTTGGAACCATCGTTGTTTCGGCATTTGCAAGTTGATAGCCTTCTTCTTCCAAAGCATCTCTGACTGCTCCTAGATCCCCAGGTGTTGTATAAATCTCAAACACATCATCACTAGTTTCTAGTTCTTCACCACCAGCTTCTAAAACACTCATCAACATTGTATCTTCATCAACATCGGTCGTTTTTCGATCTATAGCAATATAACCCTTACGATCAAATAAGTAGCTGACTGAACCAGTTTCTCCTAGAGCTCCACCATTATGAGTGAAGGCCACTCTTACATTAGTGGATGTCCGATTCCTATTGTCTGTTAAAGCATGAACCAAAATGGCTACACCACTTGGTCCATAACCTTCATAAGTCACTTCGTCATAGTTTGCTGACTCGTTTGTATTGGATCCCTTATCAATAGCACGTTTAACATTGTCATTAGGCATATTATTAGCTTTAGCTTTATCCATCGCTAATCGAAGAGACGGGTTTGCATTGGGGTCAGGACCACCACTTTTCACCGCCATATAAATTTCACGTGATAATTTTTGGAATACCTTACCGCGCTTTGCATCTTGTGCATTTTTACGGCCTTGGATATTATTCCATTTTGAATGTCCTGACATTGCATTTCCCTACTTTCATAATTTAATCATACTATCCCATTTTAAACATATAACCCTTATAAATCAAGCTTAGAACTTTAATCTTCGCTTTGAGTGATGGATAAGATACGCTACTGTAACCCCTACTATCGCACCGAAACTATCTAATATGACATCTAGCATCAAAGGCGTTCTTCCCCCAGTAATTCCTTGGTGGAATTCATCAAAGCCAGCATAGGATACTCCAATAATTATACTGACTAAAACGGAGAGCCATATTTTTGTTTTTGATAGTATAAGCCCTCGACACCAGAAAAAGCCTATCATAAAGAAAGTCAAAAAATGAGCCCCTTTTCGAATGAAAAACTCAACTGCAGCAATGCGTTCTCCTTCTTCGAAGGAAACCATGACATTGCCATATTGAAACCTAATCTTGTTGATTAAGGGTAACGACCCGATCCAATCAAAAAAACCACTAAAATGGCTAAAAACTGGTACTAAGCTCTGCTCTTTATAAGTCATACTTGAGCTAATAAAGACAATGACCATGATCACTAAAGCTACACTGATACAAACCGGACCTCGATACTTTTTAGACATGATGTACTCCTTTTTAGTATAATAATAACAACTAATTACTTATTCTACTACATCTGTTATAATTGTGAGAGATACTTTCCTTGAAATGAGTGATTGTTTTGCAAAACTTTTTCAATAAATTGAAAATTTTCTTTCGTAGCCAAAGCTGGCATAAATTTACAAGTGGCTTCAACATCTTCTACGATGTGACTAAGCGCCTTGTTTTCGTATTGATCCTTATCTTGTTTTTTGGATCCATATTTGTGGGCGGAATTGGATTAGGATACTTTGTTAGTGTCACTATGGATACTACCCCTCCACCTAAGGAAGAGCTATCAGCGGAAATTACGAACCTTGAATTAGTGTCTAATATCTACTATGACAATGATGAACCCATTTCAGCCGTTAGAACAGATTTAGTTCGTGAGAAGACATCTATAGATCAAATCTCAGAGTTTGTTATCACAGGACTCGTTGACACAGAAGATAGTCATTTTTACGAGCATCATGGTGTTGTTCCAAAAGCTGTTTTACGTGCCCTTATCCAAGAAGCAACTGGATTTGGTGGCCAAGTAACCGGTGGATCAACATTGACCCAACAATTAGTAAAACAACAGATTTTAACCAATGAAGTAACTTTCGAACGGAAAGCAAATGAGATCTTACTCTCCTATTACTTGGAGGATTTCTTTTCAAAAGACGAGATTATTGAAAGCTATTTGAATGTATCTTCATTTGGAAGAAATAGTAATGGTCAAAATATCGCTGGTATTGAAGCCGCTGCGAATGGTGTCTTTGGTGTTAGCGCGAAAGATCTTTCCTTACCACAAGCTGCCTTTTTAGTCGGTTTACCTCAAAATCCCTATGTTTATACACCATACGAACAATATGGCGAGGTCAAGAAGGACCAGTCTGCCGGGATTGAGCGTATGCAAACTGTCCTGTATCGGATGTACCGTGAAGGCGACTTGACTCATACTGAGTACGAGGAAGCTAAGAATTACGATATCACTAAAGATTTTATCGGTCCAACCTCGGTGGCAACTTCACCGCAGAGTTATTTATATCAAGCAGCAGAAAGAGAAACATTAGATATACTAGTTGACCTAAAATTAAAGGAAGACGGTGTCTCTAGGAATAATATCAACGAGAATACTGATTTATCCGATTATTACTATAATCAAGCGGCTCAGGAACTGAGTACTGCAGGCTACAAAGTCAAAACAACAATCAATAAAAAGATCTATGACTCAATGCAAAGTGCTACTCAAAATACTATTGGAAACTTAGGACCGACCTATAGTGATACCTTTAAGGACGAAACAAGTGGTGAGGAAGTTACAGAAGATGCGCCTCTTCAAGCTGGATCAGTTTTACTTGAAAATAAAACAGGTAAAGTACTCGGGTTTGTTGCTGGTAGAGACTTTGAGACTAGTCAACTAGACCATGCCTTCTCAACGAGACGGTCTCCTGGTTCAACGATCAAGCCGCTTTTAGTATATGGGCCAGCTATTAGTGAAAACTTAATATACCCTGCAAACTTACTGGCAGATACCAAAATTGAATACAAACAACAAGATGGAACTACTTGGGAACCAAGCAATTTTGGTGGCACGATTTCGAATAAATTTGTTACTGTTCGTCATGCCTTAGAAGAGAGTCTAAACAACCCTACTATCAAGCTCTATCTTGAAATGTTGGATAAGGGAATCAGTGCTGAACCTTATCTCAAGAATATGGGTATCAATAGCATCGGAAGTAATGAGTATGCTAATCCTTCGTTAGCAGTTGGTGGTACTGAGACGGGACCAACAAATGCAGAACAGACTAGTGCGTTTTCAACATTTGGCAATAACGGAAAACATACTGATTATTATATGATAGAATCTATTACAAATAGAAATGGAGAAGTTATCTACCAACACGAATCTACCACTAAAGATGTCTTTGACGAAGCAACCAATTATATCGTTGCCGACATGCTAAGAGATGTCATTACAAATGGAACAGCATCTGGACTACCTAGTATGCTAAACTTTTCTTCAGATAACTTAATCGGAAAAACAGGTACTTCAGAAGAATTCAGGGATATCTGGTTCATCGGTAGTACCCCCAATATCACTTTAAGCAGCTGGATTGGTTATGATAATACTCATGAAACTCGCATCGTATCGCAATATGATGGTTATGGTTTCCCTTCAACTAGGAACCTAATCTATTGGTCAGCATTAGCAAATAGTCTTAACAATGTTGACAACTCGCTCCTTACTAGCGGCTCATTTACTCAACCATCTAGCGTATACACTGATAAAGTTTATAAGAGCACTGGTACAGCAGGCGGTACTGTTTCGTTGCCAAATAATAGGACTTATCGTATTGGTGGACAACAAGTCGAAGATTTGTTTAAACAAAACCACCCTCCTATACAACCAACCTATCATCTTCTGCCGGGCTCAACAGATGAAGACCTCACTAAATTCTGGTCTGCTCTAACAAAAGAACGAGATCGTCAAAATAAGGCTAAAAAACGAGAAGAAGAGCGCCAAAATAACAATTCAAATAATAACAATAATACTAATGATAATGACAACGATGACTCTAATGATAACGATGACAATCCTGACGAGAACGCTAATTCTGATAACGATTCCTCCGAAGATGCTGATGAAACTAGTGATAACTGATTAATTGGAAACTAATCAATCAAGAATCGTTAGGTCCCTCAAACAAGTGAGAAAAGTGATAAAGCAAAAAAGCTGACTCCACCTAGTGGATCAGCTTTTTTGCTTTAGTCGTTCGTTAAATTCTTAGAAAGGCACTTGTTAAAAAGTGATTATAGTGATTATTTGGTAGTTCCATTGTTTTCGATGCGGTAAGGCAAAATAACTTGATCGTCGACAACTTCCTCATCATTCATAACCTTAGTTAGTAAGCGCATGGCTACAGCACCGATATCATATAAAGGTGGAGCAACACTCGAAAGTCTTGGCCTTACCATTTTTGTTAAACGTGTATTGTTGCTTGTGACGATTTCAAAATCTTCAGGGATCTTATAGCCGTTATCAATCATCCCATTGAGAACACCGATTGCAATCTCATCATCGGTGATGTACGCTGCTGTAACATTGGCAATTTTCAACTGATCAGAAATAACTTCACCAGCTAAATAGCTTTCACTGATTTCGAATAATAGATTCTCGTCGTAAGGAATACCATGATCCTTTAATGCTTGTTTGTAGCCTTTTAGACGTAATTGACAATTGATTGGATCACTGAGTGTCTCACAAATAAAAGCGATACGTTCGTTACCAGAGTTAGCCAGTTGATTCACCACATCATAGGTAGCTTTTTGGTAGTCAATATTGACACTGGAGAACTCACCTTCAATTTCAACTGAACCTGCTAAAACTATTGGTGTTTTCGTACGATTAAATTCTCGACGAACTGCATCAGAGATAGAATTGCCCATATAAATGATGCCATCTACTTGCTTGTTCAGCAAAGTATTCAGAACCTGAATCTCTTTTTGATCATTCTTATCTGAGTTTGCTAAAATGATATTGTACTTGTACATTGCAGCGACATCATCAATCCCGCGTGCTAACGTTGAGAAATATAAGTTCGTAACATCTGGTATCAATACCCCCACTGTCGTTGTTTTCTTACTAGCTAAACCTCGTGCTACTGCATTTGGGCGGTAATCTAAGCGATCAATTACCTCTAAAACTTTTTTTCTGGTAGCAGGTTTTACATTTGCGTTAGAGTTCACTACACGTGAAACTGTTGCCATCGAAACACCTGCTTCACGTGCTACGTCATAAATCGTTACGGTATCTTTTTCCACCACTACTCCTCCTCCCATATTATAATAATTAATTTATCATTAAAAATTCATACTTGCAAGCGTTTTACAAAATCTTTTCCATTTATTTTCACATTATCTTTCATAAAAGAAGATAAAGTCCATATAATTGTGTAAAAGATAAAGAGCCATGTAAACGCCCTTTTTACGGTACAATGTTTTTAACGACAAAAACATACCTAGGAGGACTTTACATGACCCAAGTACATTTTACACTGAATAGCGAAGAGCTTCAAAGCATTATTGACTATTCTGTCCAAGGAGATGCCGCAAAAAATATTTTGACCACCGTATTTAACCAATTGATGGAAAACCAACGGACTGATTATATTCAAGCTGAGGGCTATGAACGCTCAGAAACACGTCAGAGTCAGCGAAATGGTTACTATGAGCGAACGTTTACCACGCGTGTTGGAACTTTGG
>NZ_ATXL01000052.1 GCF_000421665.1 Bavariicoccus seileri WCC 4188 | reverse complement strand
TCAAAATGCACATTTTTCTTCACTAATTTATTAAACTGAATTTTTTCGAGGAACTCACGAACCAAAATCAATCCGCCATGGGAAGATAGCTTTTCACTTTTTGAGGAAATTTGAACATTTTTATTGAAACTTAGTCGATTATCGCGTAAATTTGACATATAGAACACCTCTGTTTTGTATTTTCGTCAAATCTACATTAACAGAAAGGTGTTCTTTTTTCACGCACCAAATGGGTGAAAAAAGAAACTCTTTACAAATGTTGAAGAAATACGGTTTTAGAGCGCAAACTCATAAAACTATGAATTATCTAGGAATAATGTAAGAAAATAAAATTAAATTATTGATAAGCAGAGCTTTAATATGCTTACATATAGTTTTGGAAAAAACGATAATCTCTTAAATGAGTATCGTCGCCAATTTTTTTAGTGTAGTTGGTAATTATAGTATTACTGTAATAATAGAAGAAAACTAGTCCTGAATTTTTTTTAATTCATCACCAATTCGTCTTACAATCTCTGTAACCAATGCGTTCCCCATAAAGAACATTCTCATTCTGTCTGAAACCTCTATGATATCTCCGTTAGATGTTTTTTTGTATTTGGTCCAATCATCCGGAAAATCTTGAAGCCTTTCAGCCTCAATTGGGGTCAATAATCGGTAACGGTCGTCTATCTTCAGCAAATGTGTCGACCGATTAACTGATCCCTCGGAGGTCAACATAGTCCTTCCCGGCTTGCTTAGGTCATCATATGGAGACATTCCGCCTTCTGAGAAGGTGTAAGTATGTCCAGTGCTAGTGGTTCTTTCAATTTTCTTAGCACCACGAAGATACTGAAATTTTTCTAATTTGTCTGCATTGTCTAAAAAGTATTTTTTATCTACGGCTTTATTTGGTAAGACTATATCTTTTAATGGTATAGGTTTCTCATTTCCTTTAGGAACAGTATCCATTGTAAAGTATCTTCCATGACGCATGATGCCAGTGTTCCAAACCTTACCAGAAAAGATATCAGAAACTTCTACAATCTCATTTGAGAGCTTATATGATGCCTGCCTATGTTTATAGGCATATGGTTGTACAGGAAATTGTCTAGCAAATAACCCTGTAGAAAGCATGTAATTATCATACATATGCTCATCAAATAATTGATTACTATTATTATCTTCAAAAATGTTATCTATTTTTTTTGCAAATGCAGTGTCATTACGATATACAAAAAAGAATACACGGCGTCTTCTTTGACTTCTTCCGTATTCTGCTGCATTTATAACTCTCCATTCAACCGAATAACCGAGATTATTGAAAGTCGTTAACATTATTGCAAAATCTCTACCTCGTTGCGTTGATGGAGACTTAAGTAAGCGATCAACATTTTCTAGAATAAGGTATTTAGGTTTAATTTGATTAGCTGCACGAATTATTTGCCAGAATAGAACTCCTTTTTTCCCCTTCAAGCCCATTTCATGCTTTTTACTCCTGGCTACCGAGTAATCTTGACATGGGAAACCACCAACGATTATATCCGCATCCATATTTTGAAAAGCTTCATTTGGTATTTCCTCAATATTCTCATTTATATTAGTGCTATCTTGAAAATGATAATTATAGACATCAAAAGCATCTTGTGATTTACGAGATGGCTCCCACTGGTTACTCCATTTTGTCTTATATAGGTCAGAGTCTGAGTTTTCGAGACCAATCCTAAATCCGCCAACTCCGGCAAATAATTCTAAAACTTTTAATTCCTTTTTTGTCATTAAGCGAACATCCTTTCGGTTGGATACAGATATTATACACTAAATACTTCAAAAGATCAAGATCGAAATCTGAAAATGGTATAGTTAATTATAAGTAGAAATTTAAAGTTATTAACATAATAGATGCATTTTTTAACTGAATAAATTTTTATGGTAAAAGGAGCTGATTTCAGTGATAGAGAAGAAATGGAAAAACGTGGATGAAGTCCATGAACACGCTAAAAAAGCAGTAAATAAGAGAATTAGGGATTTGATATGTGAAGAAACGTTAAGTAAGTATTATTTACATCCAAATAATAAAGGGTGGATTGGTAATGCAATTGAAAGTGATTGGTTTGGTATCCCGAATAATAATCGTGGTGAAGCTGATATACCTTATTTGGGGCTAGAAATAAAAGTAACTCCTATAAAAAAAACTAAGAACGGATGGAGTGCAAAAGAAAGATTAGTCTTGAATATATTTGATTTCAATGATGAGTATAAGAGAAGTTTTGAGCATGCTTCTTTTGTTGAGAAAGCTGAACTAACAGAGCTCATGTATTATGAGTATCTAGTTAACGAGGAAAGCCCAGACTTATACATCAAGGCTGCCACTCTATTTGACTTGAAAAAACTACCTGAGGAAGATATGTTAATTATCAAACAAGATTGGGAAAAAATTGTAGAATATATCTTACAAGGAAAAGCAGAAGAGTTATCTGATAGCCTGACAAAATATCTTGGAGCGACAACAAAAGGAGCTAAATCAGAAAGAAATATGACTAAACAACCTTTTAGCGAAGTGATGGCACATAGACGTGCATTCACTTTGAAAGGTTCATACATGAGTCAGGTAGCAAAAAAAATCATGACTGAAAATCATGAAACAGAAAGAGTCATTAAGAACAATCATGAGTTGAAGGTTAATACTTTTGAAGAAATAATAATTAAAAAATTCAAGCCTTATGTAGGAAAAACAAAAAAAGAGTTAGCTCAGTTGTTTGATATTGATATACCAGAAAAAAACGATAAGGCATCTTCAGCACTATTGGCAAAGAGAATGCTGAATCTTGATAGTAGTATAGATGATACTGAAGAGTTTAAGAAAGCAGATATTTCAGTGAAAATATTAACAGTAGAATCCAAAAAAAGAAGGACCACAGAAGGCTTTAAGATATTGATTCCGGGTCAATCTACAATTAATCCAGCTAAACTTGTTAAAGAGGATTGGGAGGATTCTAGTTTGAGAGAATATTTAACAAGTTATCAATTTTTATTAGTAGTATATGAAAAAAGAGAATCTGAGACTTATTTTCAAGGCGTAAAATTCTGGCGTGTACCTTTTAGAGATTTAGAGGGAGATATAAAAAAATCTTGGGAGGAGATTAAATCGATATTCAAGAAAGGAGTGACATTAAAGTATAAAAAGTTGGAAATGCCTACTAAGACTGGTAGACTGTATAATGTCACTAATAATTTACCAGGGATACGAAGGGGTAAAATTCTTCATATAAGACCGTCCGCAAAACGTGCGAGTTATTCAAAAAATAAAAGTTTATCTGTTCAACTCCCGTCTAAATCAATATGGGTTGATAAACCAAAGAAAACAGATTGGGTTGAAGGAACAGAACCACAAATGAGCGTGGCAGAGGAGTTGTCAGATTATTATATGACAAAGCAAACATGGTGGTTTAATGCAGACTACATGTACGAACAAGTTAGTGACGTAGTAGAGAATTATCACTATTATGTAGATTCTGAATAAATTAGTAGTATTTGTAATCTCTTGTATAATAATAGTTTCATTTATCAAATTAAGTTGGACAAATGCAAACGCCAATTTTAAAAACGATGTGATGGGATTCCATTAGATTTTATAAAAATGCATCTTTTGATAGATGCATTTTTTTGTGCAAAAGTTTGCCTGTATATTACAAAGAAATTGCCTTATTATTATTTTGGATAAAGGAGAAATTACCAATGAGAGCATACACAATTTTAGAAACATTGGCCAATTCAAAAGACTATTTATCGATTGATTATTTTATGGAAAAATTGAATGTATCTAAGAGGACAGTTCAAAATGAATTCTCCTACCTAAGGAAAGTGAGTCGTAATAATGGATTCTCAATTAAAACAAGTTATGGTAAAGGTTATTTTCTGACCATAGGTAATAGTGGCGCTTTTACCTCTTTCATGAGTAAAATCAGACCAAAGAATGAAATATATGATGAAGAAAAAGTGATTTTCAATGTAATATCTCTATTATTGTTGAATGGTGATAACTTTGATTCGACAAGTAACATAGCAGAAGAATTGCAGATTAGTGATACGTTACTTTATGGAAAAATGAAAACGGTTTCTGGGTATCTTTCGACTTATAATTTAATCCTAGAACGTAAAAGTCATTATGGCGTTAGAATAATTGGAGCATCGAAGCATATCCGCAAGTTGATGCTAGACCTTTATATGAAAGGATCCAAGCGTTTAAAAAAAGCAACAGATGAACGATTAAATAACTTTACCAATCATGAATTAATCATTGAAGAAGTAATAAAAAAGAATGAGTTGCGAATTGGATACTATGAATTTACGGTATTTGTTTGTTGGTTTAAGGTTCTAGTTATGTACATTGCGACCTGGGAGCCAAATAGAAAGAGAAATAACAAAGTTGAAGCAAAGGGAGAAAGACAAGAAAGTATTGTTAGCATTATTAAAGAAATAGAAAATGAATATGACATAAATATTGAACAATGTGAATTGATTGAGGTGGAGAAATTACTAGAGCGTTCAACTCAAAGCGAAAAAAGGTCTCCTAATCTAATAAATAAAAATAAATTAAAAAAGGAGTTACTACAATTTTTTGTTAATGAGGATAAAGCGAATAAAACTGATTATAGTAAAGATTCTGAATTCCTTGAACAACTAGCAACGCATTTAGTATTTTTATTAGATAGGATTGATAGAAAAATTACATACAAAAACCCGTTACTTCTAGAGCTATGCATTAGATACCCTATGATTTTTGATAATGTTCTTAAGTTCTCTGAGTTTTTGAAAGAATATGTTGGGGAGAATATTTCTAACGATGAGCTTGGTTTTATAACAGTGCATTTTTTAAATCATGTCGAAAAGAAGAAGAACAAGCAAATCAATAAATATGAACGAGTGGCTGTTGTGTGTACTACTGGTGGTGGCATTAGCAACTTAATAAAGACTCAAATAATAAACATTTTCCCCACTTCTTTTGTAAAGACATTTTCATTTTGGGTGGAAAAAGATCTTGAATTATTTCAACCGGATATTATATTCTCAGTTGTTCCACTAAAAAAAGCCCCAAATGTTCCAACTATTTATATAAAAGAGTTATTGACAGATAAAGATATTATCAATATAAAAAAAGTTTTATTTTTAGAGAATTTTCCACTATCCAAAAATAAAGTTATCGATTCTTTAAGAAATTATTTGGTGCTTTTTAAGTCAAATTTGTTCATGATTACGGAAATATCTGACTATCATGACTTGATTAGGATGATGGCAAGAAAAATGATAGAACACGGTTACGCCAATAAAGAATTTGAAAGAGATGTGCTTTTAAGAGAAGAGTATATGAGCACTGTTTATAAGAATGGAATCGGTATACCACATCCAATTGAGATGAAAGCACAGAAAAGTGCTATTGCAGTTGCAATTGTTAAACCAGAGATAAAAACTCATCAAGGTTCAGTAAAACTAGTATTTATGGTTTGTTTATCAACTGAAGACTTCCATTATTACAGTCAAATCTCTAATGGCTTATTCCAATTGATGCAGGATAGAACTAAAATTCAAAAAATATATAACAATCCAGTTTTGCAAAATGTAACTGAGGTATTAAGAAGGATGGATGGATAAAAATGAATTTTCAATTACTAAAAAAATTATCAAATGCAGATGCTATAGCCTCCAATGAAAATGAAGTTAGAAGTATCATTAAGGACGAACTTAAGGAATATAAAGATTCGTTTGAATACGATGGTCTTGGAAGCTTAATAGTTACAAAAAAATGTAAAAAGAAAGATGCAGCAACTATAATGTTTGCCGCACACATGGATGAAGTAGGATTTATGGTTAGGTATATTTCGGATATTGGTTTTGCATTCCTTATACCAATAGGAAGTGTGGAAGAACGTGCTAAATCAATGCAATTAGTTCGTGTTACCACAAAACAAGGGGAAAAAATTGAAGGATTATTAAATAGCTTAAAAGATTCAGAAGGTAAAGTAAATCAGATTTATGTGGACTTTGGTTTCGATAGTAGAGAAGAGGTTGAGAAAAGTGGCATAGATGTCGGTGATATGGTTTGCTTTGCAACAAATTTTAGGTTACTAAAGTCGGAAAATATTGTAGCTGGTAAAGCAATGGATGATAGAGTCGGTTGCTATTCATTGATAAAAGCTATGCAATCACTCGTAAATGTTGATTTGGATGTTAATATAGTCGCTGCCTTTACCAGTAGCGAAGAGGTCGGAACAAGAGGGGGAAAATTGGTATCAAAGATTGTTTCACCAGATTTATTTTTTGCAATTGATGTAGCAAAAAATCCGGAATTGGATCGTGGATACAGAAACACAAGAAGGCTCGGTCGTGGAGTGATGTTAGAGTTTTTTGATAAAACAATGGTCCCTAATCCACGATTGTTAGGCTATATCATGGAGATAGCAAAGGACTCCGGAATAGAATATCAAAAGGATATGTTTAAGGGAGGTGGTACTGATGCAGGGTCAGCTCATATGGAGAATGGCGGTATAATTTCTTCAGTATTGGGGTTACCTCTACGGTACTGCCATGACCCATACTCGTTAGCAAATATGAATGATGTAAAGAGCATGCAAAAATTAATAAAAGAAATAGCGCTAAGGTTTAATGACGAAAAAATTAAGGACTTATATTCTTTTTAATGAGAGGGACCAATATGAACAAATCAGAATTACAAGTAATGGGATTAATTTCTTCATCTGGTGAAAGCCGCGCAAAAGCTTTCGAGGCTTTACAGCAAGTAAGAAGGCATGATTACGAAACTGCATTTAAATTATTGCAAGAGGCTAAAGAACTTGATACAGAAGCACATAACATTCAAACTCAAATGATTCAGCAAGAGTTAAGGGAGGGAGGAGACAAAAACCAGATTAACTTACTTATGGTTCATGCGCAGGATCATTATATGACTGCACAACTATCAAGAGATTTGATAGAAGAAATGATTAAAATATTTCAGGAGCGAGATGGAGAGGGGAAAGAAAAATGAAAATAGTGTTAGCATGTGTTGCAGGGCTCTCAACTACGATGATGATGGACAGTATGAAGAGTGTAATAAATAATAGCAAAAAACTGAACAGTGACGATTTTCAGTTGCTCGCTATCCCGGTAGAACAATTACCTACAGAGATAGAGGATACTGATGTAGTGTTACTAGGACCACAAGTATCCTATAAAAGTGATTTTGTTAAATCACTGACTGAACCACTAAAAATTCCATACGTAGTTATTGATCGTGAAACTTACGGATCAATGGATGGAGGCACTGTGATAAAGAAAGCGCTGATTGCTCAACGGAAACAAGAAATAAAGAATGCTGAGGGGGCTAAGAATAATGTTTGATAGATTTGAAGCTTTTATGTCTAAGTATTTTACACCATTAGCTAACAAAATGGATAAGAATGTTTACCTAAGCGCGATTAAAAAGTCTATGGTTGCGATGACTCCTATTCTTATTATTGGAAGCTTTGCCCTTATTCCAGACGCAATTCCAAACATGATTGGTACCGAAAATATCGTTTCGCAATGGATAACTGAATATTCTAGTATCATAACTATTCCTTACACAATTGGAATGGGGATGATGGCTTTATATGTTTCGGCTATCATTGGATATAACTTAGCCAAGTCTCACAAACTTGATGTACCTGGTTGTATGACAATGGCTGTAATGGGTTTTTTAATCTTAGCAGTTGATTTTACAGAAGATGGAGCTGTTGATGTAACATACTTCGGTACAAAGGGATTGTTTGTCGCCATGTTTGGCTCAATTATGGCCGTAGAGCTCTTTCGATGGTGTAAGAAAAGAAACTTCACCATTAAGATGCCAGAAACAG
Organism: Bavariicoccus seileri WCC 4188; assembly: GCF_000421665.1. GTDB lineage: Bacteria > Bacillota > Bacilli > Lactobacillales > Aerococcaceae > Bavariicoccus > Bavariicoccus seileri. The sequence continues at coordinate 4,944 of NZ_ATXL01000052.1, read as the reverse complement.
TACCTGACTTTGTTTCTAAATCATTTGAAATGATTCCTATATCAGTTATTACTGTTGGTGCATTCGTTATTGCTCGGATGATTAGTGTGAACGTCTTTAATACAATGCCACCGATGATCTTTACAAAAATATTAGCACCGTTAGTGGGTTCAATGGACAATCCATTTGCTTACACCTTCTTAAAAATGTTGCAATGTTTACTATTCTTTTTTGGTATCCATCCAGCAGTACTTAGTCCTATCACGAGTCCGATTTCAACACAGTTTTTAGCTGAAAATATTGTTAACTATAAAGCAGGTATAGAATTAACACATTTCTTCACACCTGGTATGGATTCGGCATTTGGTAATTTTACTGGAACGGGCGTAACTTTTGGGTTAGTTTTTTGGTGTATGTTTTCTAAAGCGGTTGCACAGAAGAAGATAGGTCGTATTGCATTAATCCCAGCTTTATTTGGAATTAATGAACCTATTTTATTCGGAGCACCAATTGTATTAAACCCCTTATTCTTTATTCCTTTTGTTATTATCGGTCCGGCAATTTCATCATTTGGAGCATGGGCAATGTCATTAGGATGGTTAAAAATGTCGGTATTTACTCCACCTTATGTCGGAGTATTCTTTGAAGGTTATCTGGCAACTTTTGATTGGCGAAGTATAGTTGTCAATGGACTGCAACTTATTCTTTCTATAGCATTATGGTACCCATTCTTTAAACTGTATGAACGTCGTGAACTTCATGCCGAGAAGACACGAAAAGCAGTAATCTCAAAAGAAGAGGAAGAATTGATAGGAGATTTAGGTCTTGACTTTTAGAGTTGAAACCAGGGCAATTGCCTTGGTTTCTTAATTAGATACGATACCAATTGTTGCAATGTATAAATATATAGCATTAAAACTCCAGAATCATAATAACGTAATATTAAGGAGGGTTACTTTGATTGCAGCACGATTAAAAAGACTACTTGAGAAAATGACAGAATACAGACTTGATGCTTTTTTGGTTTCAACAAAAGCAAATAAGTATTATTTGTCAGGGTTTACTGGAACAGATGGACAGTTATTACTTTCAAAGCATCGAAACTTTGTGATTGCAGATGGACGATATTTTGAACAGTTAAAACAACAATCACCTAGTTTTGAAATTATTGATAGCCATATGAATTGTACTGAAGCAAGTATTAAACTGATTCATGAAAACGGATTCAAACGCATTGGTATTGAAGCAAATGACTTAACTGTTGCGGAATTTCTTAAGTTTTCGAAACACACAATAGAAGTTGTTCCAACAGAAAACTTTGTAGAATATTTTAGAATGACCAAAGATAAATTTGAAAAAGAAAAAATCCTGAAAGCATGCAGTATCACAGACAAAACGTTCGAGTATATTCTTGATTATATTAAGCCGGGAATGAGTGAGAGAGAGGTTGCAAATGAAATCAATCGATTTGGTTTGTCTTGTGGTGCCAGTTCACCAGCTTTCGAAACAATAGTAGCTTCGGGAGTCCGGTCAGCATTACCTCATGGGCACGCTAGCGATAAAATTATTAAGAATAATGAGCTCGTTATTTTGGATTTCGGTTTTATGTATGATTATTATTTTTCAGATATTACTCGTACAATTGCAATAGGAAATGTATCGGAAGAGCTTAAAAGAATTTATAAAATAACTTTGGAAGCTCAACGTTTAGCTATCAGTAAATGTGACGTTGGAATAAGAATGCATGATATCGATCAGACAGCCCGAGATATTATCTCGGAGAATGGATATGGAGAGAGTTTTTTGCATGGAACAGGTCATAGTATAGGACTATCAGTTCATGAATACCCATTAGTGAATAACGAGAGTATGGAATTGCTCAAGAATAATATGATTTTTACAGTAGAGCCGGGAATATACATTGAAGGTAAAGGCGGGGTGAGAATTGAAGATGATGTGTGGATAGATAATATGGGACATCCACAATTGTTATCAAAAGCGCCAAAAGAACTAATTATTTTATAGGAAGTAGGTGTATAAATCGAAATGGTCGATTTTGATAATGTCGTCAGCCGGCGAGGAACGTATTCTACACAATGGGACTATGTTAAAGATAGATTTGGGGAGGCAGACCTACTGCCGTTTACCATCTCAGATATGGATTTTAAATCTCCAGCAGGTGTTTCTGAGGTAATTAAGACAGTAGCTAACCGTGGAATTTTCGGTTATACACGATGGAATAATCCAGAATTCAAAGAAGCTATACGAAATTGGTATAGAAGCCAGTATGATACTGATGTTGATTCAGATGCCATTGTTTATAGCCCAAGTGTCATTTTTAGTCTAGCTAAGTTGGTAGAACAATTTAGTAAAGAAAACGGATTAGTTTTAACCTTAACCCCATGTTATGATGCTTTTATAAGTACTATTACTTCAAACAGTAGGCGCTTATTCCAATACAGGATCGATAAAGGAGTCGATTTTGAAAAGTTAGAGCAGACTTTTGTGAATGAGAAACCAGAGATTTTTCTACTATGCAATCCGCACAATCCACTCGGAATTGTATGGACAGAAAATGATATGCAAAAGTTTGTTGATTTATGTAATGCATATCATGTATCTATTATTAGTGATGAAATTCATTTAGATATTTTACGAGAAGGAGTTAAAGGAAATTCTTTGGCAAAATTCTTTAAAGAATTAACGGTTCCAGCTGCTGTTATTACCTCGGCTAGTAAGTCGTTCAATACTCCAGCTTTAGGATGCTCATATGCACTTATCCCAGATGAAAGGGAGAGGTTAGATTTCTTGTATACATTAAAAGCTAAAAATGCATTATCTTCAGTTCCTTATTTAGGTATGCTATCTACGATTGAGTGTTACAACCACCAAGAAAATTGGTTACAAGAGCTGTGTTCATATATTGATGGAAATTTTGTTTACGTTTCTAAATTCTTAAAAAAACGTCTAGATATAGAATATAAGATTCCAGATGCAACATATCTAGCCTGGATAGATATTAGTGACCTAAATGTAGAAATGAAGGACCTTCAATTAGAATTAGTGACAAAACAAAAAGTGGCGATTATGGATGGACGTATTTATGGCAATGGTGGGAAAAATCATTTACGTCTCAATTTGGGAGCCCCTAGAAAAAAAGTAGCTGATGGCCTAGAACGTTTAGCAAAAGCAGTAGAGTCCCTGAGAGATAAAAAAAATAGCAACTCGTAGTTTACGTAAAACATTTTTAGAGTTTAAACTAAAAAAGTTAAACAGTAAGAAAAAACAAGTTTATAGTCTATGAAAACATAAAGTTTTCTAGCATGTTATATTTTGTAAGTGACTATACTTGACTGATTAACTCAATTTCATCCAATCATAATAACTTTGTGATTATAACTGAAAAGTAAGTAGAAATATCCGGCTATAAACTTTAATACTGCATACGAGTTGCGTAACGTTAAAAGTGACGGCAGTGTATAAGATTAAGAAAAAATGAAAAGTAAGTAAATCAATAGCTGAAAAAGAAACATCCATTATTATTAAACAATGTACCGACCCCCAAAGGTTAGACCAAAAAACTTTTGGGATCGGTATAATTTTCAGAAGGGTAATTTTTTGAGAATAGTATTAAACAGGAGTCAGATTTCTGTAGTTGATTTGTTGCACTCAAGTAGTGCTCAAGATTAGTAAAGAGTTATTTCTTCCCACGAATTTCTTCTAATTTTTCAAATGACTTTTCAATCAAAGCCTGATGACTGTCGGTATATTTAGACAAGTAGTTTTTGATACGAGCAACGTCATCATCAGACCAGCTCTCATTGATTGTTTTCAACTGTCCATTCCGAGTAGCATCGACATATAATTGTTTAGAAAATGAGTCATCGTTTTCAGGTGATATACTGATGCCTATCGTCCCATCTTGATCTACAGTAACCCCAAAATTATCTTCTCTAGTTATGACTGTCAGTTGTTGTTCTTTCAATGGAAAGCCAACCCAATCTGCCGGCAAGATATAAGTCCAGTAATTAATACCATCTTCAGTCAGTTCATAAGCATTACCAGAAGCTGTAAGTGACTCAGGATCTTGTAAAACCTCCCAACCATTTGCCTCTAAGTTCTGACGATAAGTTTTTTCATCAGACCTAAGTTTAAAATTGTACGCCCCATAAAGAGCGACTAAACCCGCTATAATCATCAAGGCAATTTTGTATAGCTTACCTCGTTTCAGTTTAGTTGTTGTATCCTTTGCCATTTCCTTGTCCTCCCTCAATAAATCGTCTAGAGAGATACCAAACAAATCGCTGATAGCTATAATCGTTTCTAAATCAGGGTAGTTTCTATGAACTTCCCAACTAGAAACTGTTGGACGAGAGACATTTAGCAATTGTGCCAGATGCTCTTGCGTCCATTCTTTCTTTAACCGCTGTTCTTTGATTTTGTCTCCAATATTCAAAAAGTATCACCTCTGTTATCAGTATTGAGTATGTCGGTAAGAAAATAAAGATGGTCTGTGTAGCATGAGTCAAAAATGAGTGATACGATACGTATCATGTTGATATAATGGGGTTTTTGAGAGGTGTGTTATTCAACATAACCAAGATATTTTAACAAAGAAATAAAGGCCTGAATCATTCATAGATTTTTATACAGGGACATTTTTATCAAAAAATTAGGCGAAACTGAAATGTTTCTTTCTTTTTTACAAATCGATTAGATTCCTTCCTAACGGAAGAAAAGAAAAGTTCATTTCTACTAAAAAAGAGCGCACTTTCCCCTTGTTTTTTTGAATAATTTTTAAAATTATCGATTTAACACTCGAATCATAGGTAAGTTAAATTCTGAAGAATCGTTTCAAACTCTTTGTCATACACATTTGCACAACTGAATTGGATTTGAACTCGACGAGCATGATGTGTCAGTCGAGAAGCAACCTTAATGAACCGAAAACGAATGGTATCGATA
>NZ_ATXL01000051.1 GCF_000421665.1 Bavariicoccus seileri WCC 4188 | reverse complement strand
GCCCCTCATGGCCATACCGTTGGTAGGTCTTTTTCATGATATTTAACTCTTCTTCAGTGTGTTGATTGGGATGTGAGTGGGGCTTTGTACTCTTATTTCTTAAACTATCCCATGTCCCATCATAGTTGTCTCTCCAACGTTTGACTTGCATCCGATTTGTGTGATATTTGCGTGCAGCCTTGGCATTATTATCATGTTTAACCGCATAATCAACGACTTTCTTTCTGTATCGCATTTCTTCTGTTATAATATTCTTCATAGGGGAAGCTTTCCTTTCTGTGGTGTGGTAATTACAGTATAGCAGAAGCTTCCTCTATTTTTTTATTTTCATGTAACACATGTATTGTAACCTTACAGTTTGGGATGATAGCAACAACCAAGATGGCATTCGTCCTGATAGTATCAAAGTTCAATTGTATGCTGATGGTAAAGAAAAGGGCGATGCGGTTGAATTAAATGATGAAAATAACTGGACAACGACTTTTGACAATTTAGATGAAAAAGCGGCTGGTAAGGTTATTGAATATACTGTTAAAGAAGCATCTGAAGTGCCAGGATATACGACTTCAATTGATGATTCTGATAAGAGTAACGTGACTATTACCAACGCTCATAAACCAGAAATAACTGAAGTAGCTGGAACGAAGACATGGGATGATGTCGAAAACCAAGATGGTATCCGTCCAGAATCAATTACAGTTAACTTACTAGCTAACGGTGAAAAGGTTGACAGTAAGGAAGTAACTGCAGCAGACGATTGGAGTTACAGCTTCACTGGATTACCTAAGAATGAAGCAGGTAAAGCCATTGAATATACAGTTTCTGAAGAAGCAATAGAAGGCTATGAGGTTAAGGTTGATGGCTTCAACATTACCAATACCCATAAACCAGAAACGACTGAAGTAGCTGGGACGAAAACATGGGATGACGCGGACAATCAAGATGGCTTACGTCCTGATTCGGTAACTGTTAACTTATTAGTTGATAATAAACCAACAGGACAAACGTTCGAAGTAAGTGCTAAAACAGATTGGAAGTATGAGTTCAAGAACTTACCTAAGTTTGAAAAGGGTTCAGTTGGGAAAGTCATTGAATACACAGTTTCTGAAGAAGCGGTAGAAGGCTATGAGGTTAAGATCGATGGCTTCAACATCACTAACACTCATAAGCCAGAAACTACTGAAGTAGCTGGAACCAAGTCATGGGATGATGCGGACAATCAAGATGGTATCCGTCCAAATAGCATCACTGTTAACTTATTAGCAAACGACGAAAAAGTTGACAGTAAAGAAGTAACTGCTGCAGATGATTGGAGCTATAGCTTTACTGGTTTACCTAAGAATGAAGCTGGAAAAGCTATTACATACGAAGTATCTGAAGAAACAGTTGAGGGATATGATGTTAAGGTTGATGGTTTTAACATTACTAACACTCATAAGCCATACACCACTGAAGTAGCAGGAACGAAGACGTGGGATGATGCGGACAACCAAGATGGTTTACGTCCAGATTCAGTCACTGTTAACTTGTTAGTTGATAATAAACCAACAGGGCAAACGTTTGAAGTAAGTGCTGAAACTGATTGGAAGTATGAGTTCAAGAACTTACCTAAGTTTGAAGTTGGTTCAGTCGGTAAAGAAATTGAGTACACAGTTTCTGAGAAAGATGTTACAGGATACACACCAAAATATTCTGAAACAGCAGATGGTTATGATATCATCAACACCAATACTCCAGGTCAAACTAGCGTTACAGTTAGAAAAGTTTGGGATGATGCGGATAACCAAGATGGTGTTCGTCCTGATAATATCAAAGTTCAATTGTATGCTGATGGTAGAGAAGAAGGAGACGCGGTTGAATTAAATGCTGATAATAACTGGACAACAACTTTTGAAGATTTAGATGAAAAAGCTGCTGGAAAGGTTATCGAGTATACTGTTAAAGAAACATCCGAAGTATCAGAATATACGACTGCAATTGATGATTCTGACAAGAGCAATGTAACTATTACAAATACACATACCCCAGAAACAACTGAAGTAGCTGGAACGAAGACTTGGGATGACAACGACAATCAAGATGGCTTACGTCCAGACTCAGTAACAGTTAATTTGCTAGCTGATAATGAACCAACAGGACAAACGTTTGAAGTAAGTGCTGAAACAGACTGGAAGTATGAGTTCAAGAACTTACCTAAATACGAAGTTGGTTCAGTCGGTAAAGAAATTGAGTACACAGTTTCTGAAGATGCTGTTAAAGATTACACGCCAACTATTGACGGCTTCGACATTACAAATACTCATACACCAGGTAAGACGAGTCTTACTGTAACGAAAGTTTGGGATGATGATAATGATAAAGATGGATTGAGAGCAGATGAAATCGAAGTTCAATTATATGCTGATGGTAAAGCCATTGGTAAACCAGTTAAATTGAACAATGGCAATAAATGGATGACGATATTCACTAATCTCGATGAAAAAGTCGATGGTAAAGAAGTTGTCTATTCTGTGAAGGAAGTAACTGAAGTTAAAGGTTACACAGCAACAGTGGTTGATAATGGTAAAGGGCATGTGACGATTACTAATACACATACTCCTAAACCTGATAAACCAAGTAAGCCTGAAAAACCAAGTAAACCTTCTCAACCTTCTGATAAAGGTAAGGGTAAATTACCACAAACAGGTGAAGCTAGTACGTTAACTTTATCGTTACTCGGTGGAATGTTAGTTATCGCAGCAGGTGGAATTTACTACAAGAAGAGAAAAGATGCACGCAAGTAATTAAGGAATCTATTTCTTAATGAAAGTAGAATTCAATATAGTTTACAGTTATCTTGTCAAACCATTCAGATTACTGTGAACTAAAAAAGGCAAATGCTACTTAAAATTGAGCATTTGCCTTTTTCTTTTCATCTAAATGTGTCATCAAGGTATCAAGAGATGGTATTATTAATAGATCACCGAAGCGCTGAATGCTATACAAAAAACACTAAGGCATACGACTGGTAAAAGTGTATGTCTTAGTGTTAACAGATAAAAGTTATTACAAGATTGAGCTACAAAAAAGAAATAAGATAAGTGGTAATCTAGTCTATAATCGTATTAGTCACTGTAATCTTTACAATGGAATTTCCTGGGATGATAGGTGGGTAACTCATAGTCATTATGGCGTTCTTTTCCAGTCTGACAGAAAGAACTTTGCCTTCTGAAAGCTCAGATGGTTCCACGAAGTCACCAATGTTTGGAATGACCACATCACTATCTGGTGCTAATCCGGCTACGTTTTCCCCTGCTTTTATAACGGTTAAGGTGACAGAAGCTTCTTCGCCTGCACTATCTAGGTGCGTGATTTTCCCAGTGAATGTTGTGGCAGCGGTGTGTTGTCTTTGGAGGTAAACAGCTCCTCCGAGAATGGCAATTAGGATAATCACGATGATGGGTAATAATTTTCTACGACGCATAAAATCTACTCTCTCTTTCTAGAATCAAATCAAATGGCAATAGGGATAGCTATATGACAGCTAAATACAGTCAAATAGATCAAGAATATATGAAATTTCGTGGGTTGAGGGCAAACTTGTTATCGGTATAATTGTCACTTCTATTATAGTTGAATAACATAGGAAGGGCAAAATATGCTACACTGGAAAAAACGATTGAGGAGTGGTCTCTATGGCACAGGAGGAACAATACTTAGCATTAGGACGCGAGATCATAGCAAATGGGCATGAAAAAGCTGACCGGACTGGTGTGGGAACAAAGAGTATTTTTGGCTATCAAATGCGGTTTGATTTATCTGAAGGTTTTCCCTTGTTAACAACCAAACGAGTGCCTTTTGGCTTAATCAAAAGTGAATTATTGTGGTTTCTAAAGGGTGATACGAATATTCGTTATTTACTAGAACATAAGAACCATATCTGGGATGAGTGGGCGTTTGACCGTTATGTGAAGAGTGCGGATTACCATGGCCCTGACATGACCGATTTTGGCAATCGTGTGTTAATCGATCCGGAGTTCAAAGAACACTATGAAGCAGAGTTAGAACGATTTTGTGATAATATCTTGAATGATGAGGTATTTGCAAAAAAATATGGAGAGCTTGGCAATATTTACGGCTCACAATGGCGTCATTGGAAAACGACACAAGGGGAGACAATTGATCAGTTAGCGCAGGTTATTGAAATGATCAAGACGACTCCTGATTCTAGACGTTTGATTGTTTCAGCCTGGAATCCAGAAGATGTGCCTTCGATGGCCTTGCCACCTTGTCACACGCTATTCCAGTTTTATGTCAATGACGGAAGGTTAAGTTGTCAGCTGTATCAACGCAGTGCTGATGTATTTTTAGGTGTGCCATTTAATATTGCAAGTTATGCCTTATTGACTCATCTCATTGCACATGAGACAGGATTAGAGGTCGGTGAGTTCGTTCATACGCTAGGGGATGCTCATTTGTATAACAATCATATGGAGCAGATGATTACGCAACTGGGACGTGATATAAGACCGTTGCCTAAGTTGGTTTTGAATACGGATAAGAAGAGTGTGTTTGAGTTTGATGTCTCTGATATCAAGGTCGAAAACTATGACCCTCATCCAGCGATTAAAGCACCGATAGCGGTGTGATGTCAGTTACTAGTGAGGCAATATTCAGCTACTAGCTAGCCATTAACGAAATAGATATACAACTGAAAAAAAGAAAAATCTCTCTAAATCCTTTTGTTATCAAGGGTTTAGAGAGATTTTTTCAATTGTAAGTGTCAAAGTTATCTCACACATTACGCTATAAAACATCTTAAGCTAGCAACTTATATCTTACTTAGAAACAGGTTTTTGGTCGTTAGCTAAGAGGTCACGGATTTCTTTCAAGTAATCTTCAGCAGTTGGCACAGCAACTTCTGGTGTTGTTGCTTTCTTAGATAAGCGGTTAGTGACGCTATTAACTGCTTTAATGATCATAAAGAGGACAAAGCCAATAATTACAAAGTTGATGATGGCTTGTAAAAAATTACCATAAGCTAGTTTAGCGTTTCCTATGGTAATAGCTAAGTCGCTAACATCAGCTGCCCCTGTGGTTGCGGTAATCAACGGCATAATAATATCATTTACTAATGAAGTAACAATTGCTGAGAAAGCAGCCCCAATAATCACACCGACAGCTAGGTCAATAACATTTCCGCGCATCAAAAAGTCTCTAAATTCTTTTAACATGAGTAACATCCTTTCTAAAATATGATGACAATTATATTTTAGTTTAATAGACAGCTGATTACAAACAAAAAGAAAGCAACAAAACGCTTTAAATAAGGTGGTTTTAGGATCTGTTAAGAACCTAAGTTATTTAATATACCTTTTAGCTGAAAAAGGGGTTAAATAGTCGACTAATGGTTGGTCGTTGGCGATGGTTTGAGCGACTTCATAGCCAATCAGCGGTCCAGAGGTTAAACCAGACGAGCCTAGGCCACTGACGGCTATGATGTGGTCGTAACTAGGTATAGGACCTATTAATGGTAAGAAGTCAGAGGTATAGGCTCTAGTCCCAACACGATGTCCTGAGATAGTTAAATCGATGTCTGTTAAGACAGTCTTGGCTTCTTCGAGCAGAATGTTCTGTTGTCTGCTACTAGGCGTTAAATCAAAGAGTTGATCATTCTCGTGAGTTGCCCCAATGATTAAGCTAGTTTCGCCGTATGGCAGGATGTCTGTTTCGCCAATGAGCATGCAGACAGGCCAGTTGGAGGTTTGTCGATTGGTCTGACAAGTAATTAATTGTCCCTTTTGTGGTCTAATGTCGGTTTTTAGACCAAAGGGAGCTAAAAGTTCAGGCAACCACGCGCCGACCGCTAAAATAATGTGATCGAAGGTTTTAACCTGTTCTCCAAAAGCGACGCTATGGCGATCAACTGACGTGATTCGGGCTTTTTCGCGAATAATCGTTGTCCCATTTTGTTCGGCAATGTTCTGTAATGTCGAAATTAGCAATTGACCGTCGACGTGGCCACCGCCGCTAGCATACAAGGCGTAGTGTTCGGCTTGTAGGTTAGGATAAATTTGTTTGACGGACTCTGGCGATAGGAGATTTAAACTACCAATTGTCGGATTAGCTTCTCGTTTTAACTTTGCAGTTAGCAGTAGTTTCTCCGCTAGAAGACGTGAGCGCTTAAAGACTAAAGAACCTGTCTCATGGAAAGGGAGTGTCTTCACCCCATCTGCAGTGAGATCTTCGACGAGTTGGCGATAAAAAGTTGCTCCTGTATCCACCAAGTGATACCAATCTTGATTACGTCTTTGTGAAAACCAAGGACAGATAATACCAGCACTTGCTTTAGTCGCTTGACCGATTCCGTCATCTATCAATGTCACATCATGTGTTGTTTTGGATAGATAGTAAGCGGCAACTGATCCAACAACGCCACCGCCAATGATTACAATTTTTCTTTTTACCATAGCGCTCACCTCATATCTAGAATATCATATTTTGAAATGGAAACGATTTATATGAGCAAATAAATAGCCCATTTTTCAGTTTTGTCAAACTAGCTAAAACGAGTTATTAGGGGTAAAATGAGAGAGTGAAAAGTGACCAGCATGTTTATAGCTGTTTTGTTTGTGACAAGTTCGGCTGTAGTGTACAGCTAATAAAATAAATAAGGGAGCGGAAATGATGTCAACTTATGTTCAAGCGAAGCAATTTTTCTTACCAATGGAAGTAACAGGACCGGGGTATCTCGAGATTACTGCTGACGGTAAGTTTGGAGATTTTTCACGTGATATTCCTGAAGGTAGTGATGTCATCGATTATGGATCGTTTAGTATTGCGCCTGGGTTAGTCGATACGCATATTCATGGCTATCAAGGCCATGACGTGATGGATAATGATCCTGAAGGGTTGAAGGTGATGGCAGAAGCGTTACCATCTTGCGGTGTGACGTCATGGTTACCAACGACGTTGACGGCCTCAAGAGAGCTATTGGCAGATGTCTGTCGGACTGTCGGTGAGAATGCTGAAGCATTTGAAGGGGCGAAAATTAGAGGTATCTTCTTAGAAGGGCCTTTCTTCTCTGAAGAACATAAAGGGGCTCAAAATCCTAAATACATGGGTGACCCAGATATTTCTGCCTTAGAAGAATGGGTGGAAGCTTCGAAGGGCTATGTTAAGAAGATTGGGATTGCTCCTGAACGCGAAGGTGCAGTAGACTTTACAAAACAAGCGACACAATTAGGGGTTGCGGTCGGTATTGGGCATACTTCAGCAACCTTCGATGAATGCGAAGCGGTCATTAACGCAGGGGCGAACATTTTTGTTCATGCCTATAATGGTATGCGTGGATTAAATCACCGTGAGCCAGGTGTTGTTGGGGCAGCAATGTTTTTTAAAGATGCCTATGATGAGTTAATCTGTGATGGTCACCATGTTCATCCTGTTGCTGCAAAAGTTCTCTTAGACGCACATGGTCGCAAGCGTACGATGTTAATCACTGACTGCATGCGAGCAGGTGGTCTCGGTGAAGGAGAGTCTCATTTAGGCGAATACAAGGTCATTGTTAAAGATGGTGCTGCGCGGTTAGCTGATTCTGGTAATTTAGCAGGAAGTATCTTGCAATTGATTGATGGGGTTAAAAATGTGGTGAAATGGCAAATTGCCTCTCCTGCTGAAGCTATTCGTATGGCAAGCCAAGTCCCAGCAGAATCCGTTAAAATTGATGACGTCTGTGGTAAAATTGCTCCAGGATACGCCGCTGACTTTATTGTCCTTGAAGACGATATGAGCTTAGTTGCTACTTACCTTGATGGAACATTAGCATATGATGCTGAAGCTTAGTGATAGGTATATAAAAAGTTTTCCAACAGCACATGAACGGCTTTAGAGAGCCATGGAAAAAGAAATAAATAAAAATTCTTAACGAAACACCGCCTTCAAAAATATTGATAGGACGGTGTTTTTGGATGTTTTTGAGAGAAAATATCCCAAATTATGTAAGCGCTATTGACAGCTTGATAGTCGTGGTGGTATTATATGACTGTAAACGTTTACGTTAATGCCATAAAGTGTTCCTAATATCAGTATCGCGATGACGTAAACGATTCGACCATTTTTTTACAAGTTACGTAAACGATTACGTAAACTAAATAAAAGGAGAGAACCAAATGAAAAATATGCATAAGTTTTTAACCGGTTCGTTGGTTTTAGGTAGTGCATTGCTACTAACTGCATGTGGAGGGAATGAACCAAAAGAAGCTGAAAAAGATGCTGATGGCAATATTATTATGACGGTTGGTCAACAAACACAACCAAATTCGAAATTACCAGAAGGCGATTCTTATGGGGACAATGCTTATAGAAGACTAGTTAAGGAAAAATTAGGTGTCGATATACAAAGTGCTTTTGAAGCCAATGGGGATGACTTTACACGTCAGGTGTCATTAGCCATTGCTTCTGGCGATCTTCCTGACTTAATGGTAGTTAGTCGTGATGAAATGGAAGAATTGGCTGACAATGACTTGATTGCCGATCTAACAGACGTCTATGATGAATACGCTAGTGATGGGATTAAAGAAATCTATAAATCATTTGATAATGTTCAAATCGATTCTGCCAAGATTGATGATAGAATTATGGCTTTACCAGGGACAGCAAATGATTTTGGCCCTAACTTAGTTTGGATTAGACAAGACTGGCTAGATAATTTAGGCATCAAACTGGATGAAGATGGTAACCACGCCATAACATTAGATGAATTAAAATCAACGGCACAAACATTTAAAGAAAAAGATGCGGGTGGTAGTGGCAAGACCCAAGGACTGGCTTTTGCAAACTGGCTGACTGGGGATAGTCATGGTGGTTCGGCTTATACCGCTACAGCAATTTTTAACGCTTTAGGTTCTTATCCTAAGAATTATTTAGTTGGTGATGATGGTAAATTAGAATATGGTTCAAATACTGAAGAAACTAAAGAAAGCTTAGCTTATGTCAAACAATTGTTCGATGACAAGATCTTAGATGACCAATTCGGAACAAGGACTTACGATGATATCAATGCCATGATGATCAATGGCGAACTCGGAATTGTTCCTGGACCATGGCATTTACCTGACTGGGCATTGGTACAAGCTAGAACCTCTAATCCAGAAGCAACCTTTACACCATTTGCGATTGAAAGTAGTGATGGCAAAGTCAATGGTGTTAGCAAACCTGGTGTGGGTGGTTATGTTGTAGTCAGCAAAGATTTTGCACATCCAGAATTGGTTGTAAAAATGATTAACCTATTGTTTGATGACGTTGCAAACTCAAAGGATATGGAAAAAGAATATCCTGAAATTTACGAGTATGCACAAAAAGCAGTTGATGGTTCCGTTAGACCAGTGAATATCGAAATGTTCAAGAACTTGAGTGAAATTTCGGATGCCGTTGAAGCGTCAGAAGCTGCAGAAGGCGAAACGAGTATTGACGATATCTCAAGCTTTACTGTTAAAAACAACTCTAATAAAATCAAAGCTTATTTAGATGACCCAACTGGATCAGACCCAACTGATTGGGCGGTTTATGCTTCTAGATTACTAGCAGTGGACCACGTGATGGATGGTGTTCGTCAAGCCGGTATTTATAATGAAATCACTCCGTTTGTCACTTTTGAAACAATCAAAGCTTCTGAACGTAATGGGGCTCAAATTGGCAAGCTTGAAGAAGAAACATTCATCAAGTATGTGACAGGTGAGGAATCACTTGATAACTTTGATAAGTACGTTGACACTTGGGATAGTCAAGGTGGACAAGCAATCTTAGAAGAAATGCAAAAACTTGCAGATGACCAAAAATAATTAACACATGGAAGTAGAGCATTTGAGTTTTTCTACAGATGCTCTATTTTACATTAAGAGTAAGGAGCACACTATGGAAAAAGTAGCAGTAAAAAAGAAAAGCTGGCTCTCCAGAGATCAATGGCTATTCTTAGCAATGATCGCTCCCGGGATGATTTTTCTAATAATCTTCTCTTATGCGCCAATGTTTGGACTGATCATGGCCTTTCAAGATTTTGTACCAGCAAGAGGGTTTTTGGGATCTAAAATTGTCTGGTTTGACAATTTTAAATATATCCTAAACCTCCCTGATATTTGGCAGGTGACTTATAATACAGTATTTATCGCAGTTGGTAAAATTATTTTAAATACGATTATTCCAATTATTTTTGCAATTCTACTCAACGAAATCCGAGTAAAATGGATGAAGAAAACGATGCAAACGATCGTTTATCTGCCCTATTTCTTATCTTGGGTTATTCTAGCATCCGTTATTTTGAACCTCTTTAATCTAGATGGTACGGTTAATCAAATTATTCAAAGTATTGGTTTTGACCGAATCAACTTCTTGGGAAGTAACAAAGTGTTCCCACATTTATTGATTTGGACAGATGTGTGGAAGGGTTTTGGGTATAATTCGATTATTTTCTTAGCAGCAATTACCTCAATTGATCCGGGCCTATATGAAGCTGCGACAATGGATGGGGCGAATTGGTTCCAACGAGTGAGACATGTGACGATTCCAGGGATGATGCCTTTTATCATTTTAATGACGATTCTAGCGTTACCAGGTATTTTGAGCGCCGGGTTCGACCAAGTCTACAACTTATATTCACCGCCGGTTTACGCGAGTGGGGACGTATTAGATACCTACATTTATCGGATTGGGTTGATAGGTCGGGATTACAGTCTAGGTGCTGCAGTTGGTTTAGTTCGTTCGATCATTGGCTTACTCTTGATTTACATTTCTAATAAAGCTGCTGAAAAAGCTACTAATCGCGTCATGTTCTAACTTATCAGGGGGGTAATAATATGAAGGAAAAATTTGGTATTCGCCAATTTGTGATCTATGTGATCGTTATTTTACTAACATTATCATGCTTGATACCCTTGATGAACGTTTTGGCGTTGTCATTGAGTAGTTCTCAAGCAGCAGCAGGAAATCGTGTCGCACTTTGGCCGGTGGAATTTACATGGGCGGCTTATGAAAGAATTGTCAATGATTCACAATTTTGGCGTTCGTTCGGCATATCGGTCTTTCGTGTCTTTGCTGCGTTAATTCTCAACTTGTCAATGATCGTGACATTGGCTTATCCATTGTCAAAATCGAAAAAAGTATTTCGTTCAAGAAGATTCTTTATGAATTTCATGGTGTTCGCGATGTTATTCAATGGTGGGATGATCCCAACCTATTTAATTGTTCGTAATTTAGGTATGATTAATAGTATCTGGTCGTTAATCTTACCTGGTGCTGTTCCAATTGGAAGTGTCATCTTAGTGATGAATTTCTTCCGTGGTATTCCTAAATCATTGGAAGAATCAGCATTACTTGATGGTGCCAATGGCTGGGATGTGTTGACAAGAATCTATATTCCAATTTCGTTGCCATCACTAGCAACTGTATCGTTGTTCAGTATTGTAGGCAGTTGGAATGATTTCTTCGGTGGATTGATCTATATGACGAAGATTGAAAACTACCCATTGATGACCTATATTCAATCCTTGTCTGTTAATATCGCTGAGACATTGCAAAATGCCAGTGGTATGACATCTGAACAATTACAAAGTCTTTTAGCCGTATCTGATCGTAACTTGAATGCCGCAAAAATTATTGTGGCAATCGTCCCATTGTTGGTCATCTATCCATTCCTACAAAAATACTTCGTACAAGGGATTGTTGTAGGAGCAGTTAAGGAATAAGAAATGTGATCTTCTACGGTCAACTCCGAGCAGTAAGGTTAAGTATAGGCGAAATATGGTCATAGAGTAAGGTAAAATAAGATAGAAGGGGGTTGGGGTGATGAATGCTTTTTTTCAAGTTGATGGACCTGTTTATAGAGTGTTGATGAAGATATGGAGTTTGTTAGTGCTCAATTTATGCATCCTCGTGACGAGTATTCCACTGGTGACGATTGGTGTTTCGATTAGTGCAGCCTATGCGACTTGTTTTAAGTTGATCGACAATAATGACACACGCATCGTTCAAAATTATAGTGAGGCTTTCAAACGAAATTTCAAGCAAGCTATTGGGTTCAGTGTCATTCACTTCTTACTCTTCTTGATTATCGTGATTGATATCCGGTATTTCACACAAGTTGCCAAAACAGCTTCTTTTTCCTTGATTGGTGTGGTCATCGTTGGCTTGTTCATGCTGCTATGTGGACAGTTTTTATACGGTTATATCGCCCGCTACCAGGACTCGGCTAAGGTGATTTTCATCAATGCGACTAAGTTGTGTTTGGCGAATATTTGGACAAGTTTAGTGTTAGCTGGGATGACGGTCGGTGTGTTGTTTGTGATGTTGACCTCTCCTGTCTTGTTTGTATTTATGATGTATATCAGCATTTTTATTGGATTGAGTTTTATGATTTTTTTAAAGTCGTTTTTAGTACTGAATGTGTTCAAGAAATATGAAAAAACAAAGGAGATTTAATATGACGTCATGGTGGCAGAAAGCAGTTGTTTATCAAGTATACCCGCGTAGTTTCCAAGATAGTGATGGAGACGGCATCGGTGATTTGAAAGGTATTATTAGTCGATTAGACTACTTAGAAAAATTAGGAATAGATGCGATTTGGCTGAGCCCAGTTTATAAATCGCCTAATGATGATAATGGTTATGATATTTCCGATTATGAAGATACCTAGATAATTCATAGTTTTATGAGTTTGCGCTCTAAAACCGTATTTCTTCAACATTTGCAAAGAGTTTCTTTTTTCACCCATTTGGTGCGTGAAAAAAGAACACCTTTCTGTTAATGTAAATTTGACGAAAATACAAAACAGAGGTGTTCTATATGTCAAATTTACGCGATAATCGACTAAGTTTCAATAAAAATGTTCAAATTTCCTCAAAAAGTGAAAAGCTATCTTCCCATGGCGGATTGATTTTGGTTCGTGAGTTCCTCGAAAAAATTCAGTTTAATAAAT